>NZ_JBFRFW010000007.1:0-310235 GCF_052115025.1 Bradyrhizobium sp. 2TAF24 | reverse complement strand
TGTCCCGGCGCGGTGACCTCGCCGAGAATGAAGAACGGACGGTAGGCCTCGACCTCGACGGCGACATAGGGTTCGCGGATGTAGCCGGCGCGCAGCTTGCCGGTGACGGCGCGGGCGAGCTCGGCGGGCGTGAGGCCGCGGGCATGCACAGTGCCGATCAGCGGCATGGTGATGGCGCCGCCGGCATCGACCGCATACGAATTGGTGAGGCCGTCCTGGCCATAGACCACGATACGCAGGCGATCACCGGCATCGAGGCGGTAGTCGGCGCCGGGGGCAAAGGCGATCGGCGTCACGGCGACATTCGGCGCGCCATAGGCGAGCTGATCAAGACCGGGCCCACCGATCAGCGGCGGACCGCCGGCGACCGGCGGTGGCACGGTCATGCACCCCGACAGCGCAATCGCGACGAGCGTACCGGCCAACAGACTCTGAAACGCGCGCCAACACCGCACCGAACCGATCCCTTATCCAGGACACGGCTCTGATGTGCACCGATTATGGTTAACAAAGAGTATCGACCGATGGATCGAAGGCATCGAGTTCAACACCATGAACCGGACGCCGAAGGTGGCCCCGCGCGATCGGCAATCATCAGGACCGCCGCCCCCGGGGGCACCGGGGGACGGCGGATCCATGGCGAACGAGGGGCCAACAAGCTGCGCGATCTGGCGTCGCGTCAGGCGCCGACGCCGACACCGACCGGACACGACACGCCTGTGCCGCCGAGACCGCAGTAGCCGCCGGGATTCTTCGCGAGATACTGCTGGTGATAATCCTCGGCGAAGTAGAACGCCGGCGCCGGCGCGATCTCAGTGGTGATGGCACCCAGTCCCTGCGCCGCCAGCGCCTGGCCATAGGCGCGCTTGGAGGCATCCGCCGCCTTCGCCTGCGCCTCGCCATAGGTGTAGATCGCCGAGCGATACTGCGTGCCGATGTCGTTGCCCTGGCGCATGCCCTGGGTCGGATCATGGCTTTCCCAGAACGTCTTCAGCAACGTGTCGTAGGAGATCCGCCTGGGATCGAACACCACCAGCACCACCTCGGTGTGGCCGGTACGCCCGGTGCAGGTCTCCTCATAGGTCGGGTTCGGCGTGATGCCGCCGGCATAGCCCACTGCCGTCACATGGACGGCGTCGCCGAGCTGCCAGAACTTGCGCTCCGCACCCCAGAAGCAGCCGAGCGCGAAAACGGCACGCTCGAAGCCATCGGGATAGGGCGCCTGCAGCCGGTGACCGTTGACGAAATGCGTGGTCGCGGTCGGGATCGGGGTGGCACGGCCGGGCAGCGCGGTGGCGGCGGTCGGCAATTCCAGGGACTTGCGCATGAACAGCATGGATCGGCTCCTGCTTCGGATCACGGACGTGTCCGACATATAGGTCTCTACGCAGCAAACGTCAGGGCGTTACCCCCGCACGCCGCAGGACAGCAGTTGGCGGCTCAGTCGCGGGCGTAGCCGATCAGTCTGCGCCTTCGGCGGAACAGCAGCATGAGAATGAGGCCGAGCACCCCGAGCACCGCCCAGGTCGGCTGGTTGAGGACGAACTTCGCCGCACTGTTCCAGAGCCAGGGCGAGTAGCCCTCGACCAGCGCCTGCGCCGCGCGCTGGCTGGCCTGGTGGATGTCGTTCCAGAAATCGCCGAGCCGGGTGAGCCGCAGGGTCTGGTCGGCGATCGAGCGGGCGCCGTCATAGACCAGGAAAATGAACCCGCCAGCGAGCAGCAGCAGCCCGATCAGGCGAAAAAAGCCGCGGATCATATCGTCATCCTGTTCCCGAACATCCTGCCCGGGAATACCGGCCGGGCGCGCCAAATTCAACCTCGGGGCGTCGCGGATCCCCGCCGGCAACCCTGAAACACTGGCGCAAGAGCCTGAAACGTCTTCACTTTTCGTTGGAACCGGAGATCAGGGAGCGCCAGCCCGGGCGGGGACGACGCCCCGCCACCCCGGCGCCGGCGGGCCACGCCCGCGTTGACGATTATTTCCCGTGCCTTTATAAGACGCGCAACTGGCGGCAGGTTCACCCTGCCGCCGCTGTTCTTTGAGCAGCCCTGCAACCCGTCATCCGGGTCCGGCTATTTCAGGAACGAACCCATTCATTCAAACGTCGGTCGCGGCGAAGCGGACGACGCCAACAAGCCCGGCTCGGCATCGAGTCGTCGCAGCAGGACCTTGAGAGCATGGCCAACACCACTTCTGCCAAGAAGGCGACGCGGAAGATCGCCCGCCGCACCATCGTCAACAAGTCGCGCCGCACCCAGATGCGCAACTCGGTTCGCACCGTCGAGGCGGCGATCGAGAAGGGCGATCGCGACGCCGCGCTCGTCGCCTTCAAGAAGGCGGAGCCCGAGCTGATGCGCGCAGCGCAGCGCAACATCGTTCACCGCAACAATGCGAGCCGCAAGGTGTCGCGTCTTGCGGCGCAGATCGCCAAGCTTGCGAAGTGATCGTCGCAGAAAAATAAAATTGTCACAAAAGCCCGGCTTCGCCGGGCTTTTTTGTTGTTCGACGTCGAAACGTTAGAAGCATTGGAAGCGGCAGAAGCATCGTTGCACGTGCTGCACCCGCATCGCGCACTGAACGTTGCGTCACGCTTCGCATCGGGCGCGCGTCATCACGTCGTGCATCGCGAGACAACATCACACGGTGTGTTGTCGTGCATTGAGCGATCGAGAATCGCTTAGCACCGATTTTCAGATTTGCAAGCGATCCGCTCAAAGTGCCGCCGCCATCACATGACGGCTACCCTGTAAAAATGGTCAGGAAAAAACGCGCGTCACTAATCACTTATCGGCAAAGCGCGATCAGGTACTTTCAAAACAGGGAAGCGATCCCGCCATTGGTGAAGAATTTGTGAACTTTTTTTTCGCCGGCCGGCGAAATGTGACAGCGCCGCGCGCGATCGATTCCACGCGCAGATTCAAAATGTTGTCCACAAGGCTGGGCATCGCATGTGCGCCATCAACCATGATGCCGAATTGGCCGCGCACATCGCGACGAATCATTTCGTTGCGGGCCGTGAGCCATCGTGTATTTCTTAAATCGTTCGCGGCACCCACGGCTCGTCAGATCAGCGCGATCTGAGACCCGCGGGAAGACGCAAAGGTCAGCGATGGCCGGAGCGTTAGCGAAGTTTCCCAAGCGATAGTCGGTCGACTCATAGCGATATGAGAACGGTTTCGTGCGCCCAAGTTTCTCGAACGCGCCGGATTTATCCGGTTGCGTTGACAAGAAGAAATGACGCGAACGAAAGCGAGCCGCCGACCGCGCGGGAGACGGGACTGAATGTAAGAGGGCTTCAGTACGCGGCGTAATTCCGGTTGAAGGGATCTGGCCCAGACAACCGGGGTTTTAGAAGACTACACAACGCAACCATCGACGCTACTATCCTTGCCGCGCACCAGCGCGGCGAGCGGGGGGTTTTTCATGACGCAGCAACCAATCACGACCATCCGTCACGCATCGCGTTCCATTCGCAACGTGTCGCGTCACCGCGCTTGTCAGCCGGTCCGGATCATCCTGATTGCGTCTGAGCCCTCTGCCTGCGATTCCCGCGCCAGTACCAGCTGATCTCACGGACCAGCCGCCTTCCTGAACGCTAGTGCTGCGCCTGCCCAACGGCATCCGTCGATGCCGACAGGAGAGGTGCGCCCGACAGGAACGCGAGCATGGTCGTGGGATCGCGCGCCGCGGCAGCAGCGGCCCCCCTTCATCGGCTCAGGCGCCGTTCACACAACATCGTTTTAGAAAAGTTTACGTCAATGACAGACATGAATCAGGATCGTTGGGCTCGCGTACAGGTCCGGCTGCGCACGACCGTCGGCGAGGATGTCTACAGCAGCTGGTTCGCCCGCATGGACCTGGAAGGCGTGCAGGGCGAGAGCGTGCACATGTCGGTGCCGACCCGCTTCCTCAAGAGCTGGATCCAGGCGCACTATGCCGACCGCGTGCTGTCGTGCTGGCAGGCCGAGATGCCGGAAGTGCACCGCATCGACCTCACCGTGCGTACCGCGATGCGCGCCGCCGCGCCGGTTCAAGTCGTGAAGCCCGCCGTCGAAGAGCGCCGCGCCGAGCGAGCGAGCGCACCGGCTGCAGCCGAGCCGCGCAGCGTGGCGCTGACCCCGGTCTCCGCCGGCCATGATGCCCTCGGCGGTTCGCCGCTTGATCCGCGCCTGACCTTCGACAGCTTCGTGATGGGTCGCTCCAACACGCTGGCGCATGCCGCCGCGCGCCAGGTCGCCGAAGGCCGCCGCGGCGATCCGGTGATGTTCAACCCGCTCTACATCCATGCCGGCGTCGGCCTCGGCAAGACCCACCTGCTGCAGGCGGTAACCTGGGCCGGCAACGCCAGCGGCGAGCGCAAGGTGCTCTATCTCACCGTCGAGAAGTTCATGTACGGCTTCGTCGCCGCGCTGAAGACGCAGACGGCGCTGGCGTTCAAGGAAGCGCTGCGCGGCATCGACGTGCTGGTGATCGACGACCTCCAGTTCCTGCAGGGCAAATCGACCCAGGCCGAGTTCTGCCACACGCTGAATGCGCTGATCGATGCCGGCCGCCAGGTGGTGATCGCCGCCGACCGTCCGCCGTCCGACCTGGAAGCGCTCGACGACCGCGTGCGCTCGCGCCTCGCCGGCGGCCTCGTGGTGGAGATGGGTGCGCTCGGCGAAGAGTTGCGCCTCGAGATCCTGAAGTCGCGCGTCGCCGCCGCCCGTACCCACCATGCCGGCTTCGATGTGCCGCAGCCGGTGCTCGAGTATCTGGCGCGCGCCATCACCCATAACGGCCGCGACCTCGAGGGCGCGGTGAATCGCCTGCTCGCCCACAGCAAGCTCAATGCCCAGCCGGTAACGCTGGAGATGGCGGAACGCGAGGTGCGCGACCTCGTCCGTCCGCAGGAGCCCAAGCGCGTCAAGATCGAGGACATCCAGCGCGTCGTGGCGCGGCAGTACAATGTCAGCCGCTCGGACCTGCTGTCCTCCCGCCGCACCGCCAATGTGGTACGGCCGCGTCAGGTGGCGATGTATCTGGCCAAGACGCTGACGCTGCGCTCGCTGCCCGAGATCGGGCGCCGGTTCGGTGGCCGCGACCACACCACGGTGCTGCATGCCGTGCGCAAGATCGAGGCACTGGTAGGCAAGGACGTGGCGTTGGCCGACGAGGTCGAACTGCTGAAGCGCCAGTTGCAGGACTGAAGTCAGGTCCGGGACACCCCGCCCGCGGCGGGGATTGCCTGGAAATGGCGGATAACGCCCGAGAAATCCTGATCCGCGGGGGCTGGCCACTTGCGCTCCTCCGCGGTCCACGGCACCTTGCGGTCCCCCGCGGGCATGCTCCCGCGGGCGTCACTCGCCGGGGCGGCGCGCCCGCGCCGGCATCCCCACAGTGTCGTAGAGTATCGGACGGATAGTGCGATGAAGGTCACGGTCGAGCGTGCGCAACTCCTGAAGTCCCTGGGCCATGTCCACCGGGTGGTCGAACGCCGCAACACCATTCCGATCCTGGGCAACGTGCTGGTGCGGGCGGAGAACGCCAAGCTCAGCCTGAAGGCGACGGACCTCGATCTCGAGGTCACCGAAACGCTGCCGGCGGAAGTCGGCAGCGCCGGCTCGACCACGGTTCCCGCCCACATGTTCTACGACATCGTGCGCAAGCTGCCGGATGGCTCGCAGGTGGTGCTGGAGGCCGATGGCGACCGCTCGGTGCTGGCGATCCGCGCCGGGCGCTCGCGCTTCACCCTGCAGACCCTGCCGGAAAGCGACTTCCCCGACCTCGCCGCCGGCGAGATGACCAACGCCTTCAAGGTGCCGGCCAGCGACGTCAAGCGCCTGATCGACCGCACCCAGTTCGCGATCTCGACCGAAGAGACGCGCTACTATCTCAACGGCATCTACCTGCACAACGCCGGCAGCGGCAGTGCCGCGACCTTGCGCGGTGTCGCCACCGACGGCCACCGCCTCGCCCAGGTCGACCTCGCGCTGCCGCACGGCGCCGAGGGCATGCCGGGCGTGATCGTGCCGCGCAAGACGGTCGGCGAGGTGCAGCGCCTGATCGAGGACACCGAGGCGGAGATCCTGATCGAGCTCTCCACCGGCAAGATCCGCCTCACCCTCGGCAATGTGGTGCTGACCTCCAAGCTGATCGACGGCACCTTCCCCGACTACGGCCGGGTGATCCCGCAGCACAACGACAAGGAACTGATCGTCGACAAGAAGGACTTCGAGGCCGCGGTCGACCGCGTCTCGACCATCTCCAGCGAGCGCGGCCGGGCCGTGAAGCTGTCGCTGTCGGCCGGGCGCCTCGTGCTGTCGGTGACCAACCCGGATTCCGGCAGCGCCACCGAAGAGCTCGAGGTCGAGTACGCCGCCGACCCGCTCGATATCGGCTTCAACTCGCGTTACCTGCTCGACATCGCCGCCCAGATTGAGGGCGAAGTCGCGGTGCTCCGGCTCGCCGATCCGGGATCGCCGACCCTGATGCAGGACAAGGATTCCAAGGGCGCGCTGTACGTGCTGATGCCGATGCGGGTGTGAGGCGGCGGCGCCTCAGCCGATGTTCCTCATGGTGAGGAGGCGCGCGGCGCCGTCTCGAACCATGAGGCCACCAAACCACCCTTGAGGCCTCATTTTTGGGGCCTCATCCTTCGAGACGCGGCCAAGCGGCCGCTCCTCAGGATGAGGAGTTAGCCGTCGCGGCACTCCCAGCGTTCGCGTCGGTTCGCGGCGACGTCCGTCACGATGACGTTTCGCCCTCCCGGACATGGCTGTCCATCGCGCACGGGCGTGATAAAGCACCAGCCATGACCGCCTGCCATATCCGCCGCCTCAGCCTGACGCACTTTCGCAGCTACCGCGCGGCGAGCGTGACGACGCGCGGGCAGCTGGTGGTGCTGGCAGGACCGAACGGCGCCGGCAAGACCAACTGCCTGGAGGCGATCTCCTTGCTGTCGCCCGGCCGCGGGCTGCGGCGCGCGACGCTGGACGACGTCGCCGACATCCAGGGCGACGGCTCCTGGGCGGTCTCCGCCGAGGTCGAGGGCGCGCTCGGCCTTGCCACGCTCGGCACCGGCATCGACGCGACCTCGGGCGATGGCGCGACCACGCGCCGCTGCCGCATCGACCGCGAACCGGTCGGCTCCGCCGCTGCGTTCGGCGATCACCTGCGCATGGTGTGGCTGACGCCGGCGATGGACGGCCTGTTCATGGGCGCCGCGTCCGAACGGCGGCGCTTCTTCGACCGCCTGGTGCTGGCGGTCGACAGCGGCCACACCGGCCGCGTTTCAGCGCTGGAGCGCTCGCTGCGTTCGCGCAACCGCCTGCTGGAGGAACGGCCGGGCGATGGCCACTGGCTCGACGCGGTGGAACGCGAGACCGCGGAGCTCGCGGTCGCGGTGGCGGCGCTGCGCATCGAGACGCTGACGCGGCTGGCCGCCAAGCTGCGCGGGCGCGCCGCCGTCTCTGCGTTCCCCTCCGCCCAGATCGCGTTCGACGGCTGGGTGGAGAACGCGCTGCTCGAAGAACCGGCCACCGCGGTGGAAGACCGCTACCGCAAGGTGCTGCGCGATGCCCGGCCGCGCGACGCCGCCGCCGGCCGGACGCTGGACGGCCCGCATCTCACTGACCTGCAAGTGGTCTACGCGCCCAAGCAGATGCCGGCAAAGGATGCCTCCACCGGCGAGCAGAAGGCGCTGCTGATCGGCCTCGTGCTGGCGCATGCGACGCTGGTGTCGGAAATGACCGGCATCACGCCGCTGCTGCTGCTCGACGAGGTCGTCGCCCATCTCGATCCGGGCCGGCGCGCCGCGCTGTTCGCGGAACTGACCGATCTCGGCGCCCAGGTCTGGATGACCGGAGCGGACCCCGCGGCGTTCGCCGAAGTCGGCGCCAATGCCGAACTTTTCGAGGTCGAGGGCGGGCGAATCAGCCGCCGCAGCACCGCCTGACCACGGCCGCACCGACGGCGCGAAAGTCACCCCCGCAAAGCGCCCGCATGGCGCTTTTCCGATGCCCCGAAGAGGTCGTTTTGCCGCCTTGCAAAAGCGGCAAAAATCACCATTTATTCAACAGCTTGAACGGCATCCTTTTGCCCTGTACGCCCCCTCGGATTCATGGCACAAACAGCGCTTCAGCACGCAGGTCGTGAACTGATTCGCCGGCCCTCGCGAAGGCATCCTTTATGAACGAACCCGCCCGGCAGCAACCTGCCGAACCCGTCGCCGCTCCGGCCGCCGAATACGGCGCCGAGTCCATCAAAGTCCTGAAAGGTCTCGACGCCGTCCGCAAGCGTCCGGGCATGTATATCGGCGACACCGATGACGGCTCGGGCCTGCACCACATGGTCTACGAGGTGGTCGACAACGCCATCGACGAGGCGCTGGCCGGCCACGCCAGCGCAGTCAACGTGACGCTCAATCCCGACGGCTCGGTGACGGTGCGCGACGACGGCCGCGGCATCCCGACCGACATCCACAAGGGCGAAGGCATCTCGGCGGCCGAGGTCATCATGACCCAGCTGCACGCCGGCGGAAAATTCGACCAGAACTCCTACAAGGTGTCCGGCGGTCTGCACGGCGTCGGCGTTTCCGTCGTCAACGCGCTGTCCACCAAGCTGCAGCTGCGGATCTGGCGCGACGGCAAGGAACACTTCATGGAGTTCCACCACGGCGACGCGGTGGCCCCGCTTGCCGTGGTCGGCGACGGCCAGGGCCAGCGCGGCACCGAGGTGACGTTCTATCCGAGCCCTGAAACCTTCACGATGGTGGAGTTCGACTTCGCCACGCTGGAGCACCGTCTGCGCGAGCTCGCCTTCCTCAACTCCGGCGTCAACATCGTGCTGTCCGACATGCGCCATGCGGTCGAGAAGCGCGAGGAGATGCGCTACGAGGGCGGCATCGAAGCGTTCGTGAAGTACCTCGACCGCAACAAGACCGCGATCATGCCGGCGCCGATCGTGATCCGCGCCGAGCACAACGGCATCGGTGTCGACGTCGCGCTGTGGTGGAACGACAGCTACCACGAGAACGTGCTGTGCTTCACCAACAACATCCCGCAGCGTGACGGCGGCACCCATCTCGCCGGCTTCCGCGGCGCGCTGACCCGCCAGATCACCGGCTATGCCGACACCAGCGGCATCTCCAAGAAGGAGAAGGTCGGGCTGACCGGCGACGACTGCCGCGAAGGCCTCACCGCGGTGCTGTCGGTGAAGGTGCCCGACCCGAAGTTCTCGTCGCAGACCAAGGACAAGCTCGTCTCCTCCGAGGTCAAGCCGGTGGTCGAGAGCGTGGTCAACGAGGCGCTCGCCGCCTGGCTCGAGGAGCATCCGGGCGAGGCCAAGAGCGTGGTCGGCAAGGTGATCCAGGCCGCCGCGGCGCGCGAGGCCGCGCGCAAGGCGCGCGAGCTCACCCGCAAGAGCCCGCTCGGCATCTCGTCCCTGCCCGGCAAGCTCGCCGACTGCCAGGAGCGCGACCCGGCGAAGTCCGAACTGTTCATCGTCGAGGGCGACTCGGCAGGCGGCTCCGCCAAGCAGGGCCGCAACCGCGAATTCCAGGCGGTGCTGCCGCTGCGCGGCAAGATCCTCAACGTCGAACGCGCGCGCTTCGACAAGATGCTGTCGTCGGAGCAGGTCGGCACGCTGATCACCGCGCTCGGCACCGGCATTGGTCGCGAGGACTTCGACCTCAGCAAGCTGCGCTACCACAAGATCATCATCATGACGGACGCCGACGTCGACGGCGCCCATATCCGCACGCTGCTGCTGACGTTCTTCTTCCGGCAGATGCCGCAGCTGATCGAGGCCGGCAACCTCTATATCGCCCAGCCGCCGCTCTACAAGGTGACGCGCGGCAGGTCCGAGCAGTACCTCAAGGACGAGCGCGCGCTGGAAGACTACCTGATCGGCACCGGCCTCGACGACTGCGTGCTGCGGCTGTCGACCGGCGAGGAGCGCGCGGGCAAGGACCTGCTGGCCATGGTGGAGGACGCCCGCGTCATCCGCAGCACGCTGCATGGCCTGCACAGCCGCTACAACCGCGCCGTGGTCGAGCAGGCGGCGATCGCCGGCGTGCTCAACCCGAGCATGACCGCAGATCCGCAGACCGCGGAGGCTGCTGCCGATTACATTTCCAAGCGCCTCGACACGCTCGCCGAAGAGGTCGAGCGCGGCTGGGTCGGCCACTATGTCGAGGGCGAAGGCTTCCACTTCGAGCGCACCGTGCGCGGCGTCAAGGAAGTCGCGGTGCTGGATGCCGCGCTGCTCGGCTCGGCGGACGCCCGCAAGCTCGACGAGTATGCCGGCCGCCTGCAGGAGGCCTATCCGCGCCCCGGCACGCTGCGCCGCAAGGACAGCGAAACGCCGGTCTACGGCCCGGTCAGCCTGTTCGACGCGGTGACGGATGCCGGCCGCAAGGGCGTGGCGCTGCAGCGCTACAAAGGTCTCGGCGAGATGAACCCGGGCCAGCTGTGGGAGACGACGCTCGACACCAACGTGCGCTCGCTGCTGCAGGTCAAGATCAAGGAGGTCGACGAGGCCGACGACATCTTCACCAAGCTGATGGGCGACGTCGTCGAACCGCGCCGCGACTTCATCCAGGACAACGCGCTGGTGGCCAGCGTCGACGTGTGAGGCCGCGGCACCGCGGTTGCCGCACCCGGGTGCTGGTCCCCTAGCCCCATCCTCCGCGACCGCCTTCTGCGGCTTGTCCATCGGACCGCGGTCGACGCGGCGTCGCGGATGCAGAAGCATCACGTTCGCCGGATGCTGTCGGCATCACTGGACGGAGCGTGCTTCCATCACGAGCGGGTTTGCGAATGGACGGCCCCGGCGACAGCCCTGCGTCTCGCCCGCGCAAGATCATCCACATCGACATGGATGCGTTCTACGCGTCGGTCGAGCAGCGCGACAATCCGCAGCTTCGCGGCAAGCCCGTCGCCGTCGGCGGATCACGCGAGCGCGGCGTGGTCGCCGCGGCAAGCTATGAAGCGCGCCGGTTCGGCGTTCGATCGGCGATGCCGTCCGTGACCGCCAAACGGCAATGTCCGGACCTCATCTTCGTGAAGCCCCGCTTCGAGGTCTACAGGGCGATCAGCGAGCAGATCCGCGCAATCTTCGCCGAGCACACGCCCATGATCGAGCCGCTGTCGCTGGACGAGGCCTACCTCGACGTCACCGACAATCTCCAGCACATCCCTCTCGCCCGGGATATCGCGCTGCAGATCCGAGCCAGGATCAAGGCCGAGACCGGCCTCAATGCGTCGGCGGGTATCTCCTACAACAAGTTTCTGGCCAAGCTCGCGTCCGACCACCGCAAGCCGAACGGGCAGTACGTGATCGCTCCGGAGGCGGGAGCAGCCTTCGTCGAGGACCTGCCCGTCGGCAAATTCCACGGCATCGGACCCGCGACCGCCGCCAGGTTCAACGCACTCGGCATTCGGACCGGTCGCGACATCCGCCAGCAGACCCTCGACTTCCTCGAGGCACATTTCGGCAAGGCCGGCGCGTACTATTACTGGATCTCCCGCGGCGTCGACGACCGCCCCGTCCGCACCAACCGCATCCGGAAGTCGGTGGGTGCCGAGAACACGTTCTTCGAGGACCTGACCGCGTTCGAGGCCATGGCCACCGCGCTGCAGCCCCTGGTCGACAAGGTCTGGCGGCATTGCGAGAGCACCGGCAGCAGGGGACGCACCGTCACGCTGAAGGTCAAGTTCCTCGATTTCGAAATCATGTCACGCAGCCGCTCGGTGGATTCGGCCATATCCAGCCGCGACGATCTCGACCGGATAGCCATCGGACTGCTGAGGGGGGTGATGCCGCTGCCGAAAGCCGTGCGCCTGCTCGGCATCTCGCTCTCCTCCCTGCAGCGCGCGGACGACATCGAGACGCAGTTCGACCTCCCGATGTAGCCCGCCAGGCATGCCGCCCCGGGGCCTGCGGCCGGGAACCCGCCCCGAACTGGCGCTTGCGTTTTTGGCCTCGATAGGTTTTAAGCCCGGCGACCTCATGACTATTCGCATGAATCAGAAGCGCGCTGCGTGGTTTGGGCGCGCTCCAGGCAGAGCTACGCGCAAGGACTTCAGACATGGCTAAAATGACGAAGACTCAATTGATCGACGCAATTGCAGAGGGCACGCAGCTCTCCAAGGCAGACGTGAAAGCGGTCATCGAGTACATGGCGACCGTCGGATACAAGGAACTGAATGAAGCGGGTGAATTCGTCATTCCCGGCTTCGTGAAGATGTCGGTTGTCCACAAGCCCGCCACCGAAGCGCGCAGCGGCATCAATCCCTTCACCAAGGAGCCGATGGAATTCGCGGCCAAGCCGGCGAGCAAGTCGGTCAAGGCATCGCCGCTGAAGGTCGCCAAGGACGCCGTCTAGAAGCGCGCTCCCTTTGGATGGAATCGCAAGCGCGCTCTCGTGTTTTGTTCTGACGCGCTTCGTCTCGCGAACCATTGCCCACTCCGCTCCAGGACGCTCCGGCCCGACCTGATCGGGGCGTACTGAAGGCCGCTCGGATGGCCGGGACAGCCCCGGCCATCACACGTTCAGCAACAAACGCCCCGGGCGTTGTTTCCTCAGTCAGGCCGGCTCCTCGACTTTCATCCGTCTGACGCCGCCGGGCTCATGTTCTGCTGGCGGATCCGCCCCCTGGCGAGGCTGCGGCAGCCCGCCCCCCTTGACCAGCGCGAAGACCACCGGGATCACGATCAGCGTCAGCAATGTCRACGACATCATGCCGCCGATCATCGGCACCGCGATGCGCTGCATGATCTCCGAACCCGTGCCGCTGCTCCACATGATCGGCAACAATCCGGCCATGATGGCGACCACCGTCATCATCTTCGGCCGCACCCGCTCGACCGCGCCCGCCATGATGGCAGCGTGAAGATCATCGCGCGTCAGCGTCCGCTGCTGCGCCGCACACCGCGCCCGCGCCTCGGCGAGCGCGTGATCGAGGTAGATCAGCATCACCACGCCAGTCTCCGCCGCCACGCCGGCGAGCGCGATGAAGCCGACCACGACGGCGACCGAGAGGTTGAAGCCGAGCCACCACATCAGCCACAGGCCGCCGACAATTGAAAACGGCAGCGACAGCATCACGATCAAGGTCTCGGTGACGGTGCGGAAGTTCAGGTACAGCAGCACAAAGATGATCGCGAGCGTCACCGGCACCACGATCTTCAGCCGCGCCGCGGCGCGCGCGAGATATTCATACTGGCCGCTCCACATCACATAAGTGCCTGGCGGAAACGCGACGCGTGCCTGCACCGCCCGCTGCGCGTCAGTGACATAGCTGCCGAGATCGCGGTCTCTGATGTCGACATAAATATAGGTGGCAAGCTGGCCGTTCTCTGTGCGGATGGTGGTCGGCCCGCGCGCCGGGGTCACCGACGCAACCTCGCCGAGCGGCACCGTGCCCCCGGTGGACATCGGCACCAGCAAATCGCGGGCGATGGCCTGCGGATCGCTGCGCAGGCCGCGCGGGTAGCGCATGTTGACCGTGAAGCGCTGGCGGCCTTCCACCGTGGTGGTCACGGCCTGGCCGCCGAGCGCGGTGGCGACGACGTCCTGCACGTCCTGCACCATCAGGCCGTAGCGCGCCAGCGCCGCGCGATCCGGGACCACATCGAGATAATAGCCACCGACGCCGCGCTCGGCATAGGCCGACGACGTGCCCGGCACGGCCTTCAGTACCTGCTCGACCTCTTTCGCTACCTTGTCGATCGCACCAAGGTCGGTGCCGATCACCTTGACACCGACGGGGGTGCGGATGCCGGTCGACAACATGTCGATGCGCGCCTTGATCGGCATGGTCCAGGCATTGGAAACGCCGGGAAACTGCAGCGCCCTGTCCATTTCGGCGGTGAGGGTGTCGATGGTGACGCCGACCCGCCACTGCGCCTTCGGCTTGAGATTGATCACCGTCTCGAACATTTCCGACGGTGCCGGATCGGTGGCGGTCGCGGCGCGGCCGGCCTTGCCATAGACCGAAGCAACCTCCGGGAACGAGCGGATGATGCGGTCCTGCATCTGCAACAGCTCGCCGGCCTTCGTCACCGAGATGCCGGGCAGCGTGGTCGGCATGTACAGCAGCGTGCCCTCGTCGAGGTTCGGCATGAATTCGGTGCCGAGCCGGCTCGCCGGCCAGGCAGACGCTGCGAGAATCGCCAGCGCCAGCACGATCACCGCGGTCTTGGCCCGCAGCACGGCCCGGATGACCGGGCGATAGACCGAGATCAGCAAGCGATTGATCGGGTTGTTGTGTTCCGGAACGATCCGGCCCCGCACGAAGATCACCATCAGCGCCGGCACCAGCGTCACCGACAGCAGGGCCGCGGCCGCCATCGCAAAGGTCTTGGTGAAGGCGAGCGGACTGAACAGCCGCCCTTCCTGGGACTCCAGCGTGAAGATCGGCATGAACGACACGGTGATGATCAGCAGGCTGAAGAACAGCGCCGGCCCGACCTCGGAGGCCGCCGCGATCAGGATCTCCGTTCGCGACCGGCCGGGCGTGGCGCGCTCGAGATGCTTGTGGGCGTTCTCGATCATCACGATCGCCGCATCCACCATGGCGCCGATCGCGATGGCGATGCCGCCGAGGCTCATGATGTTGGAGCCGATGCCAAGCAGCCTCATGGCCCCGAACGCCATCAGCACCCCGACGGGAAGCATCAGGATCGCCACCAGTGCGCTGCGCACATGCAACAGAAACACGATACACACCAGCGCGACGATGAGGCTTTCCTCGACCAGCGTGCGTTTCAGCGTTGCGATCGCGGCATGGATCAGGTTGGAACGGTCATAGACCGGCACGATCTCGACCGACCTCGGCAGGCTGCTGGCGATGTCGGCGAAGCGCTTCTTGACACTGTCGATGACGTCGAGCGCGTTGATGCCGAAGCGCTGCAGCACGATGCCGCTCGCGACCTCGCCTTCGCCATTGAGCTCGGTGATGCCGCGCCGTTCGTCCGGCCCGAGCTCGAGGCGCGCGACGTCACGCAGCAGCACCGGCGTGCCATTGCTGGTCTTGAGCACGATCGTGCCGAGGTCGTTGATCTCCCTGAGATAGCCCTTGCCGCGAATGACATACTCGAATTCGGACAGTTCGACGGTGCGGCCACCGACATCGGCATTGCTGGCGCGAATGGCGTCACGCATCTTCGTCATGGTGATGCCGAGATCACGCATGCGCTGCGGATCGAGGATCACGTTGTACTGCCGCACGAAGCCGCCGACGCTCGCGACCTCGGCGACGCCTTCGGCCTTGGCGAGGGCAAAGCGCAGATTCCAGTCCTGGATGGCGCGGGTGTCGGCGAGATTGAGCTCCTTCGACATCACCGCATACTGGTAGACCCAGCCGACGCCGGTGGCGTCCGGCCCGATGGTCGGCGCGACGCCGGCCGGCAGGCGCGGCGCGGCGCCGTTGAGGAATTCGAGCACCCGCGACCGCGCCCAGTAGATGTCGGTGCCATCCTCGAAGATGACATAGACGAAGGACACGCCGAAGAACGAGAAGCCGCGCACCACCTTCGAGCGCGGCACCGTGAGCATCGCGGTGGTGAGCGGATAGGTGACCTGGTCCTCGATGACCTGCGGCGCCTGGCCCGGATACTCGGTGTAGACGATCACCTGGGTATCGGACAGATCGGGAAGCGCATCGAGCGGCAGGTGCAGCAGGGCATAGAACCCGGCCGCGGCGGCAAAGCCGGTGCCGAACAGCACCAGCAGCAGATTGCGCGACGACCACGCGATCAGACGACCGATCATGGGCGCCCCTCCTTCGGCTGGCCTGCGGACGATGGCGCGTCAGCCGCCGCAAAACCCTGCAGGGCGGCTTTCAGATTGCTTTCCGCATCGATCAGGAAGTTCGCCGTGACGACGACAGCCTCGCCGTCCGCGATGCCATCGCGCACCTCGACATAGCCGTCGCCGCGCGCGCCGAGCTTGACGGCGCGCGGTTCGAACCGGCCGTCGCCCCTGTCGACCAGCACCGCCTGCCGCACGCCGGTGTCGAGCACCGCGCTTTCGGGGACGGCGAGCACTGCCTCCGGACGGCCGGTATCGATGTCGGCGTCGACATACATGTCCGGCAGCAGCGCTGCGCCGGGGTTGGCGAGCTCGATCCGCACCCGTGCGGTGCGGGTGTCACGGTTCACCTGCGGATAGATGACGGCAATGCTGCCGTCGAACGTGCGGCCGGGAAAGCTGCGCGCACGGATGGCCACGCGCTGGTCGACGGCGATCGCCCCGAGATCACGTTCGGCGACGTCGATCATCGCCCACACCACCGAGGTGTCGGCGACGCGGAACAGCACGTCGCCCGGCTGCGCCCGCATGCCCTCCACCGCATTGCGCTCCAGCACGACGCCGTCGCGCGGCGCCGACCATTCGATGGCGACCGGCACGCTGCGGCTCTTTTCCATGGCCGCGATGGCCGACTCCGGCACATCGAGATTCATCACACGCTGCCTGGAGCCGCGCCCGTAGGGCCCCTCGCCGCCGGTGAGCCTGGAATTGAGCGTGGCGACGTATTCCGCCGCAGCGGAGGCCACCGCAGGACTGTAGACCTCCATCAGCGGCTGGCCCTTGCGGACGTGCGTGCCGGTGGTGACGTCAGCGACCTTCTGCACCCAGCTCTCGGCGCGCATCGCGATCACCGAGACCCGCCGCTCGTCGAGCTGGATCGTGCCCGGAGCATGCACGGGCGTGCGGACGACGCGGCGCGCCGCGGGCTCGGACTTCACCCCGGAGCGCTGGATCTTGCCCGGCGACAGCATCACCGAGCCGTCGTCGCGATCCTCGCCGTCATAGACGGGGAGATAGTCCATCCCCATGGAATCCTTTTTCGGCACCGGCGAGGTGTCCGCCAGCCCCATCGGATTGCGGTAGTATTTGATCTTGCGCGGCGCGCCGGCGCCGGCGCCGGCGGCCGGAGCCGGCGGCGCAGGCTCGGCATCGGCATCCTCGAAGCTGACGTCGGCAGTGGCCGGCACCGCGCGCCAGGCGCGACCGTCCGCCGTCATCTTCGGCGTCGGCGAATAGAACGGACGGCCGTCCGGATCCTGGTAATAGATGGGCGATCCGCCGGTTTCGGCCGCAGCCGTTGCCACCATCTCCATTGCGGACAGCGACGCACCGGAGCGCCCCGCAATGAAGCCGCCGGCCACCGCTGCGAGCATCGCAGCGGCGGCGGCAGAGGTCCTGACGGCGCGCATCATTTCTGCGCCGGGATGACGAGCCTGGTCTCGACCGAGCCGGTCTCGCCCTGCACCTTGGCGCCGAGCGACAGCTGCCAGCGGCCGGCCATGCCGAACGTCGCCTTGAAGCGGTAGGTGCCCGGCTCCGTCCCCGGCATCGGAGTGACCTTGGTCGCCATCTCCTGCATGCCGTCCGGCGCCATGTCGAGCCGGGTGGCAAAGATCACCGCATCAGGCACCGCCTTGCCGGTCACCTTGTTGACGAGGCGCACGGTGACGATCCGATCCGGCCCGGGTTGAACGGTCGGGTCGACCAGCTGGAATTCGTAATCCCTGATATCCGCACGGGCGACCGTCACAGCGAGGGTCAGAGCGGTGGTGGTGACAAGGGTAATCAGCGCCGCCTTCCGGGGGCGCGTCGGCTTCGTCGCAAACATGTTGTCGATTCCTCAGATCCTGTGGACTGCACGCGATGCGCACAGTTGGGCTGCCCGCCACGCAGCCGCGCGGCGGCAATCCGGCGACCTGCGCCGGCGTCAGGACAGGAATCGAGGAGGCTGGTCGGGCGGCGGCCGGGTCAAACCTTCGGCCATAAGGTCATCACGCGGGTGAAGCTGTTCACGAACGTTCGGTTCGTGCTGGCCGGCCGTCACGATCGGACCGGTCTGCAGCACTTTCAGCATGCACATCGCCATCAACGGACAATCCCGGCAGTCATCGCTCTTCTGCTTGTCCGGGCAGCACGGCATATCGGCCATATCCATATCGGACATGTCCGTCATCGGGGCCATGACGGCTGGCGATCCCCCGGCCGGCGACAGCGATTTCGCCACCGCCGGCAAAGCCAGCGGCGCAATCGTCAGCCCCGCCGTCACAAGAGCGGCGAGAAGAAATCTGAGCCATCGGCGAACGCGCATGGTTGCACCCGTCTCACATCCCGACCGCCTTGAAAAGGCCCGGCGGATCACAACTGCGACACAGGCCGCGGCGGCATCCGCGATGGTGTCCAATCGACGACCGCCCCCGCTTACCTGATATCCAGCCGACTTTGACCCACATCAACACGGATTTCAGCTCGCGCAGCTAGCCTGTCCAAAAGGACGGCTCATGAGATCTCTCCCGATCAACGACGATACGGGTTACGCTCCGCTCCCCAAGCTGCTGCACTGGATTACTGTCGTTCTTGTGGCTGCAGTGTGGATCCTTGGAACATGGGGCGACGATCTTCCGGACAGCGTTCAGACGCAGGCCTGGATCGTTCACATGTCTGCCGGACTGCTCATTCTTGCCGTCGCCTGCGTTCGAATTCCCTGGCGTGTGGCAAGCCAGCCGCCACAGAGTGAACCAACCCGGCTCGGCACGTGGCTGATCGAATGGACCGATCCCGCCGCACGTGTCATGCATTATTGCCTCTATGGGCTGCTTGTCGCCGTTCCCGTCGCGGGCATTGTGCTGCAGTTCATGCGGGGCCACGACCTGCCGGTGTTCGGGCTATTCCAGATTCCCTCGCCCTTCGTGCCCGACAAGGCGACGGCCCACCTCGTGAAGGAGGTGCATGAAGTGCTGGCCAACGCGCTGGTCATCCTCGCGCTGTTTCATATGACCGCAGCGATCGTCCATCACGTCGTCTTCCGTGACGGCACGCTAGAGCGCATGCTGCCGCGCGCCCGCAGGTAACCACGACAACGGTTAGGCATGCCCGCACATCAGGCCACTGGCCGAAGCAAGCCGTCCTGAACCGCTTGCCTGCCGAACGCCAGCCAATTCTTCTGCCGCGTCTCAGGCATTCTGCAAGGCTGACGTCATCTATGCCGTGGATGGTCCTCCCGCCGCGCACCGGGCGGCGACGCCCAGGAGACCTCCATGCCGCCCCCGTCTTCGCCAGCATGTGCGCCATCGCGACCATTCGCCACTGTGAGCCGACCGCTCCGGCGATGCTGGGCGACGGGAATGACCGGCGCCATCCTTGGCCTCGCCCTCGCCGGCTGCAAGACCTCGGACGTGCTGTTGGCGTCGACCCAGGCGACATCGCCCGAGGCCTCGGCGGTGTGCACGGCGGCCAAGCCCTATGCCGGCCAGCCGTTGCGGGCCGCGCCCACCGCAGGGCAGCTGCCCCAGCGGACCTCGCTCACGGGCCAGCTTCCGGCGGCGCTGACCGACAAGCTGGACGGCGCGCTCGACACCGCGCTCAAGGCGACGAAGGCGCAATCGATGACTGCGGCGGTGGCGCTGCCGGGCAAGGGCCTGTGGACCGGCCGCCGCGGCACCGACAAGCCGCTGTTCTTCTGGGCGAGCGCAGGCAAGCAGGCGATCGCCATCACGGTGCTGCAGCTCGCCGAGGAAGGCAAATTGCGCCTGTCCGATCCGGTGTCGCGCTGGACCGACGGCGTGCCGAACGGCGAGCTCATCACCATCGAGCAGCTGTTGGCCCACACCAGCGGCCTCTATAGCGCCAACGAGGACGACGCCGTACGCCGCAAGGGCGGGCGCATGACCGAAGCGGAGGAGATGGCGATCCTGCAGCGCCGCGGCCTGCTGTTCTGTCCGGGCGAGAACTGGCGGTATTCCAACTCCGGCTATGACCTGCTGGGCCGGATCATCACCAAGGCCGACGGCCGGCCGTGGCCCCAGGCGATCGAGGCGCGCATCATCCGCCGTCTCGGACTGAAGGACATGCGGGTGGCGCAACCGGACGGCCCGACCGACGACGTCGCGCTGCCGGTGGCGCTCGACGGCGAGGACGGGCTCGACATCGCCGTGCCCGGCGCGGCCGGTGCCCTCGTCGCGTCCCCCGCCGACATGGTCCGTTTCGAGCAGGCCGCACTCGACGGCGAGCTGCTGAAACCAGCGAGCCGCCGCCTGATGCTGGCGCGGCTCTATCCGATGTTCGACCCCGGCATGTTCTACGGCCTCGGCGTCATGGTCTATGACCGCCCCGACACGCCGCAGCGGCTGTTCTGGATCGGCCACAGCGGCGGCGGTGCCGGCGTGCGCGCGGTCGTCGCTTATGATCCGCGCCGGCAAGCCTTTGTCGCCGCCGCGCTCAACGGCAGCGGCGACGCCCATGCCACCGCCAACCTGCTGCTCAAGACGCTCGACTGATACGCCGCGCTCAGAACCGGACGCTGAGATTGCCCTTCACCGACTGATCCGACAGGCGGGCGTCGAACTGGCCGTCGTAGGCGATGCTGAAAAGCGTCGTTTCAGTCAGCTTGACGTCGAGGCCCGCGCCGGCGACCGCAACATCCCGTCCGATCGGCAGACCGGCAACGCCGAATGGCGATCCACCTGCGAACGCGACGGTCGCAAGCGGCGTGATGTCGCCGAACGCGTGACGCCAGCCGAGGCTGGCGCGCCCCGTCATGTGCGGACCGCTGGGGAACGAGAACCCGTGTTCCGCCCGCAGGCCGAGCGTTGTAAAGGTGACGCCGGTGCTGTCGCCGTTGACCACGAGCGCCGCCGCGCCACCGCGTTCGGTGAAGCCATCCGTCGACAGGTTGACATAGGCGAGGTTGGCGAACGGCTCGAGCGCCGTGCGGCGGCCCGCGTCAATGCGATAGCCGAGTTCGCCGAACACCTGCGCCGTGCGCGCCTGCTGGCTGCCTTTCAACGCATCGGCGAATCCGGGGAAGATCACCGAGCGGCTGGTGGCGATGTCATGCCAGGTGAACGCGGCGCCGGAGCGGAAGGCGAGGCTTCCCCACTGCGTGCCGGCATAGGCGCCGACGTGATAGTTGTCGCTCGCCCCCGACGAGTTGCGGTCGCCGATCCGGAAGCTGGTGCGGCTGTAGCCGCCGAGCATGCCGAGACGCCAGGTGTCCGCGACACGCGCGTCGCCGCCGGCGAACAGACCGCCGACATCGCGCGACAGGCCGGCGGCGTTGCCATTGCCCGAAGACGAGCCCCAGACGCCGAAGCCGCGCGCCCACAGCGAGAAGCGCTCCGCAGCGGGCGCGGGCAGACCGGGATCGCTGGAGGCAAAGGCGATCGCCGGGCTGCCCGCGGCGCCGACGCCGTCGAAGGCGGCGCGGAGACGATCGAGGGCGGCCTCGCGAACGAAGCGACTGTCCTCGATCATGACGGATTTCGCCGACGCCAGCGCCTCGCCGGAGAGGAGGTCGAACGCCTGGCGGGCGCTCGCCGCGCTCGGCTGCTGCACCACTGCGTCATACAGCGTGCCGCTGCCCAACGCCCCGGTCGCCGCTGCCGCCGCCACCTGGTTCGGCGTGATCGCCACCGACGGGAACGACGCCTGACCGCGCGTGACATCGAGATAGACGTTGCTGGGATCGTAACTCAGCGCGAGCTGCATGAACGGGAAGCTCTGCGCCAGCGACGCAAACGTTCCAGTCACCCCGCCATTGGCAGTGAGCACCGTGTAGCGTGTACCGGTCCGGTAAAAACCGGGGCTTGCGCTCACCGTCACCGTGCCGCCGGACAGCTGCGCCGTGCCGGTGGCCGCGATCCTGTCGCTCTGGCCGCTCGCGTTGATCTCGACATCGTAGAACGAGCCGGCGGCGAAGCCGACATTGCCGGCGACGTTGAGCGTGCCGATGGAATTGCCGGGCGCGACATGCGCACCGCTGCCGACTGTGACGCCGCCCACGGTGCCGATGCCGCCGAGCACGCCGGCGCCGACGGTCACGGTGCTGGCGAGGCTCGCGGCGGGGTGGCTGTCGTCGCCGACCACCAGCTTGCCGGCCAGGATCGTGGTCGGCCCCGTGAAGGTGTTCTGCCCGTTCAGCACCAGCGTGCCGGCGCCGGTCTTGACCAGCGAGAGCTGCGCGAGGCCGTCGGCGATCACACCCGAGAACACCGTGCTCGTGCCGTTGGCGCCGAGCGTGAGGGTGGCGGCCGGCTCGCCGGAGTTGCGCACGAGACCTGCGCCGGCGAGGCCGCCGATGGTCTGGATGGAGCCGCCAATGTCGAGCGTGGCGCCGGCGGCGACCGTGAAGGTGCTCGCGGCGGACAGCACATTGGCACGTCCGCCGACCAGGATGCCGGCGTTGACATTGGTCGGCCCGAGATAGCTGCTGATGCCTCGCAGGACCAGAACGCCATTGCCGACCTTGGTCAGGCCGCCGTCGCCGCTGAGCGGGCCGCGCAGCGAAGCGACGTACCCCATGGTATCGATGGTGCCGCCCGCCGCATTGAAGGTCATCGCGCGGCTGGTCGACACGCCCTGCAGGAAGCGCAGCGTGCCGCCATTGAACACCACGCCGCCGTCCATGGGGCCGCCACCCATGCCGAGATTGATGTCGTTGCGGATCGCCAACGCGCCCGCGTTGATGATGGTACCGCCGCCATAATAGTTTTCGTTGGTGATGGTGAGCGTGCCGGCGCCGGTCTTGATAAGGGCGCCGGTGCCGCCGATCGACCCCTGCAGCGTGGCATCGTTGCCGTTGGTATCGAAGGTACCGTTATCGGCATTGAGGGTGATCCGGCGATTCGTGGTAAAGCCGTTGAGGAAGCGTAGCGTGCCACCGCCCAGCGTCAGGTTACCGGCAGCGCCCCCGAGGCTGGCATCGCTGGCCACCGCGAGCGTGCCGCCGTTGATCGTCGTGCCGCCGGTATAGGTGTTCGTGCCGGTCAACGTCAGCGTCCCCGTGCCGACCTTGACCAGGCTGCCGCCGGACGACAACCGGGCGCAGCTATCGTTCACGCTGCAGTCGGTGATCGCGCCGCTGACCGTCGTGCTGAGGTTGTTGCCGCCCACGGTGAGCTCGCCGCCGCCAAGAATAAAACGCCCGGCGCCCTCGATCGAACCGGCCGTGAATTTATTGTCATTTTGCGGACCCGAGTCGAACGAGAAGTCGAACTTGCCGCCATTCGCAACAAGCCGCGCTTGACCGGCAGTCGCGTTGACGAGGAACAGGGTCGCGCCGCTGTTGTTGATCACGGTGGCATTGCCGGCGGTCGCGGAGTCCTGCCAACCGACGGTGCCGCCATTGTTGACGACGGTGGCGTTGCCTGCGGTCGAAGAATTGTTCCATGCCACCAGGCCGCCGTTGCTGGTGATCGACGCATTGCCGGCCGAGCTGCCATCCGCGAAAACCAGCCCCGCGGTCGCGCCGCCCACGACGTAGTTGGCATTGCCGGCGGAGCTGCTGGCCGTGAAGCCCAACATCGCGCTCCCCGTCAGATTGAAGGTCGCGCTGCCGCCATTCACGGTGACGCCGGAGCCGCCGAGCGTCAGCCTGCCGGACCACTGACTGAAGCTGTAGGCTGGAGCGTTCGGCGCAAGCGTGATACCGCCGATGGCGAGCATGTCGCCCGGCGTGACCGAGACATTGGTCTGGGTCGAGGCCGCAAAGGTCGCGGTGCCCGTGGGCGGAGCGCCGCCCTGCCAGTTGGCTGGGTCGTTGAAGTTGCCCGTTGCCGGATTGGCGAGCCACTGTGCATCGCCGGCTCCGGCGGGATGGGCCCCCGAGAGCAGGCCGACCACCACCACCATCATCAGCGAAGCGTGGCGACCGCTGCTCGTCATCGAAGCCATATTCCTGCACTCCATCGTCATGCCGACGTCTCGACGCCAGGGCGGCCACCAACGCGCGGACGACCGTGTCGGCCCCGCGTGTCGCAGCCACCAATGTTTCTTGTCTGGCCGATGCAGGTCGGGAGGGCTGACGACCTCCAGGACCGACCGGCGCGTTGATCCCTGTCTCTCGATATCAACGCCGGCTGCCGGGTTCACGCGTTGTCAGCCCGACACAACGAAATGTTGCCGGTTCTGCAAAATCGGTAACGAATCCTGCAAGGTTTGGAGCGCGTTCGCTTTCGACGGCTTCGCGAACGCGTCGCGCTTCCTGTCTTGACGCGTTCCTTCGCGCGAAGCGGTGCCCGCTGCGTTCGAACATGTCCCGCGCGCGGGCGCTGAGGATCCGACGGATTGTCGGGCGGCTCGCGGCCGCCAGTGCGACGAGCTATCGCAGCTGCCGGATCCAGGACCACCACTCTTCCGTCGCCATCCAGGGCGCGGAGAGATTGTCGCCTTCGGAGGCGAGGCTGCGCACTTCGCGGGCGGTCATGCCGATGTGGCGGCGGAAGGCGCGGCTGAAGCTCTTGGGATGGGTGAAGCCATGGGCCTCCGCAATCTCCGCGACAGTGCGATGGCGCTGCGCCGGATCGGCCAGCGCGCGACGGCAGGCCTGCAGCCGCTGCTTCTGCACATAGCTGGCGAAACCGTCCCACGGCTCGAACAGGTAGTAGAGCTTGCGCCGCGAAATCCCGAATACCGCCGCGACGCTGTCGACCGACAGCGCGGGATCGGCAATATGCAGCTCGATATGGCGGGCGATGGCGCCGAACAGCGACGACACCACGCCCTGCCGGCTTTCTTCGCGTGCATTGCCGTTGATCGCAGCGGCCGCCAGCTGCAGCGTCGGCTGCAGCAACGCGTCGGCATCCTGCAGGGTGAGCTGCGATCCGCTCTGGAACAGTGCCTGCAGATGGCTGTACAGCAGCCGGACCAGCGGGCTCGCTCCGGACAGCACGCGCATGTTGTGCTCGTCCGGCGCATTGAGCAGCGGCGTCAGCAGCCGCCGCGGCACCACCAGGTTGAGATTGCGGAAGTCCGTGGCGGCGACGGCCTGCGGCTGCGCGAGGTCAGAGATCCAGAGATCGCCAGGCTGCGTGCGCTCGTCGAGCCCGCCATCGCGGCGGCCGCAGCTGCCCTCGGTATAGAACTGCAGCAGCACGTGATCGAGATTGTCACGGCTGATCCGGCGCGGCGAGCGGTCGAACGTCTGCGCGGCCGTGCGGCAACTCCCCAGCAGCAGCTCGCCGAACTGAAAGCCCTCGACTTCGGCACGAAAGCCGTTGTCCGGCGCATGGCGCAATCGGGTGTCGAACATCACCCCGATGCTCTCCTGCCAGGCCGCCGTCGCCTCCCTGACGGAAAGGCCTGTGGTGTCGAGCACGGAGTGGGGCAGCATGGCAATGCACCGGGTCAGTGGCGCGCGATGCCCGGAAGGACATGGCGCGAACCGTCTGTATGCAGCACCCGGCCGTCTGCGGCAAGGCCAAAACCCCAGCAAGACCAATGCCCTGCGGCGCGCACCGGGATGCGATGCTGCAAGCCGCTGCAAGATATCTTGACGATCCAGCTCCGACCTCGGACATTTCGCCGCGGGATGCGGGAGGACTGGGGCATGGGCTTCTCACCGTCCAGGCTGGCGCTTGTTGCCATCGTCGTGGTCGCGGCCATGGTCGCCGGCGGCATTGCCGCTCTGACCTTCGCCGAGCATCGCCTCAAGGCGACCATCCAGGCCAAATGGCCATCCGGCCTGACCAACGAGGTCGAGGGCCGCTCCGTCGCAGCCAACCAGCGCAATCTGCGGGACATCGGCGCCAATGCCGACATGTTCGTCGAGCTGCCGGCCGCGCTGATCGTCCAGGCCGCCAGCGAGCAGGTCGCCAAGCTGCGCGGCAAGCCGCTGCCCGCCAAGGACGACCTGCGCATCACCGTGTCGGACGCCGCCGTGGCGCTGCAGCCGCAGGCCGTGAAGATCGACCTCGCCTTCGAGGTCGCCCGTGGCAACCGCTCGGTCAAGGCCACCGCGATCGGGCTGGCCGCGCCCGACATCGACGGCAACACCATTGTCGTGAACGCGGCGGTGTCGAGCCTCGTCATCCATTCCGTTCACACCGGTTTTCTCGATCCGCTGGCCAGCAACATCGCCGGGGTGCTGAACGACCTCGTCGCCGACGCCCTGCCGATCCTCAACGCCGCGCTCGACGACAAGGTGAATCCGATCAGGTACCAGCTGAATTTCGGCCCGCTGCTCGACACCGACGTGACCAGGCTCATCACCAAGGGCAAGTTCAAGCCGGACAGCAAGGCGCTGTACTGGAGCCCGCATCTGCGGGGCACCGCGCTGCTGATCGAGCCGCAGGCGCTGCGGCTGCTGGCGGCGCTCCACAACAACACCAGAACCGAGGATATGCTCGACGAGGGCATCGTGCTGCAACGGCCGGCGACACCGAGCGGCGATGCTGCGGCCGTCGATGCCGCCTATCAGACCTTCAGGCAGGAGATGCTCGGCCGGACCGATCAGATCTTCGGCATCACCCCGGGCAGCCAGGCCGTCGCCCGCATCGCCATGAGCCTGTCCTACGTCGCCGCGACGCTGAACACGGCGCTGGCCGAGCCGATGTGCGGCACCGTCCAGCTCGACGAGACTTTCAAGCCGTTCGACGAGGCCATCACCCTCGGCACGCCGCCGGCGACCTTCAACTGCACCCGCGACATCGAGGCCTGCGCCAAGAAGTCGATCTGCGACTCCAAGGAGCAGTGCAAGGACCGGGTGCGAACGATCCCGGCCGTGACCCATCAGGTGCCCTACCTGGATGTGGCCTGCAAAGCCGAGCTGTGCAGCGCCGCTGCATGGGCCGGCTGCGCGATCAAATCCGTGCGCGAGCGGATCGAGCGCACCTGCACCAAATTCCAGACGGCCGTCGACAAGGCGGAGGAAACCATCGTGGAAGCCGTCGGCGGCCCGGTCTGCGACGCGCTGCGCGAAATCAACCGCACCGCGCCGGCACTGTGCAGGGCGGCCGACGTGCTGACGGCGCCGCAATGCCTCGGCCTCGACACCATCGGCGTCGCCGGCTGCACCGCGCGCACCGCGGCACTCGACTACTTCGCCAAGAATCCGCTCGCCAAGGTCAAGGGCGGCGCCGATGCCAAGGGCGCGGTCAATGGCTGCGTCACCGGCCACATCGAGCCGGACCTCAAGCGCGCCACCTTCGCGGTCGACGCCTCCGGCAAGGCCGCGATGACCGCGCATATCGACTTCGACCCGAGCCTTGCGCTCCAGGCACTTCCGGCGCTCGGGCTTCCCGGCGCCGAGGCGCTCAGCTGTGTCGCCGGCTTCGACAAGGTGTTCAAAGCCGACGTCAGCACCTCGGTCAAGGACGCCGCCGGCGCGACCATCACCGCCGCACCGGACGCGGACCGGCTCAAGCTGACGCTCGCACTCGACAAGACCACGCTCCACTTCGATCTCGACAAGTCGCCGCTCGACATCATCTTCGCGCGCAACCCCGACCTGCTGATCAAATGCTCGCTGGCGCTGACCGGCGCGCTCGCCTTCGCGACCTGGGATACGGCCGTCAACAAGAAGATCAGCCCCTACCTGACCGGCAAGCAGATCCCCTACGAATTCGACAATGTGAAATTCGCCATTGATATTCCAGCCCTGAAGATCGCACAGAAGCAGCTGATGCCGCGGCTGGAGAGCAGGAGCCTGGTGTTTGCCGAGTGAGCGAAGCGCACAACGCCGTCGCGGCTGCTGTCGCTACGGTTTACCGGGCGCAAACGACTGATTGCTGAACGGCGACGATGTCGGCACCTGAATGACGACGAAGCTGCGCCCGATCGAGTGGTGACAGGAGTTGCACGACGCCGTCATGCCCTCGAACGCCGACGTGAAGGCCTCGACATCCTTCTTCCTGATCGCGTCCCCGATCCAGCCGATCGGTTCGGCCATCATCGTCATGTCGGCGACCGGGACTCCCGGATACAGCGTCACCACGTCGTCGAAGCTCGCCCGCATCTGGGTGAGCTCATAGGACGCCAACGCCCAGTTGCCGAGCCTGCCGGCAAACCACAGCTTGAAATGACGCAGCTGCATGACGCCCATGAGGTCGCCGAGCCGCGGAATGTAGTGGCTGCGGGACAGCGGCTGCTCGAACGACTGAGGCGAGGCCCGCTCCGGGATGAACAGCACCGCAGCGAGCATGGCCAGGGCTATCGAGCCGACGACAATTGCGCGACGCATGGCGGTCTCCCGATCCCGGCCGGCAATCTAGCGCCCCGCACCGCGCCCGGATTTGATATCGATCAATCCGCGCTGCGCCGGCGCGGCCGCGACGTCAGGTCATGCTCATCGCGCCCGCATCGCGCGGTCGCATCCCGACACCGGGCCGCGCCATGCGGCGTCAGCGGCGGCGCGAGCGCTGCCGCACCGTCACAGGGACGGCACGGCGCACCGGATGATGACTCGCGAGCGCCCCCAGCAGGCAAGCGGGAATCGCGAGCGCCCATGCAAACGCGGCAATGGTGGACATCGTGGTGCGGCTCCAAATGATCGCCGCGGCAACGTCG
Source organism: Bradyrhizobium sp. 2TAF24 (assembly GCF_052115025.1). Lineage (NCBI taxonomy): Bacteria > Pseudomonadati > Pseudomonadota > Alphaproteobacteria > Hyphomicrobiales > Nitrobacteraceae > Bradyrhizobium > Bradyrhizobium sp. 2TAF24. The sequence continues at coordinate 281,938 of NZ_JBFRFW010000007.1, read as the reverse complement.
CGCCGCTGCGATGCATGACTGATGCGGTACTGCATCTCACCGCCATCTTCCGCACGGCGAATTGAGCCAGATCAACAATCGCCGCGCATTGACCGCGATCGAATGCGCATCTGACAGCGCGTCCATCCGCCATCGCAGGCTTCACGGCCGCGTGACGACGCACGCAGCATCGGGCCGCGGCGTGATTTCACGGCATTCGAACAACCGACATCCGCGGACTGTTCGCGTCATTGCGGAACATGCATTGCCGTAGCGTCCGGAACAGGCCTGAATGGTAGCTTCGTCCGTCGTTTCAAGTGGAATCCCGTAGGAATTAATCGCGTTTTTCTAAAATGCTTAGTTTTCCGTAAACGAGCGTGTAGAGCGGCTGCATCGGATCGGATCGGAGCTCGCTCGCGCGATGTCGCTGTTCAGGCAAACGGATGATTGGGTGGATCGCGCACCCGCCGTCGCGCCGAAGCCGCGGCCGACCGGTACCTACGTTCTCCAGCGTTTCTACGTACCGACGCTGACCGCGGCCTACGTCACCATCGCGCTGTTCGAAAGTCTTGCGATCACCGCAGGCGCTCTCGCGACGGCCGCCTATCATGCCTCGCTGCATCGTCCCTCCGGGCTCGCCGCCCTGTACGTGATCGCCGCGATGTTCGTCGGTCTCAGCGAGATCGCGATCGCGGCGGCGTTTCACCAGTTCAACCTGATCCAGCAGCCGACGCCGCATCGCTATCTCTGGAGCGGGCTCGCGTCCGTGCTGCTCACCTTCGTACTGCTGGCCTCGCTGCTGTTCCTCGGACAGTTTCCGCAGGCCTATTCACGCGAGGCGCTGCTGGCGCAGCTGACGATCTGCTGCGGCGTGATCCTGGCCTATCGCGCCATCGCCCATCGCCGCTTCAAGGCCGCCGTCGCCGATGGCACGATCCACGGCCGCCGCATCGTGCTGATCGGCCGCCAGGTCCATTTCCCGGACTATAGCCGCCTGTTGCGCTTCACCGGCGCCGGCGTGCAGATCATCCACTGCCAGATTCCGCCGCGCGACCGCAGCGGCCGCCCGTGCATCACTGCCGAAACCATCGCCTCGGCGCTGGTCGATCAATGCCGGACGCTGCAGGCCGACGATGTCATCCTGCTTGCGGACGAGACGCGCGACAGCGAGCTGTCGGTCATCACCACTTCGTTCCGGGAGATTCCAGCGGCGATCTACGTCATTCCGCGCCGCACGCTGAGCGTGTGGGCGCGCGCCCATCTCGCCGAGATCGCGGGCGTCGTCGCCTACAGCCTCGAGAAAGCACCGCTGTCGGCCACCGCGCTCGCGGTGAAGCGCGGTTTCGACCTCGCGGTGTCGGCACTCGCCGTGCTGCTGCTGTGGCCCGTGATGCTCGCGGCCGCCATCGCCATCAAGCTCGATTCCGACGGCCCGGTGCTGTTCGCCCAGGAGCGCCACGGCTACAACAACCAGCCGATCCGCGTGCTCAAATTCCGCTCGATGCAGGTGTCGCGCGACGCCGTGTTCCGGCAGGCGACGCGCGACGATCCGCGCATCACCCGGGTCGGACGCTGGCTGCGCCGCACCAGCATCGACGAGCTGCCGCAACTCTTCAACATCCTGCGCGGCGAGATGTCGCTGGTCGGCCCGCGGCCGCACGCGGTGTCCCACAACGAGATGTTCATCCCGGAGATCAAGCTGTTCTCGCGACGGCACAACGTCAAGCCGGGGTTGACCGGCTGGGCTCAGGTCAATGGCTATCGCGGCGAAACCGACACGCTGGACAAGATGATCCGGCGCATCGAGTGCGACCTCTACTACATCGACCATTGGTCGCTGTGGTTCGACCTGAGGATTCTTTTTCTCACGGTGTTCTCCATGAAGACTTACACAAACGCGGGTTAACGCGCGTCGTTGTTCAGGTGGCGTCATGCGTATTGCTGTTGTCGACTATTCCGGTCATGCCTTTGCCGTGCAGCTGTCGCGCGCGCTCGCAGCGCGCGGCCATGAAGTGCGGCACTTCCACTTCTCCGAGTTCCAGAGCCCGCACGGCACGCTGAGCCGGACGGCCGAAGATCCGGACAACTTCTCGATCCAGCCGATCTCGCTCGGCGTGCCGTTCTACAAATACTCGTTCGTGCGGCGGCGCTTCCAGGAGGTGCGCATCGGCCGCGCCTTCGCCGCGGCGATCACGGCGTTCGGCGCCGACGTCGTGCTGGCCGGCAACTGCCCGCTCGACTGCGTGGCCGAGATCGGTCGCAGCGCCCGCCGTGCCGGCAGCCGCTTCGTGTTCTGGCAGCAGGACATCTACTCGGCGGCGATCGCGCGCATCCTCAGCCGCAAGTTCGGCCTGCCGGGCCGGCTGGTCGGCGCGCATTATCGCCGGGTGGAGCGCAACGCGCTGCGCGCCAGCGACGCCATCGTCGTCATCAGCCGCGATTTTGTCGATACCATCCGCCATGAGCTGCAGCTTCCGGCGGAGCGCATCCATGTCATCGAGAACTGGGCGCCGATCCGGGAGCTGCCGCTGCGCCCGAAGGACAACGATTGGGCGCGCCGCCACGGCCTCGCCGACAAGATCGTCGTGCTGTACAGCGGCACCATCGGCCTCAAGCACGACCCGCACCAGTTGCTCGACCTGGCGCTGAGCCTGCAGAGCGACGCCACCGCCATGATGATGGTGGTATCCGAGGGACCTTATGCCGACTGGCTCGCCAGCCAGTGCGCCCAGCTCGGCCTCGCCAATGTCCGCGTGCTGCCGTTCCAGCCGTTCGAGGATTTTCCGGACGTGCTCGGCAGTGCCGATGTGACGGTCGCGATCCTCGAACCCGATGCCGGCGTGTTCTCGGTGCCGTCGAAGATCCTCAGCTATCTCTGCGCCGGGCGCGCCATCGTGCTGTCGGCACCGTCGGAGAACCTCGCCGCGCGGATCGTCAGGGGCTTCGATGCGGGCCGCGTGGTGGATGCAGGCGACCGCGCCGCGCTCGTCCATGCCGTCCGCTTGTTCCTGGACAATCCGGCACTGCGCACCGAGGCCGGCCGCAACGCGCGGCGGCACGCGGAAGCGACCTTCGACATCGAGATGGTGGCGACGCGGTTCGAAGCCGTGTTCCGCGACGTGCTGAGCGAGCGCCAGCGCGCACGGGTGCCCGGCGCGCTGCCGGACGACACGGTGCGGCCGACTGTTCGGCCGTGACGGCACAGCGCGGGACGAGGTGAGCGAAACGATGGCCAGAAAACGCGTGCTGATCGTCTACCGATCGTACTTTCCGTCGCGGTCCCATCTCGGACCGGCGACGGCGATCCGCAACCTGGTCGAGGCGCTGGGCAATGACTATGACTTCCACATCCTCACCCTGAATCACGACTTCGCGACCGGCGCCGCGCTGTTCGCCGCTCCGCATCACCGCGAGGTGCTGCGCCATGCGGTGGTCGAGTATGTGCCGCGCGGCCTGCCCGCATGGCGGCTGCTGGCCCGCCGCCTCAACGAGGATTTCGACGTGGTCGACATCCACTGCGCGTTTGACCCGCTGCTGGCGATCCCGGCGCTGGCGCTGTGCCGCCTCGGCTTCGCGCGCCACAGCCGGCTCTGCCACACGCCGCACGGCATCTTCATGGACGTGATCATGGGCACGCGCAGCCTGCGCAAGACGCTGTTCTGCCGCGCCGCCGACCTGCTTGGGCTCTATCGCCGGGTGGTGCACCTTGCCGGCTCTCCCGGGGAGGCCCGTGACATCGCCCGCAACCACGTCCGGCCGCAGCAGATCGCCGTGGTGTCGCAGTTCGTCGCCGCACTGCCCGTCACGGCCGGTCGGGCGGAGAAGCCGGCGGGCCGCCTGAACATCGCTTTCGTCGGCCGCATCACCGAGCAGAAGAACCTTGCCGCCGCCATCGCCATGATCCAGGCGCTGCGCGTGCCCGCCACGCTGCGCGTGTTCGGCGAAGCCGCGGATGCCGACTACCTCGCGCGCTGCGAGGATCTGATGCGCCAGGGCGTCGGCCTCGGCACGATCCGCTTCGAGGGGCGTGTCGAGCCGGCCGACCTCGCCCGCGCACTGCCGCAGCACGACGTGCTGCTGCACCCGACGCTCGGCGAGAATTTCGGCCACGCCATCGTCGAGGCGCTGCATCTCGGCTTGCCGGTGCTGATCAGCGACCGCAGCCCATGGACCGACGTCGAGGCCGCGCGCGCCGGCTGGGCGCTGCCGCTGACCGACCTCGACGGCTTCGTGGCGCGGCTGGAGGCGATCCACGCCATGGGCGCGGAATGGGTGGAGTGGAGCCGCGGCGCCATCGCCTATGCGCGCAGGACCTTCGACCGGACGGCGACCGAGCAACGCTATCGGGGCGTCTATGGCTGAGCATCACGCACAGATACGGGAGATCGCGCCATGCAGTGGCTGACCCTGCGCAAGGGCGCCTATTGCGCCCTGCATCCGCGGCTGTGGCCGCAGCTCGCCGACGGCGTCGCCCCGGCGATCGAGCACACCATCGCGCTGCAGCGCTTCGCGTTCCGCACCATCGTGGACGTCGGCGCCAACCGCGGCCAGTTCGCCATGCTGGCGCGCGCACTGTTTCCGGAGGCCGCGATCTTCGCGTTCGAACCGCTGTCGGCGCCGGCAAGACTGTTCCGCCGCCATCTCGACGGCGATGGCCGCGTTCACCTGTTCGAGGCCGCCATCGGCGAGACGCCCGGCGCGCGCACCATCTTCGTCGCCAGCAAGGACGATTCCTCCTCGCTGCTGCGGCCGACCGGCGCCCAGACCGAGATCTTCGGCGTCGAGGTGGCGCGGACCGACGTCATCGTGGTGAAGCGGCTGGCGGACTGCCTCAGCGCGGGGCAGCTGCATGGCCCGACGCTGCTCAAGATCGACGTGCAGGGCGCCGAGCTCGACGTGCTGCGCGGCTCGGCGGACCTGCTGGACCGCTTCGACACCATCTATGTCGAGTGCTCATACCTGCCGCTCTACGAGGGGCAGCCGCTGGTGCCGGACGTGACGCGGTGGATGGACCGCAACGGCTTCGAGCTCGCCGGCGTCTACAACCAGCATGTCGATCCGGCGCGCGGGCCGGTGCAGGCCGACTTCCTGTTCGTCCGCCCGGCGCATGGCCGGCGGCGCGGGGGCGATGCATGAAGGCTCTCCTCGCCACCCTCAGGATCGACCTGGCGATCCTGCGCGGCCTGCTGCGGGGCGGCTTTGTCAACAGCGCGGGCCTCGGCTTTGCCGCCTATATCGTCGCGATCTGCTATCCGGCGATGCGGGCGACGCCGGCCATGCTGGAGAGCGTGCGCGCCGGCGAAACCACCATGGCCAATGTCGGCGAGAGCAGCCTGCACATCGCGGTGCCGGCACTGCTGCTCGGCCTCGCGCTGTTCGCGCGCCACGGCATCGTCACCGTGCTGACCCGCTTCCAGGGCGCGCTGATGTTCCTGTGGATCTTCTCCTGCCTGGTGCTGCTGTTCACCGTCCTGCTCGGCGACTATCCTGATTCAATCTCGCAGGTGACGCAGTATGCGCTCACCGCGACCGGCTTCGTGCTGTGCATCGCGTTCTGGCAGGCGCCACCGCGCGCCATCGACAATGCGCTCGCCATGGCCGTCGTCGCGCTCGGCGGCTCGCTGGTCGCGGCGGCGATGCTGCAGGGCTTTCACGACTACCGCTGGGTCGGCCTGATCCATCCCAACCATTACGCCCGCTATGCCTACATGACGCTGGTGCTGCACAGCGTGCTGACGCGGCAGGTGAGCCTCGTGATGCTGCTGCCATGCCTTGCCGCGACCTACATGGTCAGCGCGCGCACGGTGATGATCGGCACCGTGCTGTTCTATGCCGGCTATCTCGCCTGCACGATGCGCGGCGTGCCGGCCGACCCGCGGCGGCGCATGCCGCTTGCCAACGCGCTCTGCGCCGTCCTGCTCGGCACGCCGGCCGTGCTGATGGGCCTGGTGATGACGCTCGACGTCGGCCGCCTGTTCGACCGCCTCACCAACGACCTTGCCCTGTTCGATCCCGACCGCGGACTGTCCTCGGGGTTCACCGGCCGCTCCGATTCCTGGAACGCGTTCTTCGATGCCATGGAGAAGTTCGTGTTCTTCGGCTACGGCTTCCGCTCCAGCCGCTACAACCTGCATTCGGTGCACAGCGGCGTGCTGTCCTACTTCATGGATTTCGGCATGCTGCTCGGCGGCCTGCTGCTGCTCGCGGTGCTGGCGCGCACCATCCAGCTGATCTGGACCGGGGCGCGGCTGCCTGAGCGGCGCGGGCTGATCTGCGGCCTTGGCCTTGCCACCACGCTGCTGATCCAGTGCTTCGAGCCCGACAACTTCAACATCGGCTTCATCGGCGCGTTCTTCTTCATGCTCATCCTGGGCTATGCGCGGCCGCCCGTTCGCGGCGCGGCTCGCGCCCTGGTCTGGCGCGCGCTGCCGCCGCGCCCGGCGCCGCCAGCGCGGCCGATGCCTGCCAACGTGATCCCGTTCCGGCAGCCGCAGTGGCGACACCTGCGCCCGCCGGGCCGCGCGCCGATCTGGCCCGCGGCACCGCGATCAGTCGCAAAGCTCTTCAACACCAACGATCGGGTGACATCATGATCAGGTTCGCGCTGCAGGTGATCGGCTTGTTCCTGCCCTGGCCGCTGCGCCGCAGGCTGCTGCAGGCCTGCCTCGGCCACAAGCTGCATCCCGACGCCCGCATCGGGCTGTCGATCGTGCTGGCCGACGAGGTGGATATTGCCAGAGGCGCCCGGCTCGGCCACTTCACCTATGTCGGGCGAATGGACCGGCTGCAGATGGCCGCGGACGCCTACATCGGCAACTTCAACTGGATCAGCGGACTGTCGACCCGGATCGACACGCCGTTCTTCAGCGGCGCCAAGAACCGGCGCTCCGAGCTCGTCGTCGGCGAATGCAGCATGATCGGCCACCAGCACTACATCGACTGCACCGACAGCATCACCATCGGCCGCTATGCCGGAATCGCCGGCGCGCGCAGCCAGTTCCTGACCCATGGCGTCGAAATCATCCGCTGCCGCCAGACCTGCGCGCCGATCGTGATCGGCGACTACACCATGATCGGCTCGGGCTCGCTGATCACCAAGGGCGTCATCCTGCCGGAGTGCTGCATCGTCGCGGTCGGCTCCGTGATCAACCACATCCGGGCGGAGCCGTACTCGCTGATCGCCGGCAATCCCGCCGAATGCACCCGCAAGGTGCCGCCGACAGCGAAGTTCTTCCACCGAGAAGCCGCCGTGATTCACTAGACATCAACATCCCGCAACCGGCGCCTACGCCGCTCGACAACGCCCTGGAAGGACGCCGCGCGCGATGAAATCGATCCTGCTTCCCACCCTCGCGGCCTGGCTGGTCCGGCTGCTGGCGATCGCCCTCAACCTCATCGGCCTGCCATTCGTGCTGGCGCGCCTCGGCCAGGACCGCTTCGGCCTGTTCCTGGTGGTGCTCAGCATCGGATCGTGGATCGGTTTTGCCAATGTCGGCATGGGGCGGGTGGTGGCGAGCATCATCACCCGCGCCGCCCATCGCTCGCCGGCGCTGACCGCACGGCTGATCTCGATGGCGACGGCCCTCGCCGCGCTGATCAATCTCGGCCTGTTCGTGGTGGCGACCGCGCTGTTTCTCGCCGTCATGGCTACCGTGCCGCTCAACGACGCCATCGCCCATCACCGCACCGAGTTCGAGGTCAGCATCGTCAGCCTGTTCCTGGCGATGAGCCTGTGGTTCTTCCTGTCGGTGTTCGAGGGCATCGACGCCGGGCATCACCAGCTGCAGCGGCTGTACTACTTCCAGCTCGGCAGCTACGCACTGTCGCTGGTGCTGCTGTTCGTCGTGTTCCCGCGCCATCCCTCGATCGCGCTCGCGGCCTATCTGCTCAATCTCAGCTTCCTGCTGGGATCGATCGCCCATGGCATCGACGTCGCCAGGCGCAACCGCCACCTGCTGGTGCGCCATTTCGGCTGGCATCGCCAGGCCGTGCGGCTGCTGCTGCTCAGCACCCTCGACTTCACCATCATCAGCCTCGGCATCGGCATTCTCTACCAGCTTTCCACCGGCCTGTTCGGCTTCATGTTCGGCCCGGATGCGGTGCTCGAGCTCGGCGTGCTGATGCGGCTGATGCAGTCCTACGGCGCGGTGCTGATCGCCTTCACATTCCCGCTGACCAATGTCGTGGCGTCACGCCTCGCGGCACGCGACAGCGACGGCGCCCGGCGCGCCGCACGCATCAGCGGCCTGCTGCTGCTCGGCGGAGCGGTGGTGGCGAGCCTCGGCGCACTGGTGTTCGCCAACGGCCTTTTGGCACTGTGGCTGCGCTCCGGCATCCGCTTCGCGCCGGGCTTCCTGGCGGCCACCAGCCTGCTGATCCTGCTGAGCTCGCTGCACTTCTACCTTGCGGCGCTGCTGATGGGCGGCGGCGAGACCAAGCGCGCCGCGCGCATCCATCTGCTGGAGGCGATGCTGTTCCTGCCGGTCGCCTATGTCAGCTTCCGCCTGCAGCAGCAGACCGGCCTGCTGATCGCGCTCGACGCCGTCCTCGCCGGCGGGTGCCTTGCGATGCTGCAGCGATTGCGCCTGCATCCGGTGCTCGGCCCGCTCACCGGCGCGCCGTCCACCGCGCTCATCAAGCCGGCGGCGGCGCTCCGTGGATCGGTCGCCGCCGACCGCCCGTGATGCCATGCCGCCCCGCTCGAGCGGGCTGCTGTCGCGGGCCCCGTGGCTGCATGTCCGGGATCACACCCTGGTATCGCGCACCACCCAGTGCGGCTCAGCGGCCGTATCCGACCGCCGCAGGCTGCCGACCTGCCACTCATACTGGTCGAGCTGCGCGGTATCGACCTTGTTGAGGACCACGCCAAGCAGGCGGTCCTTGAGTGCCCGTGCCGCGACCAGCGCTTCCTCGACCGCATCGATTCGCGTCCRGCCCCATTCCATCACCAGCACATAGAGCTGCACGAAGCCGGCGGTCGCGCGCACATCGAGCATCGGCGTCAGCGGCGGCAGGTCGATGATCACATAGTCGTAGGCCTCGGCGAGCCGCGCCACCAGGCCGGTCATCGCCGACGAGGCCAGCACCTCGCTGGAGCTGGCGAGCGGCGCCTTCAACACCGCCGGCAGGAAGGCGAGGCCGCTCGCGGCCTCGTGCCACAGCGCCTCGTCGAGCGGCGCCACGCCGCCCACCACCTGCAGCAGACCCGCCGAGGCCGACGGGCTGAGCTGCATGGTGAGCGCCGGGTTGCGCAGATCGCCATCGACGACGATGGCACGCGCGCCGACCTCGGCGCACAACAGCCCGAGCGATGCCGCAATGGTCGACTTGCCCTCACCCTGCAGGGTCGAGGACAGGCCGATCACCCGGCCATGCCCCGGCCGCGGACTGAGGTCGGTCGCGCCCTTGATGGCGCGGATGCCTTCGGCATAGCCGGAGAACGGATCCTTCATGACCGTCCAGCCCATGCACGCGCCGGGCGCGATGATGCGCTCCCCCGTCGGCGCGGCCGGCACGATCGAAGCCTCCGCGGCGCCAACCACCGGCAGCATCGACAGGCATTCCATGCCGAGCACGGCCTCGGCCTGCCCGCGGGTGCGGATGACCCGGTCGGCCATGTCATGGATGATGCCGATGCCGAGCCCCAGCATCAGCCCGCTGACGCTGCCGACCAGCAGGACCAGCAACGTCGATGGGCTGCTGCGCCGCACCGGCCGGCTGGCGCTGGAGATGATCCGCGCCTCGGTGATCGGGAAGGTCTGCTGCTGGATCGCCTCGGTGTAGCGCTCGAGCAGGTTCTCATACAGCGTGCGATAGGTCTGCGAGTTGCTCTCCAGCTCCTTGAGCCGCACCTGGGCCTGGCCGGTGAGCTGCGATTTCGCCACCGCGTCGTCGAGCGCCGCCTGCACGTCGGCCTCGCGCTTCTTGGCGATCTCATGGTCCGAGCGATAGGTCTCGGCGAGCCGCGCCAGCTCGTCATTGATCGAACGCTTGATCTCCTGCATCTGGCTGCGCAGCTTCACCGCCGCCTGGTGCGTCGCGCCGTAGCGTGACGACAGCTCGGCCTCGCGGCTGGCCAGATCGAGATACTGCAGCCGCAGCTTGCTGACGACATCGCTGCGCAGCGTGTCGGTGACGGTCGCCTCGCGCAGGTCCGAGGCCATGATCTGCTCGATGCGGTCGAGCCGGGCACGCGCCTCCGTGGTCTGGGTGCGCGCCGACAGCAACTCCTTGTTGAGGTCGGCGACGCGCTGCTCGGCAATCGAGCGGCCGCCGGCATCGATGATCTTGTTTTCCGCCTTGAAGTCGGCAATCGACTTTTCCGCCGAGGTCGCCTGCCCGCGCAGCTCGGCGATGCGATCGGCCAGCCAGTTGCTGGCCCGCCGTGCCGCGAGGTACTTGGCATTGAGCTGATCGGCGATATACGCCTCGGCGACCGCGTTGGCGATCTTCGCCGCCCGCTCGGGATAGGCCGAGCGGTAGCTGACCTCGATCACATAGGTGACGCCGACCCGCCGGGCGCTGAGGTTTTTCGAGAACTCGCGCAACGCGCGGCGCACGACGGCCTCGTCGCCATCGGCGGCACCGCTGAAGTTGACGAGGTCGAGCAGGCCGTAGAGATAGTACTGCGCGTTGCCGAGCAGCCCGCCGCCATAGCGGGCGAACTCGGGATCGCTCGCAAGGTTCATATCCTTGATGATCGACCGCGCGATATCGTCGGACTTGATGATCTCGACCTGGCTCTCGACCAGCGGCGCATCCACCGGCGCGTCGCTGAACATCGATTGCGGCTGCAGCTGGATGCGGCGGGTATCGATCAGGATGGTCGCCTGGGCGGCATAGGTCGAGCGCACCACCATCAGGTAGCCGATCGACAGCAGCAGCGTCAGCGCCAGCACGCCGAGAATGATGCGATACTGCCGCCGGCAGAACGCGGCGGCCGAGGCCAGGATCTGGTCCGGCGCCAGGGTCTCCGCGGCGGGACCCTGACGGTCGGTGATGCGGCTCATCTTGGAGATCTGCAGCGTCATGGCTTCACCAGATTGTGCAGGGCAACGCCGTTGTAGGCGGCGACGATGGGATCGTTGACGGTCGCGGTGATCAGGCGGATGTAGTTGAGGATCTTGCTGACTTCGACGGCGTGGGCATTGGAGACATAGAGCACGTCCTTGTTGCGCATCGCCATCTGCGTGGTCAGGAAGTACATCGACGGATCGCGCATGTTGAAGTTGTAGACCACCGGCACGATCGGCGTGTTGAAGCGCCTGAGGTCGACGCCGAGGCGCTCCGCGACCTCGCGGGTCTCGCCGCGATAGATGAAGATCGAGCCGGGATCGGCCATCGCATCGTTGAGGCCGCCGGCCTTGGCGACCGCCTCCGATACCGTGATCCGCCACGCCTCGAAGTTGAACTGGCCCTGCTGCCCCGCGGCGCCGAAGGCCACGAAAGTCTGCGGCTCGCGGTAGACATAGACGGTGTCCTGCGGGCGAACGAAAATGTTGTTCGACGGCTCGTAGACCAGCGCGCCGAACGGCACGCGGGCGCGCTTGCCGTCACGCTCCAGCGACACCCAGGTGTCGTAGCCCTGCGCCTTCGGCCCTCCGGCGCGCGCGATCGCGTCCAGCAGGTGTTCCCCGGCGGCGTTGGCGGGAAAGCGCGATGGCACATTGACCTCGCCGAGCACGCTGATCAGCGACGTGCGCTGATCGACCAGCGCGACCACCGCCTGCGGCTCGATCGCGCGGTTGCGCAGCGCCTTGACGATCGCCTGCTGCACCTCGCCGGGCGTGCGGCCGGCAGCACGGATCGCGCCGCCGTAGGGCACGGAGATGTTGCCCTTGCCGTCGACCGGCTGGTTGGGCAAGGCGATGAAATTGCCGGGCCGCACGCCGGCCTCGAGCGGGATGAACAGGCCGCCGGCGGCAGCCTCGAAAATGGTGACGCTGACCACGTCGCCGACGCCAAACCGGATCTCGTTCGGTGGCCGCTGATCGGCGAACGCGTTGGTGAGGCGACCGGTGTTGTCGTTGAGCACGGCGACCACGCTGGGCGATACGTTGACGACCGCATAAGGCAGGCTGTCGAGCGACACCGGCTGCTGCGACCGGATCTCGCCGCTGTCGGGGCCGTTGCGCGGCATCGTCGAGCAGGCGGCGAGCGCAACAACCATCACGCCAACCGCGACGCAACGCAACCAACGTGTTGGTAAATTTTCCAGCACCATGCGCGGGCAATACCACGCGTATGGTTAATGCATTTTTAGAGCTGCGATTTCAGCCCTTGTTTGATAGCGGAAAACGCATTCTGCGCTGAAACCGCAACGCATCGATGCGTCGCGACATACCCGCCTGCTGCAGTGTATCCGTACATTCGCGTAACGCGCCGCGGGCCGACAGTGCGGCGCGCGGTCATGCTGTTCGAATCAGTGATTCGCGCACGTCATCGCGCGGCGCGTGGTGATCTGCACGGCATACGTAGAAACCCGATGCCGGCGGCGTGTCGGCGGCGGCACGACACACCGGATTGCTCGTGTCAGCGCGCGCCGGTGCCGGCGTAGCCGCTGCGCGGCGGATAGGACGCGCCCGCCGTGGTGAACGGGCTGACGAACGGACTGACGAAGGTGTTGCCCGGCGGATAGGTCTGCGTCGGCGCGTTCGGCGAGACGGTGTAGGGGTTCGTGCGCTGCTGGTTGACGGTGACGGAGGGATTGAGCGGATACATGCCTTGCGCCGCGACGGCACTCGCGCTGGCAACAAGGCCGATGGCGGCGACAGCGACGCGCAGCATGGCATGACCTCTCTCGCAGGTCGCCGGGTCCGCCGACTCACCGATGCCAATTCCGACGCCGAGCAACGTCTAAAGCGCCACATCGCTCAAGTCCGCATTGCTACGTAGAGCCGCGGCGCCGGCGGGCGCGCCTCGCGGCCGGCGCCGGCCGCGCATACCCTGTGGCATGAGGCGCCGCCGCGGCCAGCGAAGCCATGCAGAAGGCGCGAAACAGCTCCAGCCGCTGCGATGGCGCCATGAAGGGGCTGCGGGCCAGCACCACGGCGAATGCGCTGGTCAGTCGCGCGATGCCGCAGGCGATCACCGAATGGCCGTCATAGGAGACCTCGACCGGCGGCCGCTGCAGCAGCACGGAATAGCCGAGCCCGCGCGCCACCAGCGAGCGCACCAGCTCGAAATTGCGGGTGCGCAGCCATACCTTGGGTGCGATCCCGACATTGTCAAAGATCTGCTGGGTGTTGTGCTCGGCGGGCGGCAGCGCGAACTGGATCAGGCGCTCGCCGGCAAGCCGGCGCAGCTCGACCTTCGCCTGACCCGCGAGGCGATGGCCGCGCGGCAACAGCACGTGCGGCACGACGCGGTAGAGATCGTCGCGCAGCGTGTCGGCCGCGAGATCGAAATCATAGAGCACCGCGACATCGCAGCGGCCGTCGTGCAGGCGCTGCTGGATGTCCTCAGCCGAGCCCTCGATCAGCTCGATCTCGACCTGTGGATGCGCGGCGCGGCAGTCGGCCATCAGCTTGGGCATCAGGAACGGCGCCAGCGTGGTGTAGCAGCCGACCGTGAAGCGGCCGGCCAGCACCGCGCCCTTGCCCTGGGCGCGGGCCTGGAAGTCTTCCGCCGCGACCAGCACATTGCGCGCATGGGCCAGCAGCTCGCGCCCCGGCCGCGTCAGGGTGATGCCGAGCGCGCGGCGGCGCACGAACAGCTGCAGGCCGAGATCGGCCTCGAGCTCGCGCAGCGATTCCGACAACGCGCCCTGCGAGAGGTTCAGCCGCACGGCGGCCTCCGACAGCGTCGCGGATTCGGCAAGCTCCAGGAAATACGACAGCTGGCGCAGCGAAAACCGCGGCTGGAACGACATCGGCGTCCGGCTCCCGTCCAATTCGGAAATTCCGAAGATGTTAGACGGAATTTCAGGTTTTACAAATGCCGGGGACGGCCGGACACTCCCGGCAACAACGACAGACGCCCGTGCCGCAGGATGGCGTGGGCCGGAGGACGCCCATGCTGAGCGAACCGCGTGACAGCGGCGAGGCGATCACGCTCGCCGCGCTGACGGCCGATCCCTATCCGATCTATCGGCGGCTGCGCCGCGAGGCGCCGGTGGCGTGGGTGCCGGCGGCCAACCGCTATCTGGTGACGCGACACGCCGACATCGTGCAGTTGGAGCGCCAGCCGGAAATTTTCAGCGCCGCCGAAACGCAGTCGCTGATGATCCGCGTGATGGGACCGACGCTGCTGCGCAAGGACGGCGCCGCGCACCGCCGCGAGCGCATGGCCTGCGAGCCGGCGCTGCGGCCGCCCGCGATCAAGAACCGCTGGACGCCCGAGTTCCACGGCATCGTCGACCGCCTGATCGACGGCTTCGTCGCCGAGGGACAGGCCGACCTGTTCGACCGCTTTGCCGCGCCCTGCGCCGCGCTCGCGCTCGGCCGCCTGCTCGGCCTCTACAACACCCCCGCCGCGGATCTGCGCGCCTGGTCGCAGGCGCTGATCGACGGCACCGGCAACTATGGCGACGATCCGGAGATCTGGCGGCGCGCGGATGAAGCCGCCACCGCGGTCGACGCGGCGATCGACGACATCACGCCCTACCTGCGCGCCCATCCGGACGAGTCGGTGATCTCCTGCATGCTGAATGCCGCCGACCCGCTGACGCGGGACGAGATCCGCGGCAACGTCAAGGTGTTCATCGGCGGCGGCCTCAACGAGCCGCGCGACGCCATCGCGGTCGGCACCTATGCGCTGCTCGCCGACCCCGAGCAGCGCGCGCTGGTGGAGGCGGACCCGACGCTGTGGCGCGCGGCGTTCGAGGAGACGGTGCGCTGGGTGGCGCCGATCGGCATGTATCCGCGGCAGGTGACCCGCGCCACCGAGCTCGGCGGCACGCTGCTGCCGGAGGGCGCGCGGCTTGGCGTCGTGCTCGCTTCCGCCAACCGCGACGAGGCGGTGTTCGACGATCCCGACCGGTTCGACATCCGCCGGCCGAAGAAGCCGCATCTCGCGTTCGGCGGCGGCCCGCACTTCTGTCTCGGCATCTGGGCATCGCGGGTGATGGTCGGCGACATCGCGCTGCCGACGCTATTCCGCCGCCTGAAAAATCTTCGCTTGAGTGGCGAAGAGGTGCGCTGGAGCGGCTGGGTATTCCGTGGACCGGTCAACCTGCCGGCGGCGTGGGACGTGTAAGCGGCGACACGGCCACCACCGGGCGCATGGCACTGCGGACGAGATGCAGACTCCTGCGGCTTGAACCGCCGCAGCAGCGCGCCTACCCTCGACACCATTACAAGGGAAACGCGCGAAGGACCGATCAAGAGATGGCGAACGAGACCGCAACGCTGGCCGCCTATGTCAATGGGTTGACCTTCGACGACATCCCCGCCGAGGTGAAAGCACGCGCCAAGGCGCTGACGCTCGACCTGCTCGGCAGCGCGGTGCGGGCGCGGCGCGAGGCGGATTCGACGCCGTCGCTGCTCGGCATGCTGGCGGCGCTGTCGCTCGACGGCCGCGGCGAGGCCACCGTGTTCGGCGACACGCGCGGCTACACGCCGGCGGTCGCGGCGCTGCTCAACGGCGCGCTCGGGCACTCCCTCGACTTCGACGACACCCATGCGGATTCCTCGCTGCATCCGAGCGCGCCGGTGGTGCCGGCGGCGTTCGCGGTCGGCGAAATGGTCGGTGCGTCGGGCCGCGATGTGCTGACCGCGATCGTCGCCGGCTATGAGGTGTGCTGCCGGCTCGGCAACGCCCTCGACCCGACCGCGCACTATGCCCGCGGCTTCCATCCGACCGCGACCGCCGGCACCTATGGCGCCGCCGCCGCTGCCGGCAAGCTGCTCGGCCTCAGCGAACAGCAATTGATCGCCGCCTTCGGCGTGTCCGGCAGCCAGGCCGCCGGCTCGCTCCAGTTCCTGGTCAACGGCGCCTGGAACAAGCGCTACCAGGTCGGCGCCGCCGCCATGAACGGCGTGATCGCGGCGACGCTGGCAAAGCAGAGCTTCATCGGCGCGAGCGAATCGGTCGAGGGCAAGCACGGCCTGCTGGTCGGCTACACCGACCACGCGGATGCCGCGAAGGCGACCGCGGCCCTCGGCACCGTCTATGAGACCATGAAGATCGGCGTGAAGCCGTATCCGAGCTGCCGTTACACCCACGCGGCGATCGATGCGCTGATCGCCATGCGCCGCGAGCACAACCTGACGCCCGACACGATCGCAAAGGTCGAGATCGGCCTGCACCGCAACGGCATCACGCTGACCGGCGACGCCGCCACCAAGCGCCATCCGCGCAGCATTGTCGGCGGCCAGTTCTCGATGTTCTTCACCGGCGCGCTGGCGCTGGATCAAGGCAGCTTCGGCTGGGACGACTACGGCCGGCTCGGCGATGCTGCGATCGACAAGCTCGCCGATCGCATCGAGGTGGTGCAGGACGCGCGGCTCGAGGGCCGCAGCCATCCGTTCGGCGCCCGCGTCAGCGTGGTCAGCGGCGACACCACCCATGAGCGGCTGATGGCGGATCCGTCGGGCGAGCCGTCCTCGTTCCCCGACGCCGAAGCGATGCGGCAGAAGTTCATGCAGCTCGCGCGGCCGGTGCTGAACGACGGCGCCTCCCGCCTCGCCGATGCCATCCTGTCGCTGGAGCGCTTCGGCAGGGCCAGCGAAGCGACGCACCTCGGCCGCGGCTGACGCGCTCGCAGCCTCGCCTCAGATCGCCTTGAAATCGCCGCCGCGGCCGAGGCCCGACGAAAACCGTGCCGCGCCCTTGGCGGCTTCCGCCTTCAGCGGCACGTCGCCGCCCTCGCCCTCGTGGCGCAGCGCGGTGGCGATGTCGTCGCTCCACTGGGTGAAGCTCGACATCCGGTCGGCACGCATGCACACCTGCGGAAAGCGCGACAGCTCCACCGCCAGTTGCTCGGCAGCGGCGCGCGCCGTGCCCTGCGGGACGACGCGGTTGGCGAGGCCGAACGATTGCGCCTCCTCGGCGGCGACCGGGCGGCCGGTCAGGATCATGTCCAGCGCGCGGCTGTGGCCGATCAGCCGCGGCAGCCGCACCGTGCCGCCGTCGATCAGCGGCACGCCCCAGCGGCGGCAGAACACGCCGAACACCGCCGTGGTCGAGGCCACGCGCAAGTCGCACCACAGCGCCAGCTCGAGCCCGCCGGCCACCGCATGGCCTTCGACGGCCGCGATCACCGGCTTCGACAGCAGCATGCGCGACGGCCCCATCGGCCCCTCGCCCGCCGGGTCATGCAGCGGCGCGCTGGCGACGGTCTTGAGATCGTAGCCGGCGCAGAACGCGCCGCCGGCGCCAGTCAGCACGGCAACATCGCTGCTGTCATCCCTGTCGAACGCGGCGAACGCCGCGCGCAGCAGCAGCGCAGTCTCATGATCGACCGCGTTGCGGCACTCCGGCCGGTTGATGATCACCGTGGTGACGCGATCGTGCTTCTCGACGACGACCTTGCTCATGCCTGCCTCCCCTATCAGATCTTGCGCTCGCGGCCGGCCCAGAACGGGTCGCGCACCGCGCGGCGCAGCAGCTTGCCGACCGGGCTCTTCGGCACCTCGGGGATGAAGCGCACCGATTTCGGCACCTTGTAGCCGGCGAGCCGTTCGCGGGCGAAGGCGATCAGCTCGGCCTCTTCGGCAGCAACGTCCTGACGCAGCGCGACGAACGCGGCGACCGCCTCGCCCCACTTGTCGTCGGGCAGGCCGACCACCACCACCTCGCGCACCGCCGGATGCGCCGCCAGCGCATCCTCGACCTCGCGCGGATAGACGTTGTAGCCGCCGGTGACGATCATGTCCGAGGTGCGGTCGACCAGATAGAGATAGCCATCGTCGTCGAACCGGCCGACGTCGCGGGTGCGGATCCAGTGGCCGGGCAGGATGGTCTGCGCGTTGAGCTCGGGCGCATTGTAGTAGCCGGCCATGGCGAACGGCGCGCGCAGCACGATCTCGCCGCTCTCGCCCGGCGCAACGTCGTGACCGTCCTCATCGATGAGGCGGATCTCACAGTCGATGCTGGGACGGCCGCAGGCGGCAAGCCGCGTTTCGGCGTGCGGCCCGACATGATCTGATTTGTCGAGCACGGTGATGAACAGCGGCGCCTCGGTCTGGCCGTAATACTGGATGAAGCGCGGGCCCCACAGCTTCAGCGCCCGCAGCATGGTCGGCCGCGGCATCGGCGAGGCACCATAGAGCATGGTCGACACCGAGCCCATGTCGACGGTCTCGATGCCGGGATGATCGAGCAGCATGCCGATCATGGTGGGCACGAGATTGAGCGCCGTCGGCTTCCAGCGCTCGACGGCATCGATATAGGCCGACGGAGCAAAGCCCGAAAGCACCGCGGCGGTGCCGCCGCGCGTCCAGTAGGGCAGCACGAAGCAGCCGCTGGCATGGATCAGCGAGGCGGCATGCAGCATGATGTCGCCGGCCTTGATCTCCATGTTTTTGAGCACGTTCTCGCTGATCGCCGCCCAGCTCGCCTGGGTGTGCAGCACGGCCTTCAGCTTGCCGGTGGTGCCCGAGGTGTAGATCGCGAGCACGACGTCGTCGGGCTCGGGCCGCCGGTCGGGCAATGTGTCTGGCTGCGTCCGGGCGAGCTGCAGCAGGTCGTCGCCCTGCGCGCCGCCGAGGCCGCGGATCTTCAGGCCGCCGACCAGTTGCTGCAGCTCGCGCGCGCGCTCGGCAAGGTCAGGACCGTGCAGCAGCACGGTGACCCCTGCACCCTCCAGCATCTGCTTCTGCTCGTTCGCCGACAGCCGCGAGTTGAGCGGCACGCGCACCAGCCGCGCCTTGGCGCAGGCGAAGTCTATCGGCATGCTGTAGAGCGAATTGTTGAGCAGCAGGCCGATGCGGCCGCCGACGGCGAGGCCCTCGCCCGCGATCAGCGCATGGGCGAACTGGTTGGACAGCTTGTCGACCTCGGTGAAGGTCAGTTGCTGGTCGCCGAACAGCACGGCCGGGCGCGGCCCGTGACAGAGCGCGCCCCGGCGGATCATCTCCGTCATCAACATGATCGTCCCTCCCGGTGGTGTGATCGGCCGTGAATCCGGCCACTTTTGATTGCGGCGGATGTTAACGCTCGTTAACATCGAGTCAATCGTCAACACGGAGCCGCGATGCGCCGCAACGAACAAATTTTGCATGTGGCGTCCCGGCTGTTTTCCGAGCGCGGCTTCCACGCGGTGTCGATCGACGACATCGGCGAGGCCGCCGGGATCAGCGGACCGGGGCTCTACCGGCACTTCGCCAACAAGGTCGATATCTTCAGGGGGGTGTGCGACCTGACCCTCGACCGCCTCGCCGAACTGGCGGGACCGCCGGCGCAGGTTCCCGAACACGAGCTCGCCACCCTGGTACGAGCGCAGGCGCAACTGTCATTGCGGTATCCGCAGCTCGCCTGCGTGTTCGAGATCGAGCGGGCGCTGCCCGACGATCTGCGCCGGCATTTCCGCCTGCGCCAGCGCACTCATGCGCGACGCTGGGTCGCAGCCATGCGCGCGCTGGCCCCCGCGCGCACGGAGGCGGACATCACCCTCGCGGTCTATGCCGCGATCGGGCTCCTGATCTCGGTCGCGCGCATGCCGCGCGAGGTGTTGCGGCGCACCGACCTCGAGGCGAGCCTGATCGCCACCGCCTACCGGGTGCTCGCGCTGGCGCCGGCGTGCCACTCCGCGGTCACAAAAGAGGCCTTGGCTCTGCAGTAGAATTCCGCGCCTGCGTGGCCTATCGTTCGGGCCATCCGTTCTGAAGCAGGAGACGATCATGAGCTGGCAGCCCTCCGCCGACCCGATCCTTGGTGACCCGCAGTCCTGCGACGCGCTGGATCTCGTGGTGGTGCCGCGGGTGCGCGACCTCGGCGACGGCTTTGCGGTGCGCCGCGCGCTGCCGCACGGCAAGCGGCAGATGGTCGGCCCCTTCATCTTCTTCGACCATTTCGGGCCGGTCCAGTTCCTCGCCGGCAAGGGCATGGACGTGCGGCCGCATCCCCATATTGGCCTCGCCACCGTCACCTACCTGTTCGACGGCCATATCATGCACCGCGACAGCGAGGGCAACATCCAGGAGATCATGCCCGGCGCCATGAACCTGATGACCGCCGGCCGCGGCATCGCCCACTCCGAGCGCACGCCGGACGTGCAGCGCGCGGTCGGCCAGAAGATGCTGGGCCTGCAGAGCTGGATCGCCCTGCCGGCGGGGCGCGAGGAGATCGACCCGACCTTCCAGCATTTCGACGCCACGCGGCTGCCGGTGGTGCAGGACACCGGGCTCAGCGCCCGCGTCATTGCCGGCTCGGCGTTCGGCGCGACATCGCCGGTGGAAATGGTGTCGCCGTGGTTCTATGTCGAGGTGACGCTCGATGCCGGCACCGCGGCGCCGCTCGACGCCGATCATGAGGAGCGCGCGATCTATCTGGTCGACGGCGAGGTGCAGATCGCCTCCGAGAGGTTCGAGGGCCCGCGCCTTCTGGTGTTCCGCCCCGGCGACCGCATCACCGTGCGCGCGCTGAAGCCGACACGGATGATGTTCCTCGGCGGCACCGCACTGGAAGGCCCGCGGCATATCTGGTGGAACTTCGTCTCCTCCAGCAAGGAGCGCATCGAGCAGGCCAAACAGGACTGGAAAATGGGCCGCTTCCCGCACGTGCCGCAGGAGCACGAATTCATTCCGTTGCCGGAGTGAGGGCGGCCGGTCGCGATGAACGCATGACCCCATCCCACAATGCCGCGGCCGTGTACGAGGGTGTACATGGCGGCCCCGAACTACTGGCATGGTTCGGACAGATTCCTGCTTTTGGGGACGGAGAGGTCGTTGCGCTCGATCTACGTCGGCGAGGCGAAAGCCGGCTCGTCGTTCACGGCTGGATCGTAAGGTCCGACCATGCGGACGCGCGCAACTCTATTCAACAGGCCGTCGTGACGTTTCGCATGGTCGATGTCATCGACCTGAAGCTGGACGGTTTTAGCCACCAGAATGTCATTTCCGGACTTCATCTCAGACGTGTTGCAGAGCACCCGCCTCGACCGGGACTGACACCGCTGCCGCCCCCTGCGGAAGTGTATGAAATCGAGATGGTGCCCTGCGCCGGCTTGAGCGGCATGATCCGCTGCCGCCATATCAACATCAGCTATATTCCGGGCGCACCCGATCACGCATGACACGATCGCGAGCCTTGCGCCTTCCTCCTCATCCTGAGGAGCCCGCGCAGCGGGCGTCTCGAAGGATGAGGCCCAGGCGCCGGGCTGCATGTCTCGGGCCTCATGGTTCGAGACGCGGTCCTGCGGACCGCTCCTCACCATGAGGGTTGGTGTCAACGGACGCGACACCGCCCAATCCATCAGACAACAAAAAGCCGCGCATCACTGCGCGGCTTTTGTCGTGACGCCGTGGTGACGGCTCAGATGCCCGCCATCATGATGTACTTGATCTCGACATACTCCTCGATACCGTGGTGCGAGCCTTCGCGCCCGAGGCCGGATTCCTTGACGCCGCCGAACGGCGCCACTTCCGTGGTGATGAGGCCGGTGTTGACGCCGACCATGCCGGATTCCAGCGCCTCGGCAACGCGCCAGACGCGGCCGAGATCGCGGGAGTAGAAGTAGGAGGCGAGGCCGAACGGCGAGGCGTTGGCCATGTCGACCACCTGCTTCTCGTCCGTGAAGCGATAGACCGGCGCCAGCGGACCGAAGGTCTCCTCGCGTGTCACCAGCGCATCGACGGGCACGTTGGCGAGCACCGTCGGCTCGAAGAAGGTGCCGCCGAGCGAGGAGCGCTTGCCACCGGTGATCACCTTGGCGCCATGCGACACCGCGTCGGCGATGTGCTCCTCGACCTTCTTCACCGCTGCGGCGTTGATCAGCGGGCCCTGCACCACGCCGTCCTGCGTGCCGTCGCCGAGCTTCATCGCCGCGACCTTCGCCGAGAGTTTTTCGACGAACACGTCGTAGATCTTGTCCTGGGCGTAGAGACGGTTGGCGCAGACGCAGGTCTGGCCCATGTTGCGGAACTTGGAGACGATAGCGCCCTCGACCGCGGCATCGAGATCGGCATCGTCGAACACGATGAACGGCGCATTGCCGCCGAGCTCGAGCCCGAGCTTCTTCACCCCCACCGCCGCCTGGCGGTAGAGGATCTTGCCGACCTCGGTCGAGCCGGTGAAGCCGACCACGCGCACCGCCGGATGCTCGCACAGCACCTTGCCGATGGCGGCGGAATCGCCGGTGAGCACGTTGAACACGCCCTTGGGGAAACCGGCCTTCTCCGCCAGCGCCGCGAGCGCAAGCGCGGTGAGCGGCGTCTCGGTCGCGGGCTTGAGCACCACGGTGCAGCCCGCGGCGAGCGCCGGCGACACCTTGCGGGTAATCATCGAGCAGGGAAAATTCCATGGCGTGATGGCGCCGGCGACGCCGATCGGCTGACGAATCGCCAGCAGGCGCGCGTCGCCGCGCGGCGAGGGAATGGTCTCGCCATAGATCCGCCGCGCCTCCTCGGCGTAGAACTCGACATAGGCTCCGCCGATGTCGATCTCGCCGCGCGCCTCGGTGAGCGGCTTGCCCTGCTCGGAGGTCAGAATCAGCGCGAGGTCCTCACGGTTGGCGGCGATCAGCTCGAACCACTTGCGCAGCAGTACCGCGCGCTCCTTGGCCGTTGTCTTCGACCAGGCCTTGAACGCGCGCTCGGCGGCTTCCACCGCCTCAGTCGCCTCCTTTGCGCCGAGCCGCGGCACGCTGACAATGGTGGTGCCGGTGGCGGGATTGTCGACCTTGACGGACGGCGCGCCGACCCAGGCGCCGTCGATCAGGCAGCGGTCGCGCAGCAGCGTCGGATCCTTGAGACGATCGTGGAGCGAGGCGGCGGTGGACGCGACGGCAGCGGAAGAAGCGGGTGTCATCAGGATCTCCTGGAACTCATGGCCAGCGCCCCGACGGTCGGGGTCAGGCGGCGGGGGAGGTTCGCGCCGGCCGCGGCCCGATGTCAATCATACCCACGGCACTTTCCGGTGAGGCGGAAGGCCGGCGCACACGGTGCGCAGTCCGGCGGCGCCGCATTCGCGCTATCCCGCTGCGTCGGCGGCACAATCTCGCTCGGCAGACGACCGTTGGCCGGCCTTCTCCGGCGCGACTGCCTCAGGGACTGACAACATTCGTGACGGCCCTGCGACAGCGCGGCGCAACGACGCGGCGGCCTTGCCGTCCGCAAGGCACGGGCCCAAGATCATCGGCCTCAACAACAAACAACGATGGAGGACACACCCCATGAGCCAATCCCCGGACATCGACCAGGTCCTGCGGCGCGCCGTCGACAGCGGCGACATCCCCGGCGTCGTCGCCACCGCCGCAACCGGAAGCGACGTGATCTACGAAGGCGCGTTCGGCAAGCGCGACCTGTCGAAGCCACAGCCGATGACCACCGACAGCGTATTCTGGATCGCATCGATGACCAAGGCGGTGACCTCCGCCGCGGCGATGCAACTCGTCGAACAGGGCAAGCTGTCGCTCGATGGCCCGATCGGCAAGGTGCTGCCCGATCTCGCGCAGCCGCAGGTGCTGGAAGGCTTTGCCGCCGACGGCACGCCGCAGTTGCGGCCGGCGAAGGGCACGATGACCCTGCGCCAGCTCATGACCCATACCGCCGGCTTCTGCTACGAGATCTGGAACGGGCAGATGGGCATCTATCAGGAAAAGACCGGCACGCCGGGCGTCACCACCTGCAAGAACGCCGCACTGAAGACGCCGATCATGGCCGACCCCGGCACGCGCTGGGAATATGGCACCAACATCGATTTCGTCGGCAAGGCGGTGGAGGCGGCGAGCGGCCAGAAGCTCGACGCCTACCTGCGTGACCACATGTTCGCGCCACTCGGCATGACCGATACCGCGTTCAGGATCAGCGCGGCGATGCGCGAGCGCCTCGTCGGCATGCACGCGCGCACGCCGGACGGCCTGGTGCCGATCCCGTTCGAGCTGGAGCAGGAGCCGGAATTCCACATGGGCGGCGGCGGCCTCTACGGCACGGCGCGCGACTACCTCGCCTTCACCCGCATGATTCTCAACAAGGGCCGCGCCAACGGCCACCAGGTGCTCAAGCCCGAGACGGTGGCGTTGATGAGCCAGAACAGCATCGGCGACCTCGAGGTGACGAAGATGACCACGGCGGCGCCGCCGCTCAGCAACGACGTCGACCTCTATCCCGGCATGCCGAAGAAGTGGGGCCTGAGCTTCCTGATCAACACCGCGACCACGCCCGAAGGCCGCAGCGCCGGCAGCCTCGCCTGGGCGGGCCTTGCCAACACCTACTACTGGATCGATCCGGTGCGCGATGTCGCCGGCGTCATCCTGATGCAGCTGCTGCCATTCGCCGATGCCAAATGCCTGCAGACTTTCGCGGGCTTCGAGCGCGGCGTTTACGATGGCCTCGGCAGCGGTCAACGCGCGGCGTGAGCCAGACGCCCGGCACGCGCTGTTTCCCCCCGCGATGGGAAGGAGCGGCGCGGCCGCCGAGAGCTGCGTCATGCTCGCTCGCATGCACAACAATGGACATCCCAGAGCACCGCCGGCTAATCTCGCTGTTCATTCAACGGCACGGCGGCGGGAACGAATGATCGAGGCGGTGATCTGGGATTTTGGTGGGGTGATCACCACCTCGCCGTTCGAGGCGTTTGCGCGGTTCGAGGCGGAACGCGGCCTGCCCGTCGACATCATCCGGCGCACCAATGCGGCCAATCACCTGGACAACGCCTGGGCGAAGTTCGAGCGGGCCGAAATCGATCTCGCCACCTTCGATGAGCTGTTCGCGGCGGAATCGCGCGCGCTCGGCGCCGAGGTCCGCGGCGCCGACGTGCTGCCGCTGCTGTCGGGCGACCTGCGCCCGGAGATGATCGAGGCGCTGCGGCGGGTGAAGGCCCACTCCAAGACCGGATGCATCACCAACAACCTGCCGGCCAACARCATCGGCAGCCGGAGCGGCCGCTCGCTCTATGTCGCCGAAGTGATGGTGCTGTTCGACCATGTCATCGAGTCGGCCAAGATCGGCCTGCGCAAGCCCGACCCGCGCATCTACCGCATGATGGTCGAGGCGCTGGACGTCGACCCGGCGCGGTGCGTCTATCTCGACGATCTCGGCGTCAACCTGAAGCCGGCGCGCGAGATGGGCATGACCACGATCAAGGTGGTGAATGCGGCGCAGGCGCTCGCGGAGTTGGAGGCTGCGACGGGGCTGGTCCTCAGGGGCGATCAGTAAGGCGGCGCCTTGCGCGCGCGCTGGGCCCGGGCGGCTTCCGTCCACCACGCGAGATCGTCGGCGAAGCGCGGGAATGCGCGATCAAGAAAAGCGCCGGCCGGACCGCTCGGCTTGCCGTCGGCCGTGAGCGTTTCCGCGATCGGCCCGATCGCCAGCGTGCTCGAAATCACGACCATGCCCATCTCGGACAGCGTGCCGTGCCACATCATGCCGGCCCGCGCGCCGGAGAAGCGGCCAGCCGAATAGCTGGCGATGGCGGCGGGGCGCCAGAACCATTCCTCGAGGAAATGATCGGTCAGGTTCTTGAGCCCGGGCTGCATGCCCCAGTTGTATTCGCCGGTCACGAACACGAAGGCATCGGCGGTGCGGATCTTGTCCGCGAGCGCCTCCATCGCGGGCGGGGCCGAGCCCGGCGCGTATTCCTTGTACATCCGATCGAGCAGCGGCAGCCCGATCGCCTTGGCATCGACGAGCTCGGCATCCGCACCGCGCCCGTTGAGGCCGGCAACGATGTAGTCGGCGAGGCGAATGCCCATGCGATCGGCGCGATAGGAGCCGTAAATGACGAGAATGCGATCGGCCATGCGCCCTCCAGTCAGCACGGTGGGTCAACCGTGCATGACGGATGCTACGACATTGGCACGGTTTCGTCGAACCAGCCCAGCCGAATGATCTCCGCCGCGACGGGGCGCGGCGCCTACGCCAGCCTCGGCGGAAGCGAGCGCGCGGCTAAGCGCGTTCCGCAGAGCTGCCTCTCCCCTCATGGTGAGGAGCGGCCCTATGGCCGCGTCTCGAACCATGAGGCCCAGGCGCCTCGGCTTGCGGGCCTAATCCTCGAGACGTCCCGCTGTCACGGGCTCCTCAGCGCCTGGCTGAAAAACGTCGCCCATCGACCTTAGTGTTTGTCGTCGCCGGGCTCGTCCCGGCGACCCCGATAAGGAAGGCACTGCGTCCCTAAACGAGGTGGCCGGGACAAGCCCGGCCGCGACAGAGGGAAACGCAAACGTCTTGATTTCCTCATAGTCTGACATCTTTTTCGGTCGGACACTCAGAATGAGGAGACAAGCCGAGCGCACCGAAGATTATCCCCCGCGCTACTTCCGGACCGGCGGCGCCACAACCGGCTTGGCCTCGCCGAACATCGCCGGATCAATGGTCAGCTGGAAACGCTTGAAGCGCCAGCCGTCCGCCGTCCGGCGCACGATGCAGTCGCCGCCGGCCGTCGCGATCGCCACCGGGCCCGTCGCGATGTTCTCCTTGAGGATATAGAAGCGATAGCGCGCGCCCTCCTCATGAGGCTCGACGAGTTGATTGGTGAGGAAGTGGCGTACGCCATCCTCCTTGCCGGCCGCGATGTGGCGGGTGATGAACTCCTCCACGGCGGCGGGTCCCACGAACTCGCCATAGGGCGCAACGAACACGCCGTCATCGGCGAAACCCGCGGCGAAGCCGGCTGCATCCTCGCTGTCGAGCCCGATATAGGTGCGCGCGGCGAGTTCATGGATCGCGATCTTGTCGTCGGTGGTGATGGTCATCGATGGTCTCCTCGGTTCGAACGGATGAAGTCAGGCCGCTGCGATGTGGCTTCGCAGCAGCGTGTTGAAGGGCGCGCCGACCTTCTGGACGGCGTGCCCGGCGCCACGCAGGCAGTGGCACTCGACGCCCAGCAGGTCCGCAAGCCGCCGGCTGATGCCGTCGAAGGCCTCGCTCCAGCCGCCGGTCACGACGAGCTTGCGAAACGATGCGTCGGCCACGGCGCCGATCGGCACGTCGACACGCCAGGGCCGCTCGGTGACGAGATTGACCGCCGCGGCCGCGACCGGCGCGGGAAGCGGATCGGGCAGCGGCATGTCCATTTCGAGCGCAGCGACGAAGCCGGTCACGAAAGCGTGCAGCTCTTTGGGATCGGCGAGCTTCCAATGCGCGTTCAGCGCATTCGAGACGCGGCGCACCGCCGGCACGTCGCAGGCGAGCGCAAATGCCGGCGGCTCGATCACCGTCAGCGAACGGACGAGATCGGGCCGGCGGCCGGCGGCATTCATGGCGACGATGCCACCCATGGACGTGCCGACGAGATGCGCGCCGTTGCCCAGCAGCGCGATGACATCCTCTGCATCGCGCTGCACGTCGACCGCATCGATCCGCGGCGTGCCGCCATAGCCCCGGCGCGTCATGACGGACAGCGCGAAAGTGTCGGCGAGCGCCTTCTGTTCGGCGAATGCGGCGGCTCCCACCGCCAGGCTGCCATGAACCAGGACGATCCGGTCGCTGCCGGCCCCCCAATCCTCAACCGCATAGGACATCAACATCTCCTCTTGTTGTTCGCGGATTTTCGGGCCGCAGGCGCGACAAGGCCTGCGGGGTATCGTGGCCGCGCGCGACCATCGGTGAGCGCCGGAGATCGGCGCAGCTATTTGCGAAACAACGGACGCGTGGGGGTCGCACCCTGATCGTCGGGCGCCCACAGCCGGTAGCTCAGGCTGGCGAACAGCGTGAAGCCTCTGGCGACGGCCGCGCTGTCGGCGCCGAACCGCGGCGTTCCGCCGGACGCACGGGCCGAGACGTCCTGCGTGGCCCAGACGTTGAGCGAGGCGGGACCGAAATTGTAGCCGACCAGCGCGCCGGCGGCCCAGATGTCATAGCGATCGACGTTGATCGCGCCGCCATAAAACGCACTCGACTTGTCGCCGGTCACCTGCCCGACGTAGTAGGCGACCGGGCCGAACGTCCAGCTGCCGATCGTCCTGGTCGCAGTGAATTCGGCGTGCAGCACATTGCCGCTGGTGTATCCTGTCACCGAGCTCGCCGTATTGATCTCTTCAAAGATGTTGGCCGTGAGATTCCAGCCGTCCTTGAAGTACGAAACCACGAGGTTGGGCTGGAAGGTCCACCACGGCGCGCCGATGTTGCCGAGCCCGTTGGCGCCGGAGGTCGCACCTGTCGGCATCCACATGCCGAAACCCGCCTTGACGAAGAAGCCGCTGTCACCGAGCTTCCAGCTCAGTTCGATCGGCGCGAGAAACGTGTTATGCATGCCTGCCGGATTGACGCTCACCGGCGCGCCGACATCGACCATCATGAACGGCTGCACGATCACCGCGTCGTATGTCGCGCCCAGCACCGTCCAGCCGGGCACCCACAGCAGCCCCGCGGCCGCAGCAGCGATATGAACGGAGGCTTTGTCCCCTCCCGCGGCACCGGGCGCCCCCGGACCGACGAGCGAGCCCGAATAGGTCAGCGTCTGGTCAAACATGTAAAGGCCAGCCGGCGGCGTCGCCGCGGCAGTACCGAGCACGAGGCCCGGCTTCTGCGACGATCCGATATAGCCCGCCTCGAACGCGACGGCCGGCCCGGCGACCACGCCGAACGCAACGGCCAGCGTCGCCGTGAAAATCCCCTTCGACAGCATATTCCCCTCCGTTCCCCCACCCTGCTCTGATCGCGACGTGGCGATGGCCGGGTTCATGGGACGGATAGTCGGAAGGGCGGCGCGGCGGCGCTAGCGGACGCGCGCAGCCCGCTATCGGAATCGTGCAATTTTGCGAGAGCCTGCCGGCGTCACGATCGCCGTTTGGCCAGGACAGTGGACGGCTTTTCGCCGAACCTGTCCTTGAACTGCGCGGCGAACTCGCCGAGGTGGAAGAAGCCCCACTGCAGCGCGACGTCGGTGACCGCGACGCTGCCGGGCGCCGCCGACGCCAGCACGGCGTGAACACGATCGAGGCGCTCTGCGCGCAGCCACCGCCCGGGCGAGAGGCCGAGGTCGCGCTGAAATCCGGCCTGGAGGCTGCGCAGGCTCAAGCCGCAATGCCGCGCGACGTCGCCGAGGCGAATCGATTCGCCGATATGGGCCCGCATGTAGTCCATCGCCCTGCGCACATGCGGCGAGGGCGCAGGCTTCGCGGCCGCAGCGATCGCCGCGCTGAAATTGTTCGGCTGCGCGACGAGCAGCGCCTCGATGATCAGTTCCTCGAGCGCGCCGAACATCTTCGGATGCGCCAGCGCCCCGCCGAACATCGACAGGCTGGCCGCGGCTTCGAGAAGCTTGTGCCAGAATGCCGGGATGTCGCAGAGCTGCAGATCGAAATGCACCGGCGCGGCCTTGTCCGCGCCCAGCAGGCTGGCGCAGGCGACCTCGACGCGCCGACGGTCGAGCCGCAGGAGAATCTGGTCGAAGCTGCCGTCGATATCGAGCTGGAATTCCTGATACGGTCCGACGATCGTGCCTCGGCCCGCTTTCAGGTCGGCGCTCACGGCGCCATAACGAAAGCGCGCGCTGCCCTGCAGCGGCAGCGTGACCAGGAAGTTGCCCTCCTGCGGCATGCTCGGCACCACCGTGACGTCGCTGCCATACCGCAGCCGGCTGAGCGACAACGGGCCGATCGGCAGATGATGCAGACGCGTGGCGAGCTTGCCACGCCGCTCGCGGATGAACATGTCATGCGGGCGTAGCGCCCTGCTGCAGCCATCGACGACCTCGTCGCGATCGCCGCTCGCGAGAACCAGATGCTTCGCGTCGAACAGCTGGTCGGCGATCAACGACGTGGATGCGGTCATCGCAACCTCTCTCCGGTCGACTGGACCGCGGCCATGGCACCACCGAGACCTCAGCGGTTCGTGCGAACATGTCATCTTGGCCGCGCTGCGTGTCACTTCGCAAGACCCGCCGCACAATCAGGCGTCGCCGGGATCACGAGATGCTCACGCGTTCCCACTGCCAGCAGGGCACACTCGAAAAGCTGAAAATTCGTTGGCAGGACGTGGCTTAGCCCCGACGCAGCCTCCGCGCGTCAGACTGCATGCGCCACCGGGACGTTGCATAAGGTTGATAGCACACGTCGACAGTCCGACGGCGATCCGCGTCTCCCCTGATGGTGACGTCTTCCCCCATGGTGAGGAACGGCCCTTTGGCCGCGTCTCGAACCATGAGGCCGATACGCATCGATGTGCCGATCTCATCCTTAGAGACGCCCGCTGACGCGGGCTCCTCAGGACGAGGGGATTAAGCCCGAGGCCAGCCGGTCACACCGGCAGGCCGTGCTTCTGCGCCAGTTCTTTCAGCGACACCTGCGGCCGTGCACCGATGTGCTGGATGATCTCGGCCGCGGCGAGCGCGCCGAGACGACCGGCCTGCTCGTGGCTCGCGCCGCGCACGAGGCCGAACAGGAAGCCGGCAGCAAAGAGATCGCCGGCGCCGGTGGTGTCGACCACCTTCTCGATCGGGAAGGCGGGCACCGCGGTGATCTTGTCCTTCGTCACCACCACGCAGCCCTTCTCGCTGCGCGTCACCACCGCGAACGCCGCGTCCTTGCGCAGTTGCGCCAGCGCGGCATCGACATCGGTCGACTGGTAGAGCGACAGCAGCTCGGCCTCGTTGGCGAACACGAGGTCGACCGTCGCGCCGCGCATCAGGTCGAGAAACTCGTCGCGGTAGCGATGGACGCAGAACGCATCCGACAAGGTCAGCGCCACGGTGCGGCCGGCGTCATGGGCGATCTTCGACGCCTTGACGAAGGCGTTCTTGGCATCGGCCGGGTCCCACAGATAGCCTTCGAGATAGGTGATGGACGCCGCGGCGATCTGCTCGGGATCGATGTCGGCGGGCCGCAGGTTCTGCGCCGCGCCGAGATAGGTGTTCATGGTGCGCTCGCCGTCGGGCGTGACCAGGATGTAGGAGCAGCCGGTCGCCGGGCCGTCGGTCGCCACCGGCGTCGTGAAGGTGACATTGGCGGCGCGGATGTCGTGGCTGTACATGCGGCCGATCTGATCGTCCTTGACCTTGCCGACATAGGCCGCCCGCGCGCCGAACGCGGCGACGCCGGTGATGGTGTTGGCCGCCGAGCCGCCGGACACTTCGGTCGCCGGCCCCATGGCGCTGTAGATCGCCGCGGCCTGGGCCTCGTCGATCAGCGCCATCGACCCCTTGGCCATGCCATGGCGGGTCAGGAAGGCGTCGTCGGTGCGCACGAGAATATCGAAGATGGCATTGCCGATGCCGAGAACATCGTATTTCGCAGTCGTCATCGACATCGCTCCGTTCGCCGGGGCTGGGCCGGCCTTGGTCGTGGCGCACGAAAGTCCGTGCAAACGGCGCCGACCTATCACGTCCTCGCGGCCGCCAGCAAGGCCGGCGGGAGGCGGCGGCGACGGCATCCGGCTGCAACCAGACGGCAACCCTGTCCGGCAAAAGCTCCTCCAAAATCAGGCATTTGCGCCCCGCCCCCTTGCGTCCGGCGGAGCGCCGGGCGAATGCTGGAAACGCTGCGCCCGGGCCTGAAGAGAGTCCCCGCGCCGCTGCCGCAGGGGATTTGAGAGACTGCCGCCATGATTCGCCACGTCGTCACGGTGTCGTCGGGAACGCTGACCTCGCGTCTTCTCGGCTTCGTGCGCGATTCGCTGATCGCGGCCCTGCTCGGCGCCGGGCCGGTGGCCGACGCCTTCCTGGTCGCCTTCCAGTTCATCAATGTGACCCGCCGCCTGCTCGCCGAGGGCGCGCTGAATGCAGCCCTCGTGCCCGGCTATCTGCGCGCGCGCGAAGCCGGCGGGCCGGTCGCGGCGGCGGCGTTCGCCGGCCGCGTGATGGGCACGATGAGCGTGATCCTGATCGCGATCGCCGTGCTGCTCGGCCTGCTGATGCCGCTGGTGATGAACTTTCTGGCGCCGGGCTTCGTCGCCGATACGCTCGACCGCGCCGTGACAGATGCCCGCCTGATGCTGCCCTACTTCGCCTTCGTCGGCCCGGTGACGGTGATGATGGGCGTGCTCAACGCCGAGCATCGCTTCCTGCTCAGCGCGTTCTCGCCGCTGCTGTTCAACATCACGCTGATCGGCGTCGCCGTGACGCTGATCCTGAAGCGCGAGGACGCGACCTTCGCCACCACCGTGATGGCCGCCACCGTCGGCCTCGCCGGCCTGTTGCAGACGCTGGTGCTGATCCAGCGCCGCCGCCGTCGCGAAGGCCTCGCCCATCCGGTGCGCGTCAGCTTCGATGCCGGGATGCGCGGCTTCCTTCGCAAGGCGGTGCCCGGCATGTTCGCCAATGCAGGGCCCCAGTTCCTGATGGTCGCCGGCGCCATCCTGGCGTCGTCGTCGCCCGCCGCGGTGTCGTGGCTGTATTTCGCCAACCGCCTGATCGAGCTGCCGCTCGGCGTGGTCGGCGTCGCCATGGGCACGGTGCTGGTGCCGTCGCTGACCCGCGCCGTGCATGACGGCGACCGTCCGGCGCTGGTGAAAACGGAATCGCGCGGCGTCGAGTTCGCGGTCGGCCTCGTGCTGCCGGCAACGCTGGGGCTGATCGTGCTGTCCGAGTTGATCGTGCGGGTGCTGTTCGAGCACGGCGCCTTCACCGCGGAGGATACCCGCGCCACCGCGCAGGCGCTGATGGTGCTGGCGCTGGGGCTGCCGGCGCATGTGCTGGTGAAGACCCTGTCGCCGGCGTTCTTCGCCCGCGACAACACCGCGATTCCGCTGTGGGCGACGCTGGCCGGCCTCGCTGCCGCGGTGATCGCCGGCCTGCTGCTCGGCCCGCGGTTCGGCGCCAACGGTGTCGCCGTCAGCATCGCGCTCGGCGTCTGGTGCTGTGCCGGCGTCCTGCTGTGGCGCGGCGCCGGCGCGTTCGGGCTGTCGCTCGACGACGCGGCACGGCGGCGGCTGCCGCGGATCGTCGGCGCTGCCGTGATCATGGGCGCGGTGCTGTGGCTCGCCGAAGCGTTCGTGGCGCCGGTCACCGCGGAAGCCCATTTCACGGCCCAGCTCACCATTCTCGGCGGCCTCGTCGCGGTCGGGCTCGCGCTGTACGGCCTGCTGCTGGAGTTGCTGGGCATCGTCAGCTGGAGCCAGGCGATCGACGACTTGCGCGCCTGAGGCGCGCGTGGCAAGGGACGCCTCTAGCGCTGCCGGTTGCGGGGGCACTCGGCGTGGGGCCAGCACCTTGATCTCTTTCGAACGACGGCCAGGAACGAAGCAATGACGACCAAACAACTGGTGTTCTCCGGCGTGCAGCCGACCGGCAACCTGCATCTCGGCAACTACCTCGGCGCCATCGTCAATTTCGTGAAGCTGCAGCAGACCCACGAGTGCATCTACTGCGTGGTGGACATGCATGCCATCACCGTGTGGCAGGACCCGGCCGAGCTGACCAAGGCGACGCGCGAGGTCGCCGCCGCCTTCATCGCCGCCGGCATCGACCCCAAGGCGCACATCATCTTCAACCAGAGCCAGGTGTCCGGCCATGCCGAGCTCGCCTGGGTGTTCAACTGCGTCGCCCGCCTCGGCTGGCTCAACCGCATGACCCAGTTCAAGGAGAAGGCCGGCAAGGACCGCGAGAACGCCTCGGTCGGTCTCTATGCCTACCCCAACCTGATGGCGGCGGACATTCTGGTCTACCGCGCCACCCATGTGCCGGTGGGCGAGGACCAGAAGCAGCATCTCGAGCTGGCGCGCGACATCGCTCAGAAGTTCAACAACGACTTCGGCGACCAGATCCGCCAGCAGGGTTTTGCCGACGGCGTGTTCTTCCCGCAGCCGGAGCCGCTGATCACCGGGCCCGCGACGCGGGTGATGAGCCTGCGCGACGGCACCAAGAAGATGTCGAAGTCGGACCCGTCGGACTACTCGCGCATCAATCTCAGCGACGACGCCGACGCCATCGCCCAGAAGGTGCGCAAGGCCAAGACCGATCCGGAACCGCTGCCGACCGAGGAAAAGGGACTGGAGCACCGCCCCGAGGCCGACAACCTCGTCGGCATCTATGCGGCGCTGTCGGGCCGTCCCAAGCCCGACATCCTGCAGGAGTTCGGCGGCGGCCAGTTCTCCAGCTTCAAGTCGAACCTCGTCGATCTCGCTGTCGAGAAGCTCGGGCCGATCGGCGCCGAGATGAAGCGCCTGACCGGCGACACCAGCTACATCGACAGCATCCTGTCGGACGGCGCCGACCGCGCCCGCGTCATCGCCGACCAGACCATGAACACGGTCAAGGACATCGTCGGCTTCATCCGCAAGAAGTAAGACCAACCGACGCAAGGGGCTTGCGTGCCGGCGCGGCGGACGCGAAGCTCGATGCGACCGGGACGATCCCGGCGAACATCGAGGCTTGCATGACCACGCCGCGCCGCGCCTACGAAGCCGGCCACGCGCCGAAGTGCCTGGTGATCGTCGACGACACCGCCGAAGCCGACCGCGCGGTGCGCTACGCCAGCCGCTGGGCGCTGCGCAACAGCGGCGGCGTGGTGATGCTGCGGGTGATCGACACCGAGGATCACAACCAGCAATGGCTCGGCGTCGCCGACATCATGCGCGCCGAAGCCCATGAGACCGCCAACGCAGCGCTCGAAGCCGCGGCAGCGCGGGCGGCCGACGTCGCCGGCATCACCCCGGCGCGGGTGATCCGCGAGGGCAGCGCGGGCGCGCAGATCCTCGACGTCATCGCCACCGACCCCGACATCGTGCTGCTGGTGCTCGCCGCCGCCACCGGCGTCGAGGGCCCCGGACCGATCATCACCGCGGTCACGGCGCTGGCCGGCACATTCCCGATCCCGGTGACGCTGGTTCCGGGGAACCTCGACGCCGCCGAGATTGCCGCCCTGACCTGACCGCGGCGCCACAAAGACATCACCAACCCCTTGATCGAGCTGCCAAAGAGGCTATGTCTGCGGCATGGGCGCTGCCGCGCCGCAGCCATGCCGGCCACCGCGTTTCCGGGCGCCGCGTTCGGCGCTAAGGTGCGGGAGGCCTCGACGGCCTCCATTCCCGCCTCAACCCTTGGGCCGCGCCGGCCTTGAACCGGCGATGTGCCGGAGACAGCGATGTTCATTCAGACCGAAGCGACCCCCAATCCCGCGACCCTCAAGTTCCTGCCCGGCCGCAACGTGCTCGGCGACGGCACCATGGAATTCCGCGACCGCAGCGAAGCCGGCCGCTCACCGCTCGCCGAACGGCTGTTCGCCGTGCCCGGCGTCACCGGCGTGTTCTACGGCGCCGACTTCGTTACCGTGACCAAGGACGACAGCGACTGGCAGCACCTCAAGCCGGCCGTGCTCGGCGCCATCATGGAACACTATATGTCGGGCGAGCCGCTGCTCGGCGACGGCGCGCATCAGGCGGACGCGGACGAGTTCTTCAATGAGGCCGACGCCGAGACCGTCGACATCATCAAGGAGCTGATCGAAACGCGCGTGCGCCCGGCCGTCGCCAATGATGGCGGCGACATCACTTTCCGCGGCTTCAAGGACGGCATCGTCTATCTCGACATGAAGGGCTCGTGCGCCGGCTGCCCGTCGTCGACCGCCACGCTGCAGCATGGCATCCAGAACCTGCTGCGGCACTTCGTGCCGGATGTCGTCGAGGTCCGCCCGATGGCGTAAGCCATCCCGCGACATCTGCGATTTTGCCAGGGGCAGGCGTGGAAACGCTTGCCCCTTCATCGTTTGCCGGGCAGTTTGCCGCCGAATGCATCCGCCTTGCCGCCAGAGACCATGCTGATCCTCGCCATCGATACCGCGCTCGACGCTTGTGCCGCCGCCGTGCTCGACACCGACGCCAACGCGCTGCGCGCGCAGGAATCGCAGGCGATGAAGCGCGGCCACGCCGAGGCGCTGCTGCCGCTGCTCGACCGCGTGATGCACGCCGCCGGCGTGCCGTTTGCCGACCTCGACCGCATCGCGGTGACCACGGGCCCCGGCAGCTTCACTGGCCTGCGCGTCGGCCTGTCGGCGGCGCGCGGCATTGCACTTGCGGCCAGCAAGCCGGTCGTCGGCGTCACCACGCTGTCGGCGTTCGCCGCCGCGCCGGTGAGCGAGAACGGCGAGGCGCCGGTGATCTCGGTGATCGACGCGCGCCACGACCAGGTCTATCTGCAGGTGGTCAGCGGCAGCGGCGGCACCCTGGTGCGCCCGCGCCTCGCGACGATCGCCGACGCCCTGGAGACCGCGCAGTTCGGCGCGCCGCGCCTCGTCGGCAACGCGGCGCAGCTGGTGGCCGACCGCTGGCCCGGCGACGCGCCGCCGCCGGTGGAGGTGATGGCGCGCCCCGCTCCCGACATCGCCTGGGTCGCCTGGCTCGGCGCCGCTGTCAGTCCCGACGCGGCCCCCGCCCGGCCCTACTACCTGCGGGCGCCCGACGCCAAGCCGCAGGCCGCCGCGCTGCCGACCCTGTAGTGCCGCGCCCGCCCGGTTCCCTTGACCCCCGGCATCGTATAAGCCTGCATCATCGTTCTGCCCGATCCGATACCGCACCATGCGCCGTCTTCTCGCGAACCTGTTCGGCTCGATCCCGCCCGTCGTGGAGACGGCGCAGCTCGGCGACGTACATCAGCTTGCACAGCTGCACGGCGCCTCATTTCACCGCGGCTGGGGCGCCGGTGAATTCGAGCAGATGATCCTCGATCGCAACACGCTGACCCACCGGCTGCGGCAAGGGCGGCAGATCATCGGCTTCTCGGTGTCGCGCATCGCGCTGGATGAGGCGGAGATCCTGTCGATCGCGATCACCGCCGCGCGGCGTGGCAAGGGCCTGTCGCGCGCGCTGCTGCAGACCCATCTCGGCCATCTCGCCGGCCGCGGCGTGCACAAGGTGTTCCTCGAGGTCGAGGAGAACAACCAGCCGGCGCGCCGCCTCTATGAACGCATGGGCTTTCGCACCGTGGGCCGGCGCGAGCGCTATTACCGCGATGCCAGCGGCCAACAATTGAACGCGCTGGTGATGCAGCGCGACTTGTCGTAACCCGCGCCCGGTGGCAAAACAGGCCGACGACAAGAGCCCGGCCGCACACCGGGCTGGTATCCGCCTGCCCATGCCGGCCGGATGTCGCACACCAAAACGATCTGGAACGACTTCATGACGATCCTCAAGCCGGTAGCCGCTGCTCCGACCGACATCGAAAAGCGTTGCGCCGCGACAGGCATGCGCATGACCGAGCAGCGCCGCGTGATCGCGCGCGTGCTGGCGGAGGCGGAGGATCATCCGGACGTCGAGGAACTGTACCGCCGCTGCGTCGCCGTCGACGACAAGATCTCGATCTCCACCGTCTATCGCACCGTGAAGCTGTTCGAGGATGCCGGCATCATCGAGCGCCACGACTTTCGCGAGGGACGCGCGCGCTATGAGCCGGTGCCCGACAGCCACCACGACCACCTGATCAATCTGCGCGACGGCAAGGTGATCGAATTCACCTCCGATGAGATCGAGAAGCTGCAGGCCGAGATCGCCCGCAAGCTCGGCTACCGCCTGGTCGATCACCGCCTCGAGCTGTATTGCGTTCCGCTCGACGACACCGATCCGACCTCCTGAGCGCGGTCGGAACCCATTCCTTGTTCGTGGTGTCCTGTCTCCTCACGGTGAGGAGCGCGGCATGAGGCCAATGAGCCGCAACATCCGGGCCTCATCCTTCGAGACGCCCGCGATGCGGGCTCCCCGGGATGAGGGTATAGCCCCGCCGGCCCCCAAAACCTGCCCGAATTGGCCCGAATCGGGCCGGATCGGCCGCAACGGCGGCCGAATAGTCTCCGAAGCTGGATTTCGCCGCCTTTTGGCGATATCCCAGCGCGGTCCCGCCGGGACGCGCCGGCGAGAGCGTTCGCCCGGTCTGCCGGCGTGAGGCGACCCGACCGGGATCGCGAACAAGAAATCACTGGAAACGATGTCCGCGCCGCGCAAGCTGCATATCAAGTCATACGGCTGTCAGATGAATGTCTACGATGCGCAACGCATGGTGGACACGCTCGCGCCTGAAGGTTTTATCGAGACGGCCGATGCGGCCGATGCGGATCTCGTCATCCTCAATACCTGCCACATCCGCGAGAAGGCCTCCGAGAAAGTGTATTCGGAGCTCGGCCGCCTGCGCGAGGCCAAGGACGAGGCCGCGCGGCACGGCCGCAAGGTGACGATCGCCGTCGCCGGCTGTGTCGCACAGGCCGAGGGCGCGGAAATCATCCGCCGCGCGCCGGTCGTCGACGTCGTGGTCGGCCCGCAGAGCTATCACCACCTGCCGCAACTGCTGGCGCGCGCGCGCCAGGAGGGCCGCGCCCTCGAAACCGAATTTCCCGAAGACGACAAGTTCAACTTCCTGCCCGCGCCGAAGCCGGCGGCGATCCGCGCCCGCGGCGTGTCGTCGTTCGTCACCGTGCAGGAAGGCTGCGACAAGTTCTGCACCTTCTGCGTCGTGCCTTATACCCGCGGCATGGAAACCTCGCGCCCGGTTGAGCGTATCATCGACGACGTCATGCGCCTTGCCGACAACGGCGTGCGCGAGATCACCCTGATCGGGCAGAACGTCAACGCCTTCCACGGCGACGGACCGGACGGCACGACGTGGTCGCTCGGCCGGCTGCTGCATCGGCTGGCCGCCATTCCGGGCATCGCCCGCCTGCGCTACTCGACCAGCCATCCGCGCGACGTCGACGACAGCCTGATCGCCGCGCATCGCGACCTGCCCGAAGTGATGCCGTTCGTCCATCTGCCGGTACAGTCGGGGTCGGACCGCATTCTCGCCGCCATGAACCGCAAGCATACCGCCGATGACTATCGCCGCGTCATCGACCGGTTCCGCTCGGTCTCTGAAGACATTGCGTTTTCTTCCGATTTCATCGTCGGTTTTCCCGGCGAGACGGAGGAAGATTTTCGCGCCACCCTCGCGCTGGTCACACAAATCGGTTACGCTGGCGCATATTCGTTCAAATATTCGCCACGGCCGGGAACGCCGGCGGCGGACATGCAGGAGATGGTTGCGACCGCCGTGATGGACGAGCGTTTGGCGCGGCTTCAGAACCTGATCGACAGTCAGCAATCGGCCTTCAACAAGGCCGCTGTCGGCCGGACCGTCGACGTGCTGTTCGAACGCGCGGCGCGCAACGAGGGCCAGATCGTCGGCCGCACCGCCTACCTGCAACCGGCCCATGTGATGGCCTCGCCCGATATCATCGGACAAGTCCTGCCGGTCCGCATCGACAGCCTGGAGCGCTACAGCCTGCTCGGCACGATCGCGACGCCTGCCGCCGCGGCACGAAACGCCCCGCCCCTCACAGCCACAGCGACAACCGGAGCCTGAGCCCTTGCCCAAGAGCGCCTCGGATTCACCTTCCCTCGCCCCTGGCCGCAAGCTCGACCGCGACATTCGGACATCACCGATTACCCCCACCCCGGACATCTCGTCGGAGACCCAGGTCGTCGTCGCCTTCGACGACAACCGGGCCGCCTCCGCGCTGGTCGGCCCCTACGGCCAGAACCTCGCGCTGCTCGAGCGCCGCCTCGGCGTCGTCGTCGACTCGCGCGGCAATCACATCACCATCGCCGGCTCGCGCGATGCCTGTGACGCGGCGCGGCGGGTGCTGGAAACGCTGTACGAACAGGCGCTGCAGGGCCACGACCTCGCCCAGGGCGACGTCGAAGGCGCGATCCGCGCCGTGATCGCACAGGGGTCGCTGTTCGACTTCGATCCCAAGATCGCCAAGACGGCGTTCGAGGAGATCAACCTGCGCAAGCGCCCGGTGCGCGCCCGCACCGCCGCGCAGGATGGCTATATCCGCGCGCTGAAGCGCAACGAGCTGGTGTTCGGCATCGGCCCCGCCGGCACCGGCAAGACCTGGCTCGCGGTGGCGCACGCCGCGCAGCTGTTCGAGCGCAAGGAGGTCGACCGCATCATCCTGTCGCGCCCGGCGGTGGAAGCCGGCGAGCGGCTCGGTTTCCTGCCCGGCGACATGCGCGAGAAGGTCGATCCCTTCCTGCGCCCGATCTATGATGCGCTGTACGACCTGATGGATGCACGGGTGGTCGAGCGCGCGCTGCAGAGCGGCGAGATCGAGATCGCGCCGCTGGCGTTCATGCGCGGCCGCACCCTGACCAATGCGGCGATCATCCTCGACGAGGCGCAGAACACCACCTCGATGCAGATGAAGATGTTCCTGACGCGTCTTGGCGAAAACAGCCGCATGATCATCACCGGCGACCCCAGCCAGGTCGACCTGCCGAACGGCCAGCCGTCCGGCCTTGCCGAGGCCTCGCGGCTGCTCGCCGGCGTGGAAGGCATCGCGCAGGTGCACTTCAGTGCCGAAGACGTCATCCGCCACGAGCTGGTGGCGCGGATCGTCGCGGCGTATGAAGGATCGTCCCGGAAGGCCGCGGCGCCGAAGCCCTGAGACCCGTCCGACCGCAGCCAGACCAACAGCCATGTCCCGCACGACCCTACCCATCACCGAGATCGTCGTCAGCGCCGACTGCTGGCAGGACGCGCGCGCCTATGAGGCGATCATCACGCGCGCCATCACGGCTGCGGCGGAAGCGGCCGACGCCGACACCGATGGCGTCGAGGTCGCGGTGATGCTGACCGACGACGCCGGCATCCGCACGTTGAACCGCGACTTTCGCGGCATCGACAAGCCGACCAACGTGCTGTCGTTCCCGGCGCCGCCGGCGCCCGGCGACACCGACGGCGCACCGGCGATGCTCGGCGACATCGCCATCGCCTACGAGACCACGCGACGTGAGGCCGAGGCCGAGCACAAGCTGTTCGACCACCATCTCAGCCACCTCGCAGTGCACGGCTTCCTGCATCTCGTCGGCTACGACCACGAGACCGACGCCGAGGCCGAGGAGATGGAAGGCCTCGAGCGCGAGATTCTGGCGCGGCTCGGCATTGCCGACCCGTATGCCTCGCAAGACGGGGTGAATTAAGTGATCCCGGATCCTTCTTCCGGCGGCTCGCCGCAGGACGCGAGCGATATCGCCCCCGAGACGCTGCGCAACCTGCCCGTGCCGGTGCGCGAGGGCGAAGTGCTGCGCCCGACATCCGAAACCTGGCTGGTGCGGGCGCTGCGCACGCTGTTCGGCTGGAAGGCGGGTTCGCTGCGCGCCGACCTGCAAGTCGTGCTCGACGCCTCGACGCCGGACGAGACCAGCTTCAGCGCCGTCGAGCGCACCATGCTGCGCAACATCCTCGGCCTGCGCGAGCGGCGCATCGCCGACGTCATGGTGCCGCGCACCGACATCGTCGCGGTGCGGCGCGACATCTCGCTCGCCGAGCTGATCGCGGTGTTCGAGAGCGCGGCGCATTCGCGCCTCGTGGTCTACAACGACACGCTCGACGATCCCGAAGGCATCGTCCACATCCGCGACCTGCTCGCCTATATCGCGGCGCGCGCCAAGGTCGACCCGCAGATCAACGCCAAGCGCAAGAAGCCGTTTCCCGCCGGCCTCGACCTGCGCGCGGTCAA
Source organism: Bradyrhizobium sp. 2TAF24 (assembly GCF_052115025.1). NCBI lineage: Bacteria > Pseudomonadati > Pseudomonadota > Alphaproteobacteria > Hyphomicrobiales > Nitrobacteraceae > Bradyrhizobium > Bradyrhizobium sp. 2TAF24. Next base: position 240,501 of record NZ_JBFRFW010000007.1, on the reverse strand, counting down.
CCTCGCCACCCAGCTCGCCGATGCCAACATCGTCCGCAAGCTGCTGTACGTGCCGCCGTCGATGCCGGCGCACGACCTGCTGGCGAAGATGCAGGCAAGTCGCATCCATCTCGCCCTCGTGGTCGACGAATACGGCGGCACCGACGGCCTCGTCTCGCTCGAGGACATCGTCGAGCAGATCGTCGGCGAGATCGACGACGAGCACGACAGCGACGAGCCGCCGGCCGTGGTGCGCCAGCCCGACAACTCCTTCATCGCCGACGCCCGCGCCAGCCTCGAGGACGTCAAGTCGGTGGTCGGCGAGGGCTTCGTCACCGGCGAGGCCGGCGAGGAGGTCGACACGCTCGGCGGCTACCTGGTGGCCCAGGTCGGCCGCCTGCCGGTGCGCGGTGAGATCATCTCCGGCCCCGGCGACTACGAGATCGAGGTGCTCGACGCCGACCCGCGCCGCGTCAAGCGGCTGCGCATCGGCACCCGCAAGGACCGCACGACGGCGCGGCCGCGCGACGCGCGACGGCGCGAGGCGGTGGACACCGCGGCGCGCCCCGCCGAGGGCAGCCCGCAACCGCCTCCTGCCGACGGGACCGCATCGACGTGAACGGACTGGAAAAGCTACGCAAGATCGCCCTCGCCGTGATCCTTGCCTGGGGCTGGCGCCGCGCGCTGATCGCCGTTGTCGCCGGCGCGGCCTCGGCGCTGGCCATGGCGCCGTTCAATGCCTGGCCGGTGCTGTTCGTCACCTTCCCGGTGCTGGTGTGGCTGATCGACGGCGCCGGCGCCGGGCGGCTCGGCGGAGTGCCGGCCGCCGCGCTCAGCGGCTGGTGGTTCGGCTTCGGCTATTTCCTCGCCGGCCTGTACTGGATCGGCTACGCCTTCCTGGTCGACGCCGACATTTTCGGCTGGCTGCTGCCGTTCGCGGTGACGGCGATGCCGGCCGGGCTTGCGCTGTTCACCGCGCTCGGCTTCGCGCTGGCGCGGCTGGTCTGGACCCGCGACGTCTCGCGCGTCCTGGCGCTCGCGGTCGGCCTCACCGTCAGCGAATGGCTGCGCGGCCACATTCTCACCGGCTTCCCCTGGAATGCGTTCGGCTACGCGCTGAGCGAGCCGCCGGCGCTGGCGCAGACGGCCTCGCTGATCGGGCTGTGGGGGCTGACTTTTCTCGCGATCGGCATCTTCGCCAGCCCCGCGGCATTGATCGACCCGTCACCGGCCAGGGGACGCTGGTTCAGCCGCCCCTGGATCGCACCGGCGACCGCGCTGCTGGTGCTGGCGGCGATGGGCGCCTACGGCACGCTGCGGCTGGCGCGCGAGCCGGTGCGCCTGGTCGAGAACGTCAGGCTGCGGCTGATGCAGCCCAACCTGCAGCAGGACGTGAAGTTCAACTACGCCGCCAAGCAGGCGGTGATGGCGAAATACCTCGCGCTGTCGGACCGTGCGACCGGGCCCGCGAGCACCGGCGTCAAGGACACCACCGTGCTGATCTGGCCGGAATCGGCGTTTCCGTTCTTCCTGACACGGGAGGCGGACGCGATGGCAGAGATCGCCGCGCTGCTGCCGCCGGGCACGACGCTGATCACCGGCGCGGTGCGCCCGCCCGACGGGCCGCTGCGGGCGCCGATCCGCGCCTACAACTCGATCTTCGTGATCGACCACGACGGCACCATCCTCGACATCTACGACAAGCTTCACCTCGTGCCGTTTGGCGAGTACCTGCCGTTCCAGGCGGCGATGGAGAGCCTCGGCTTCCAGCAGCTCACCAAGCTGCGGGGCGGCTACATTCCCGGCCTGCGCCGCAAGACGCTGGACCTGCCGCATGCGCCGCGGGTGCTGCCGCTGATCTGCTATGAGGCGATCTTCCCCGGCGAGGTCGTGCCGCCGAACGAGCGGCCGAGCTGGATCGTCAACGTCACCAATGACGGCTGGTTCGGCATCAGCACCGGCCCCTACCAGCACCTGCAGCAGGCGCGGATGCGGGCGATCGAGGAAGGCCTGCCGCTGGTGCGCGCCGCCAACACCGGCATTTCGGCGGTGGTCGATCCGCTCGGGCGCGTGGTGGCGCGATTGGGCCTTGGCGTCGAAGGCGTGCTCGATGCCGCCCTGCCATCGGCTCTTCCCCCGCCGCTCTACGCCCGGGTCGGCGACCTGCCCGCCGCGATCATGGTGGCACTCGCCGCCATCTGGGTGACGCGGCGGCGGCGGCGAACGACGACAGGCTGAGACGGATTACCCCCAATGCACTACCTGTTTTGGCAAAGGAAATTTGCCTCGCAGGCTGAAATCCGGAATGATGTGGCCGCTAATGAGGATTCATGGGCTTAATCAACCGGTAAGTTAAGAATTGACGTTAGTACACCAACGGCGTAATGGGCCGGGGTGTTTCACAAGGTTCATGACAGCCATGCAGGCTCATAGGGAGTTGTGCTGATGTCGGCAAAAGCACCCAATCCTGTTGACAAATATGTCGGCAGCCGCGTGCGGATGCGCCGCATCATGCTGGGCATGAGTCAGGAGAAGCTCGGCGAGGCGCTCGACCTCACGTTCCAGCAGATCCAGAAGTACGAGAAGGGCACCAACCGGATCGGTGCCAGCCGCCTGCAGCAGATTTCTGACATCCTGCAGGTGCCGGTGTCGTTCCTGTTCGAGGGCGGCCCGACCGGCGGGAGCCATCACGAGGGCATGAACGACGCGCCGTCGCCGGCCTATGTGTCCGACTTCCTGGCGACGTCGGAAGGACTGGCATTGACGCGGGCCTTCACCCGGATTTCGGACCCCAAGCTGCGGCGGACCATTGTCGACCTGGTCGAGCAGATGGCCGCCCGCGAGCAGCAGGACCGCCGCTGATCCGCCGCGCCCGGGGCGCTGCGCAAACGCCATCGCCTCGCTTCGCAAATGCCGCTCATTCCCGCGGACGTTCGCCGTCGCGCCCCGTGATGCAGACAGACACCATGCCCGCCCCCGACACTCCCGCCGCCGACGACACCGCCCATCCCGCACAAGGCTCGTTCTTCGGGCGGCGCAAGGGGCACAAGCTGCGCAACCACCAGGCGCATCTGATCGAGGACCTGCTGCCGCGCCTCGCGCTCGATCTCGCCACGCCGGCTGCCGGCGATCTGCGCAGCCTGTTCGCACCGCCGGTGCGCGCGGTGCGGCTCGAGATCGGCTTCGGGGGCGGCGAGCACCTGGTCGCCGAGGCCAGCGCGTTTCCCGACATCGGCTTCATCGGGGTCGAGCCCTACGTCAACGGCATGGCGAAAATCCTGGCGCAGATCGACGCGCGCCAGCTCGGCAACATCCGCCTGCTCGCCGGCGATGCCGCCGAACTGCTGGCGTGGGCGCCGGCCGGCTCGCTCGCCCGCATCGACCTGATCCATCCCGATCCATGGCCGAAGCGGCGGCACTGGAAGCGCCGCTTCGTGCAGGACACGACCATCGCCATGATGGCGCGGGTGCTCGCGCCTCACGGCGAGTTCCGCTTCGTCAGCGACATCGATCACTATAATGCCTGGACGCTGGCGCATTTCCTGCGCGCCAACGCGTTCCGCTGGACGGCCGAGCGCGCCGACGACTGGCGGCTGCCGTGGCCGGACTACACGATGACGCGTTACGGGCGAAAGGCCGAGCGCGAGGGCCGCAAGGCCAACTACCTGATCTTCCGGCATGCGCCGGACGGCGCCGCCGCGGCGTGACCGATCAGGCGGCGCTGTCGCCGGGACGCTTCTGCCAGAACTTGAGCACGCGCTGCGCCGTCGCCGGCACCAGCCGCTCATAGTTCAGCCGCGCCTCTTCCATCTCCGGGATCGACGGGTTCGGACGGCCCGGTCCGATGCGGACCAGGATCAGCGCCCGCACCGTGGCCCATTGCAGGCTCAGCGACTTGCCCATGATCAGGATGGGGTCGTGGCGATCACCGCGGATCAGGTGATCGATGATCGTGAGGCTGACGCCGGTCATGACCGACAGCGCGGCGACCGTCTCCTCGTATTTGTGCTCCTTGGCGAACGCCATCAGCGCCGCCTCGTTCAGCTCCTGCGCGTAGCTGAGGGTCAGGATCTCGCGTTGCGCGCGGGCGAAATCGCGCGCGCCGCCGCGCGAGGCCGGCGCCGAGCCGATGCCGATCATCGCCTGGTTGATCGCGACCTTGCGCGCCGGCGAGGCCATGTCGAACAGGCGGCGGCGAACGATGTCGGCGGAATGCTCGAGCAGCTCCTTGAGCTGCAGCTGGGTGATGTCGTGGCGGCGGCCGATCGCGAGCGCCAGCGAACCGTCGTCACCGGCGCGGCTGATCAGCCCGGAATAACCGAGGCTGGAGAACTGCGCGCCGGAATTGCCGGCGACGCTGCGAACCACATCGCGGTCGCCGCGGCTGACGATGACGTCGGTGACCGGCGGCGACAGCGTTGCGCGCTCGGAAATGGCGAACAGATGGCCCTGGCCCTTGGCGCCGGCGATCTCGATCAGCGTCGGCTCGTCGAGCAGCGGCGAGGAACGCAGCAGCGGCCCGGCGATGGCGATCTCGTCTTCGTGCACCAGCAGGCCGACCAGCTCCGGCGGCGCGTTGGCGATCGGCGCAAGCTGCTCGGCGAGACGGGCGCGGGTATCGATCTCGACCAGCGGCACGAGGCCGATCAGGATGCCGTCGAACAGCTCGACATGCTTGGGCTGGAAATGCGCGGCGCCCTGTGCGAACAGGTCGGAGATCTTGCGGATCACATCGGCCTGCCGGCGCGGATCGCCGCCCTTCACGATGGCGTCGAGTTCCGGAATTGCAGATGTCGCCAAGGCCATAACGGTATCCCTGCCCGGTCTGTCGGGTCGGCCTACGCTAATGCGCTGAAATGAACGAAGGGTTAGCCCCGCCGCCCGGTTTCCACGCCATCGCCGCAATGGAACCCGCCGCGAGCCACACCGTCGCCCTTGCCCGGATGCCCGGACGGGGCTATATTCCCGCCACGTCAAGACATCTCATACGATCGCGTATTGAGAGTGGGCTCCTCCGGGGACCCGCTCTTTTTTGTTACCCGAAGCACCCCGCGGACACGGGATGCGGCTGGCGGCCCCGGTTCCGCCGCAGCCGCGCACCCAGGGCGTGAGGCAGGTTTTTCCCGATATGGAAAATCCCGCCTTGATGAACAACCGGATTCTGAACCACGCGTTAACCTTGAACCCGATATTGGACATGACCGATCCGACCGAGCGCCCCGCCCCTGCTGACCTGCTCGACGAACCCCGCCTGGTGGTCGAGCCTGGCGTCGCGGCGCGGGTCGCCGCTGTTGCCGAGCCGGTGCTACAGGGCATGGGCTATCGCCTGGTCCGCATCCGCGTGTCGGGCGAGGCCGGCTGCACTGTGCAGGTGATGGCCGAGCGGCCCGACGGCACCATGCTGATCGACGACTGCGAGGCGGTGTCGCGGGCGCTGTCGCCGGTGCTCGACGTCGCCGACCCGATTGACCGCGCCTATCGCCTCGAAATCTCTTCTCCCGGCATCGACCGGCCGCTGGTCCGCCGCAGCGACTTCGAGCGCCACGCCGGCCATCTCGTGAAGATCGAGATGGCGGTAGCTCATGACGGCCGCAAGCGCTTCCGCGGCCAGATCATCGGCGTCGACGGCGACAAGGTGCGGATCCGCCGCGACGACGTGCGCAAGGATGATGATCCCGACGTCGTGCTGGTGATGGAAGACATCAGTGACGCGCGTCTCGTGCTGACCGACGAGCTAGTCGCCGAATCCATGCGCCGCGGCAAGGCCGCCGAGCGCGAGCTGCGCCAGGATCTCGGCCTCGAGCCACCGTCGCCGCCGCACGCCAAGCGCGACCAGTTGAAAGCCAAGACCTCAAAGCCAAAGGCCCGGCCCGCCGCCAAGGGGAAGGCCAAGCCGACCAACACCAAGCAACACCGCCTCGCTGCGCAAGCCAAGCGCGACGGGCACCACGAAGGAGACTAACCATGGCCGCGATCAGCGCCAACAAGCTCGAACTTCTGCAGATTGCGGATGCCGTCGCACGCGAGAAGTCGATCGACCGGACGATCGTGATCTCCGCGATGGAGGACGCCATCGCCAAGGCGGCGCGGGCGCGCTACGGCAGCGAGACCGACATCCATGCCGAAATCGACGCCAAGAAGGGCGAGCTGCGGCTTTCGCGTCACATGCTGGTGGTCGAGCAGGTCGAGAATCCGGCCAACCAGATCTCGCTGAAGGACGCCCAGCGCGCCAACCCCGGTGCGCAGATCGGCGACACCATCGCCGACACCCTGCCGCCGCTGGAGTATGGCCGCATCGCCGCCCAGTCCGCCAAGCAGGTCATCGTGCAGAAGGTCCGCGAGGCCGAGCGCGACCGCCAGTACCAGGAATTCAAGGACCGCATCGGCGACATCGTCAACGGCACCGTCAAGCGCGTCGAATACGGCAGCGTGATCGTCGACCTCGGCCGCGGCGAAGCGATCGTGCGTCGCGACGAGATGCTGCCGCGCGAACTGTTCCGCACCGGCGACCGTGTCCGCGCCTACCTGTTCGACGTGCGCCGCGAGACCCGCGGCCCGCAGATCTTCCTGTCCCGCACCCATCCGCAGTTCATGGCGAAGCTGTTCGCCCAGGAAGTGCCGGAAATCTACGACGGCATCGTCGAGATCAAGGCGGTGGCCCGCGATCCGGGCTCGCGCGCCAAGATCGGCGTGGTGTCGCGCGATTCCTCGGTCGACCCGGTCGGCGCCTGCGTCGGCATGCGCGGCTCGCGCGTGCAGGCGGTGGTGAACGAGCTGCAGGGCGAGAAGATCGACATCATCCCGTGGTCGCCCGACATCGCGACCTTCGTCGTCAACGCGCTGGCGCCGGCGGAAGTCGCCAAGGTCGTGATCGACGAGGACCGCGAGCGTATTGAAGTCGTGGTGCCGGATACCCAATTGTCGCTTGCGATCGGCCGGCGCGGCCAGAATGTTCGCCTTGCCTCGCAGCTCACCGGCTGGGACATCGATATCCTCACCGAACAGGAGGAATCGGAACGCCGCCAGGCCGATTTCGAGAACTCGACCCGGGTCTTCATGGAAGCGCTGAACGTCGACGAGGTCGTCGGCCAGCTGCTGGCGTCGGAAGGCTTTTCTTCGGTGGAGGAACTGGCTTTGGTGGATCAGAAGGAACTCGCCGGCATTGAGGGCTTCGACGAGGAGACGGCCCTCGAGCTGCAGAGCCGGGCCCGTGAATTCCTCGAGCAGCAGGAGGCTGAACTCGCCGCCAAGTTGACGGAACTCGGTGTCGACGACGCCCTGAAGTCTGTTCCCGGCGTCAACCTGAAGATTCTGGTCAAGCTCGGCGAGAACGGCGTCAAGACGATCGAGGACCTCGCCGACTGCGCCACCGACGACCTCGCCGGCTGGACCGAGCGCAAGGACGGCGAGACGATCAAGCATCCCGGCTTCATCGACGCCGCCGACCTGTCGCGGGAAGATGCCGAGGCACTGATCATGCAGGCGCGCGTCGCGGCCGGCTGGATCAGCGAAAGCGACCTCGCCAAGCCGGCCGAGACGGCCGACGAGGCGACCGAAGACCATCCGGCTTAAGGACCATGTTCCTGCATGCTGACAGCCGCCGCCCCTGCCGATCTTGATGACGGCCCCCGGACCGCCCGGTCCGGGAGGGAACGGATGTGCGCGGTCACGCGGCAGGTACAGCCGGTCGAGGATCTGATCCGCTTCGTCGTCGACCCCGGCGGCGATGTCGTCCCCGACCTCAAGCGCAAGCTGCCCGGCCGCGGCCTGTGGGTCTCGGCGAGCCGGGACACGCTGGCGGAGGCCATCCGCCGCGGGGTGTTCGGGCGCGGCTTCAAGCGCGAGGTGCGGGTGTCGCCCGACCTCGCGGCCCTGACCGACGGCCTGCTGGCACGCGGCGCGGTCGAGGCGCTGGCCATGGCCGGCAAGGCCGGCGAGGTGGTGGCCGGTTTCACCAAGGTGGAAGCCGCCCTGGAAGCCGGAAATGCCGCATTGCTGCTCCACGCGTCCGACGGAGCAGCCGATGGCATCCGCAAGCTCGACGCGATCGCCCGGCAAAATACCGGCGAAACCGGCCCAATTCCGATCCTGAGCGCATTGACCTCTGCAGAATTGGATTTGGCACTTGGGCGGTCAAATGTGATACATGCAGCCCTGCGCGCGGGCCCGGCGGCCAGAACCGTCCTGGACCGCTGCCACAGCGTCCTCCGGTTTCGCGCGACACCGGAGCACCGGGCGACCAAGGCTGCAGCGACAACCATTGCCGCGACCACGACTTCGAGGTTAAAGGACGCCCCGACGGGACGGCCTCAAGACTGACGCGGCGCCGCAAGCGCCCAACGAGATTAGGACTGACTGAATGGCTGAAACGAAAAATCCTGGCGACAAGACTCTGAGCGTCGGTTCGAAAACTCTGTCGCTGAAGCCGCGCACAGAGACCGGCGTCGTGCGCCAGAGTTTCAGCCACGGCCGCAGCAAGTCGGTGGTGGTCGAGAAAAAAACCAAACGCCGCATGCCCGGCGATCCGCCAGAGCCTGTCGCCCGCGCCCCCGAACCCGCCGCTCGCGCCCCCGAACCGCAGCAGGCCCGCCCCGCCGCGCCGCCGCCGCCGCCGAGCCGGCCGGCGCCGCGTTCCTCCGCCCCGCAGCAGCGCGGCGGATCGGGCGTCGTGCTGCGCAGCCTCACCGAGGACGAGCGCAGCGCCCGCGCCATGGCACTCGCCGACGCGCGCCTGCGCGAGGAAGAGGAACGCCGCGTCGCCGAGGAAGAGGCCAAGCGCCGCGCCAGCCGCGAGTTCCAGGAGCAGCAGGAGCGTGAGGCCGCCGAGGCTCGCGCCCGCGAAGAGACCGCCCGCCGCCGTCAGGAAGACGAGGCCAAGCGCAAGGCCGAGCTCGAAGCCAAGAAGCGCTTTGGCGAAGACGAGGCCAAGGCCCGCTCGGCCGCGCCCGCGGCCGCAGCCACTGCGGCGCGCAGCCCCGCGCCCGCAGGCCGCAGCCCATCGCCGGCAGGACGCCCGTCCGCACCCTCGACCGCCCGCCCCGGCACGCCGGGCACCGCCCGCCCGGCCGGAGTACCGGGCACGGGCCGCCCGCCCGCCGTCGCCGCAGAGGCCGATGAGGAGGAGGCGCCGCGCCAGATCCGTCGCGGCCCTGGCGGCGCACGTCCGGTCGTTCCGCCGAAGACCACCGCCAAGCCGTCGCCGCAGAAGCAGCGCGGCCGCTTGACCGTCGTCACGGCGTTCAACGCCGATGACGTCCGCGAACGCTCGGTCGCATCCTTCCGCCGCCGCACCCAGCGCCTCAAGGGCCACCAGGCCAACGAACCGAAGGAAAAGCTGATCCGCGAGGTCACGATCCCCGAAGCCATCACCATCCAGGAGCTCGCCAACCGTATGGCCGAGCGCGCCGTGGATGTGATCCGCATGCTGATGAAGCAGGGTCAGATGGTGAAGATCACGGACACGATCGACGCCGACACCGCCCAGCTCATCGCCGAGGAACTGGGTCATACCGTCAAGCGCGTCGCCGATTCCGACGTCGAGGAAGGCCTGTTCGACGTCGCCGACGACCACGCGTCCGATCAGACGCCGCGCCCGCCGGTCGTGACCGTCATGGGCCACGTCGACCACGGCAAGACCTCGCTGCTCGACGCGCTGCGCCACGCCAACGTGGTCAGCGGCGAAGCCGGCGGCATCACCCAGCATATCGGCGCGTACCAGGTGACCTCGCCGCAGGGCGGCAAGATCACTTTCATCGACACGCCCGGCCACGCCGCGTTCACCGCAATGCGCGCCCGCGGCGCCAAGGTCACCGACATCGTGGTGCTGGTGGTGGCCGCCGACGACGGCGTGATGCCGCAGACCATCGAGGCGATCAATCACGCCAAGGCCGCGCGCGTGCCGATCATTGTCGCGATCAACAAGATCGACAAGCCGGACGCCAAGCCCGAGCGCGTGCGCACCGAGCTGCTGCAATACGAGGTGCAGGTCGAATCGTTCGGCGGTGACGTCGTCGACGTCGAAGTGTCGGCCAAGAACAAGACCAATCTCGACAAGCTGCTCGAGATGATCTCGCTGCAGGCCGATCTGCTCGACCTCAAGACCAACCCCGACCGCCCGGCCGAAGGTACCGTGATCGAAGCCAAGCTCGATCGCGGCCGCGGCCCGGTAGCGACGGTGCTGGTGCAGCGCGGCACGCTGCGGGTCGGCGACATCATCGTCGCCGGCGCCGAGATGGGCCGTGTCCGCGCCATGATTTCCGACCAGGGCTCGCCCCTGCAGGAGGCCGGACCGTCGGTGCCGGTCGAGGTGCTCGGCTTCAACGGCCCGCCGGAAGCGGGTGACCGCCTCGCGGTGGTCGAGAGCGAAGCCCGCGCCCGCCAGATCACCGACTACCGCGCCCACAAGAAGCGCGAGAAGCAGGCGGCGCGCGCCACCGGCATGCGCGGCTCGCTCGAACAGATGATGTCGCAGCTCAAGGTTACCGGCCGCAAGGACTTCCCGCTGGTGATCAAGGCCGACGTGCAGGGCTCGCTGGAAGCGATCCTCGGCTCGCTGGAGAAGCTTGGAACCGACGAAGTCGCCGCCCGCATTCTTCATGCCGGCGTCGGCGGCATCAGCGAATCCGACGTCACGCTGGCAGAGGCCTTCAACGCCGCAATCATCGGCTTCAACGTGCGCGCGCACAAGGAAGCCGGCGACGCCGCCAAGCGCGACGGCATCGAGATCCGTTACTACAACATCATCTACGACCTCGTGGATGACGTGAAGAAGGCGATGTCCGGCCTGCTCGCGCCGACCTTGCGCGAGACCATGCTTGGCAACGCCCAGGTTCTGGAGGTGTTCAACATCTCCAAGGTCGGCAAGATCGCGGGTTGCCGCGTCACCGACGGTACCGTGGAGCGCGGCGCCAATGTGCGTCTCATCCGCGACAACGTCGTCATCCACGAAGGCAAGCTTGGCCAGCTCAAGCGCTTCAAGGATGACGCCAAGGAAGTGGTTGCCGGGCAGGAATGCGGCATGTCGTTCGAGAACTATCAGGACATGCGGCCCGGCGACGTCATCGAGTGTTATCGCGTGGAGACGATCCAGCGCTCGCTGTAAGTCCAAGTCTTACTGCGAGTTCTGCTTTTCGATCTCCGTTTTGACCCCGCTCTCGGGAGCGCCGCATCGCGGCGCTCTCCGGGCGGATAATGCAAACCCAGGTTTCCGACGGCTCTCGGCACGCGGTGCTCCCGCGTGCCGCGGGCCGTGGAGCCCATGAGCAAACGAAACCAATGCCTCGTCATCATCAACGCGGCCCAAACAGGAATTCGGGTGCCGACGCTTCGCAGCGCCAGTTGCGCGTCGGCGAACTGGTGCGTCACGCGCTCGCCGAGATCCTGTCGCAAGGTGCCGTGCACGACCCGGCCCTCGAAGGCCACATCATCACTGTTCCGGAGGTGCGGATGTCGCCGGACCTCAAGCTCGCGACCATCTATGTGATGCCGCTCGGCGGCGGTGGCCTCGATGCCGTCGTCGCCGCGCTCAATCACAACAAGAAATTCCTGCGTGGCGAGATCGCGCGACGCATTAACCTAAAATTTGCGCCTGATATTCGCTTCCGCGTTGACGAACGATTCGACGAAGCGGAACGAATAGAGAAGCTCTTGAGAACACCTGCGGTTCAACAAGACATTGCCCACGATACCCACGACGAATCGGACGAAGAAGAATGACCGGGACCCTGCCAGACGCCGTCGATGTCGAGCTGAAGGATGGCTTGCACGAAGCGCCGCAAAAAAAATTTTCGGGCCCGCGCGCCGATGCCGGCACGCATGAAGCACATGCGCCGCGCGATCCGCAGTCGCAGGAGCCGCGCGGCCGCCAGCACGGCGGCAAGCCGAAGCGGGACCGCCGTGACGTTCATGGCTGGGTGATCCTCGACAAGCCGATCGGCATGACCTCGACCCATGCGGTCGCGGTGATCAAGCGCCTGTTCCAGGCCAAGCGCGCCGGCCATGCCGGCACGCTCGATCCGCTGGCCTCGGGCGGGCTGCCGATCGCGCTCGGCGAAGCCACCAAGACGGTGCCGTTCGTCATGGACGGCCGCAAGCGCTACCGCTTCACGGTGTGCTGGGGCGAGGAACGCGACACCGACGATGTCGAGGGCCGCCCGACCGCGACCAGCGACGCCCGCCCGGACGCCGAGGCGATCCGCGCGCTGCTGCCGCGTTTCACCGGCGTCATCGAGCAGGTTCCGCCGCAGTATTCGGCGATCAAGATCCAGGGCGAGCGCGCCTATGACCTGGCGCGCGACGGCGAGGTTGTGGAACTCAAGCCCCGCCCGGTCGAGATCCATGAATTAATCCTTGTGGATCAGCCAGATAGAGACCATTCAGTGTTCGAGGCGGAATGCGGCAAGGGCACCTATGTCCGGGCGCTGGCCCGCGACCTCGGCCGCCTGCTCGGCTGCTACGGCCATATCAGCGCCCTGCGCCGCACCCTGGTCGGCCCGTTCGTCGAGAACGACATGATTCCACTGGATCAGCTGGAGGCTTTGTGCGATAGAGCCGCGTCCGGCGAGGCCAACCTCGCCGATGCGCTTTTGCCCGTTGAGACCGCGCTGGACGACATCCCGGCACTGGCCGTCACACGGGCAGATGCGGCGAGGCTCCACCGGGGCCAAGCCGTCTTGTTGCGCGGACGGGATGCGCCCAATTCGAGCGGCACAGTCTATGTCACCGTCGGCGGCCGGTTGTTGGCCCTCGCCGAGATTGGCAATGGCGAAATCATCCCCAAGCGTGTGTTCAACCTGACCGGGCTGACAGCCAGCTCCGGCCGAAACGAAGGTGTTTGACGATGTCGATTACCGCAGAGCGTAAAGCGGAAGTCATCAAGGCAAGTGCAAAGAAGGCCGGCGACACGGGTTCGCCGGAGGTTCAGGTCGCGATCCTGTCGGAGCGCATCACCAACCTGACCGAGCATTTCAAGACCCACGGCAAGGACAACCATTCCCGCCGCGGTCTTCTCAAGCTCGTCTCGACCCGCCGTTCCCTTCTCGACTACCTGAAGCGGACGGACGAGGCGCGCTACAAGGCGCTTCTCGAGCGGCACAACATCCGCCGTTAAGACACAGTCCACGCGCGCATGACCTGCGCGCGTTTTGTCATGTGGACCGGGATTTCGGGAGCGTCCCGCAGACTGGTCCGCATGATCCGCCCGCCGCAATACGGCGGCTGGCGGTGACGGGCATGGGGCCCGTGAAATCGAAGGACGGACGTCATCCAAAATATGAAAGCCATGGCAGGATCGCCGGACGCTGATGCAGCAACCTCGTTGCCCGCAGCGTCTCGCCGTCTTGGCATGGTTTTCGTGTTTTTGGCGCTCCGCCCGACGACGAACCGATGAAAGACATCAGATATGTTCAAGACACATTCCGTCGAACTGGATTGGGGCGGCCGTCCCCTCAAGCTCGAGACCGGCAAGATCGCGCGTCAGGCTGACGGCGCGGTGCTGGCGACCTACGGCGAGACCATCGTGCTCGCCACCGTGGTGTCGGCGAAGACGCCGAAGGAAGGCATCGACTTCCTGCCGCTGACCTGCAACTACCAGGAAAAGGCCTACGCCGCCGGCCGCATCCCGGGCGGCTACTTCAAGCGTGAGGGCCGTCCGAGCGAGCGCGAGACGCTGATCTCCCGCCTCATCGACCGCCCGGTGCGCCCGCTGTTCGCCGACGGCTACCGCTGCGATACCCAGGTGATCGTCACCACGCTGTCGCACGACCTCGAGAACGATCCGGACATCGTGGCGATGGTCGCGGCCTCCGCCGCGCTGACGCTGTCGGGCGTGCCGTTCATGGGCCCGATCGGCGCCGCCCGCGTCGCCTTCATCGACGGTGAATTCGTACTCAACCCGCAGCTCGACGAGATGCCGGAGAGCCAGCTCGACCTCGTCGTCGCCGGCACCGGCGACGCCGTGCTGATGGTCGAGTCGGAAGCCAAGGAACTGCCGGAAGAGGTGATGCTGGGCGCCGTGATGTTCGGCCACCGCCACCTCCAGCCGGTGATCAAGGCGATCATCGAGCTCGCCGAGAAGGCCGCCAAGGAGCCGCGCGACGTTCCCTCGGTCGACAATTCGGAGATCGAGAAGGAAATGCTCGGCCTCGTCGAGCAGGAACTGCGCACCGCCTACGCCATTCCGGTGAAGCAGGAGCGCTACAAGGCCGTCGACGTCGCCAAGCAGAAGGTGCTGGCGCACTTCTTCCCGGAAGGCGCCGAGCCGCGCTTCGACAAGCTGCGCATCGCCGGCGTGTTCAAGGAGCTCGAGGCCAAGATCGTTCGCTGGAACATCCTCGACACCGGCAAGCGCATCGACGGCCGTGACGTCAAGACCGTGCGCGACATCGTCGCCCAGGTCGGCGTGCTGCCGCGCGCCCACGGTTCGGCGCTGTTCACCCGCGGCGAGACCCAGGCGCTGGTCGTGACCACGCTCGGCACCGGCGAGGACGAGCAGTACATCGACGCGCTGCCCGGCACCTACAAGGAAACCTTCCTGCTGCACTACAACTTCCCTCCCTACTCGGTGGGTGAGACCGGCCGCATGGGTTCGCCCGGCCGCCGCGAGATCGGCCACGGCAAGCTGGCGTGGCGCGCGATCCATCCGGTGCTGCCGCTGCATCACGAGTTCCCCTACACCCTGCGCGTGGTGTCGGAGATCACCGAGTCGAACGGCTCGTCGTCGATGGCCTCGGTGTGCGGCGCTTCGCTCGCGCTGATGGACGCCGGCGTGCCGCTGAAGCGGCCGACCGCGGGCATCGCCATGGGCCTGATCCTGGAAGGCAGCCGCTACGCCGTGCTGTCCGACATCCTCGGCGACGAGGACCACCTCGGCGACATGGACTTCAAGGTGGCGGGCACCGAGAAGGGCGTCACCTCGCTGCAGATGGACATCAAGATCGCCGGCATCACCGAGGAGATCATGAAGGTCGCCCTCGGCCAGGCCAAGGACGGTCGCGTCCACATCCTCGGCGAGATGTCGAAGGCGATCACCGCGGCCCGCGCCGAGCTCGGCGAGCATGCGCCGCGCATCGAGGTGTTCCAGATCGCGACCGACAAGATCCGTGAAGTGATCGGCACCGGCGGCAAGGTGATCCGCGAGATCGTCGAGAAGACCGGCGCCAAGATCAACATCGAGGACGACGGCACCGTGAAGGTCGCTTC
This sequence comes from Bradyrhizobium sp. 2TAF24, assembly GCF_052115025.1. Lineage (NCBI taxonomy): Bacteria > Pseudomonadati > Pseudomonadota > Alphaproteobacteria > Hyphomicrobiales > Nitrobacteraceae > Bradyrhizobium > Bradyrhizobium sp. 2TAF24. Next base: position 225,324 of record NZ_JBFRFW010000007.1, on the reverse strand, counting down.
CGCCAACGGCGAATCGATCCGCGCGGCGATCAAGTGGATCAAGTCGATCGCCTCCGATCCGGAAGTCGGCCACATCTACGACGGCACCGTGGTCAAGGTCATGGAGTTCGGCGCGTTCGTGAACTTCTTCGGCCCGCGCGACGGCCTCGTTCACATCAGCCAGCTCGCCTCCGCCCGCGTGCAGAAGACCTCGGACGTCGTCAAGGAAGGCGACAAGGTCAAGGTCAAGCTGCTCGGCCTCGACGACCGCGGCAAGGTGCGGCTGTCGATGAAGGCCGTCGACCAGGAGACCGGCGAGGACCTCGAAGCCAAGCCGAAGGCCGACGGCGGCCAGCCGCGCGAAGCCGCCGGCGAGTGATCGCCGCTCCGGCTCATGTCATCCAATAGAAAAGGGCGGCTGCGAAGCCGCCCTTTTTTTTGCGCACGTTCTATGCGCACGCCTGCCCCCGCGCTGCGGCCTCTTCTCACGGCACGGCGTGCGGGCGAACATCGCCGTCCCCCTCGATTCGCATTCCCAGGGACATCGCGATGATCATCCTGTCGCTCGCGGGCAGCCTTCGCGCCATCTCGTCCAACACCTCGCTGTTGCAGGCGGCGCGGACCCTGGCGCCCGCGGGCATGTGCATCGAGCCTTACACCGGCCTCGGGCAGCTGCCGCATTTCAATCCGGACCTCGAGGACGACCTTCCCGAGCTCGCCGCGGCGTGGCGCGCGCGGGCCGAACAGGCCGACGGCATTCTGATCTCCTGCCCGGAATATGCCCGCGGCATTCCCGGATCGCTCAAGAACGCACTCGACTGGCTGGTCGGCAGCACGGCGTTTCCGGGCAAGCCGGTGGCGCTGTTCAATGCCTCGCCCCGCGCGAGCACGGCCCAGGATGCGCTGCGCCTCGTGCTCACCGCGATGTCGGCACACCTTGTCGAGAACGCTTTCCTGACGCTTCCCCTGCTCGCCAGGGGCTTTGATGCAGCGGCGATCGCCTGCGATCCGCAGCTCGCGCCGCAGATCACCGCTGCGCTCGGCGCCTTCGCCGCTGCGATTGCCCAGCAGCGGCGCGAAGCAGCCGGCTAGAGACGACGGTACACGACGATCGTGCGATGGCCGAGCTTGTGACGTAGCGCAGCAATGAATTTCTCCGACAGAGGCGGCCAATTCCAGAACTCGAAGCCGAGATGGCCCAAGCCCCAAACGACCGGTCCGCGCCATTCGGCCAGCAGCCTATCTTGATTACACTTATGGCAAGGAAAACGCGCTTGATCGTCGCCACCTGCCCACGCACCAACCGCACGAACATACGAATCATCGGGTTCGAACGCATGCCCGCAGTTGCACTGGAGCCTGATCCCATTGCAGCCCGCATCAAACACGCAGCGGCCGGTGCGGATCGCAACGCCATTCGTCCGAAGCTGCAGGAACATTTGCTCGTCGGTCTCGATCGCCACACGGAAACCAGGCCCCGGACGATGGCCCATTCCGCCGAGACACGAGTCGCTTAGCGCGGGAACGATGACCCCTTCGGATATCAGCCACGCTCGGACGGCATTCATCCGCTCGACGGCATCCCCGGAGGTCGCATCAACATCCACGATGATTTGGCAAGAATCGCTCACGGCATGGCTCCACTCCGCCGCTGCAAAGCGTGGCGATAAATCCCCGCGGTTCAAGCCGAAGCAGCAGGCACCGAGTTATATCAACTCGCGCACTGGCTACGGCATCGCTTCAAACGTCGATGCGGCTCGCTCGCGCCGCGGCAGACCGGCAGTGGATATGCGGCCTCAGGATTACTCCCTTGTCGGTGATTCGCCCCCATGGATGCGCTGCAACACGGTCGCGGCGCAGATCCGCGATGAAGCCGCGCTTTGGCCCGATTCGAAGGAAATCAAGAGCTTAAAGTCACTGGCGGTCCCTTGCTGGAACTGAAAAACCTGATTTGCTACTTAACGACGCGCGATTCAACCGTGCGTTGTTGATCAGGGGAAAAGGCAATGACGAGAAAGCTCGCGGCGGAGTTCTTCGGAACGTTCTGGCTGGTGTTTGGTGGGTGCGGCAGTGCGGTTCTTGCCGCCGGTTTTCCGCAGTTGGGGATCGCGTTCGCCGGCGTCGCGCTGGCTTTCGGCCTCACGGTGCTGACGATGGCCTATGCGGTCGGCGGCATCTCGGGCGGGCATTTCAATCCGGCGGTTTCGCTGGGCCTTGCGGTCGCCAACCGCTTCGACTGGCGTGAGCTCATTCCCTACTGGATCGCGCAGGTCGTCGGCGGCGTCGTGGCTGCGGCGGTGCTCTATGCGATCGCGTCCGGCGCGCCGGACTTCAAGGTCGGCGGCTTCGCCTCCAACGGCTATGGCGATCTGTCGCCCGGGCACTACAGCCTGTTCGCCGCCTTCCTGATCGAGGTGGTGCTGACGGCGGCATTCCTCATCATCATCCTGGGTTCGACCTCGAAGATCGCTCCGGCCGGCTTCGCGCCGATCGCCATCGGCCTCGGCCTGACGCTGATCCACCTGATTTCGATCCCGGTCACCAACACCTCGGTGAACCCGGCGCGTTCGACCGCGGCCGCGCTGTTCGCCCAGACCGGAGCGCTGAGCCAGCTGTGGCTGTTCTGGGTTGCGCCGCTGATCGGCGCGGCCATCGGCGCGGTGATCTGGAAGGTCCTGCTGGCGTCCGACGAATAGCCGACGCGATTCGCGGCGGGAGACCGCCGCGCGTCACGGCCATTCGGCCCGTGTCGGCCCAAGAGCCCGTCGTGCTTCCGGAGAGCACGGCGGGCTTTTTTACGTCCGCAGGCCCCGCTCCCGCCCCGCGCGGCGGGCTCCGGCATCCTTGATCTGCATCGCTGACGGCGGCCATGCGGCCATCCATGCTGTCGCCATCTGCGCGCCACGCAAATTGGCTACGCTCGGCGCGCAACACACGTCACCGCAACATCATCAGTAATTCTTATCGCCTCGATCAGAAAAGCTGGCTTCACCTGATGAATTGCGTTGCGTAGATTTGGCGGCAGCCTCATTCAGACCTGTCAGAGGAGACGACCATGGACGACAAAACCAAATGTCCGTTTTCGGGCGCCACCCAAGTCAACACCAACCGTGACTGGTGGCCGAACCAGCTCGACCTCCAGGTCCTGCATCAGCATTCCGCGCTGTCCAACCCGATGGGCGAGGCATTCGACTACGCCAAGGAATTCAAGAGTCTCGATCTCGACGCCGTGATCAAGGACCTGACCGCCCTGATGACGGACTCGCAGGAGTGGTGGCCGGCCGACTTCGGCCACTATGGACCGCTGTTCATCCGCATGGCCTGGCACAGCGCCGGCACTTACCGCATCGCTGACGGCCGCGGCGGCGCCGGAGCGGGCCAGCAGCGCTTCGCGCCGCTCAACAGCTGGCCTGACAACGTCAACCTCGACAAGGCGCGCCGGCTGCTGTGGCCGATCAAGCAGAAGTACGGCCGCAAGATTTCCTGGGCCGACCTGCTGATTCTCACCGGTAATGTCGCGCTGGAATCGATGGGCTTCAAGACATTCGGTTTCGCCGGCGGCCGCGACGACACCTGGGAGCCGGAGCAGGACATCTTCTGGGGCCCCGAAGGCAAGTGGCTCGCGGACGAACGCTACAGCGGCGATCGCGACCTCGCCAACCCGCTCGCCGCCGTGCAGATGGGCCTGATCTACGTCAACCCGGAAGGACCGAACGGCACCCCGGATCCGCTGGCGGCCGCGCGTGACATCCGCGAGACCTTCGCGCGCATGGCGATGAACGACGAGGAGACCGTTGCCCTCATCGCCGGCGGCCACACCTTCGGCAAGACCCACGGCGCCGGCGACACCGCCCTGGTCGGCCCCGATCCGGAAGCCGCTCCGATCGAGGAGCAGGGCCTCGGCTGGTCCAGCAAGTATGGCAGCGGCAAGGGCGGCGACGCCATCGGCAGCGGCCTGGAGGTGATCTGGACGACGACGCCGACGAAGTGGAGCAGCAACTTCTTCTGGAACCTGTTCGGTTACGACTGGGAGCTGACCAAGAGCCCGGCCGGCGCGCACCAGTGGACGCCGAAGGGCGGCGCCGGCGCCAACACCGTGCCGGACGCGCACGACAAGTCGAAGCGGCACGCCCCGTCGATGCTGACCACCGACCTCGCGCTGCGCTTCGACCCCGCCTACGAGAAGATCTCGCGGCGCTTCTATGAGAATCCGGATCAGTTCGCCGACGCGTTCGCACGGGCCTGGTTCAAGCTCACCCACCGCGACATGGGCCCGATCGCCCGCTACCTCGGCCCGCTGGTGCCGAAGGAAGAGCTGCTGTGGCAGGACCCGGTTCCTGCCGTTGACCATGAGCTGATCGGGGAACAGGATATCGCCGCGCTGAAGGCGAAGATCCTGGCGTCCGGCCTGTCGGTATCGCAACTGGTGTCGACGGCCTGGGCCTCGGCGGCGACGTTCCGCGGCTCGGACAAGCGGGGCGGCGCCAACGGCGCGCGCATCCGCCTCGCGCCGCAGAAGGACTGGGACATCAACCAGCCGGCGCAGCTGGCGAAGGTGCTGCAGACGCTCGAGGCGATCCAGAAGGAGTTCGCGGCCGGCGGCAAGAAGGTGTCGCTCGCCGACCTCATCGTTCTCGGCGGCAGCGCCGCGATCGAGAAGGCCGCCGGGGACGGCGGCCACGCCGTGAAGGTGCCGTTCACGCCGGGACGCACCGACGCGTCGCAGGACAAGACCGACGTCGCATCCTTCGCGGCGCTGGAGCCGACCTACGACGGCTTCCGCAACTATACGCGGGGTCCACAGCGGCTGTCACCGGAAGAGCAGCTGGTCGATCGAGCCCAGTTGCTGACGCTGACGGCTCCCGAGATGACGGCTCTGGTCGGCGGACTGCGTGTGCTCGGCGCCAATGTCGCTGCATCCGCGCATGGCGTCTTCACCAAGCGGCCGGAAGTCCTGACGAACGACTTCTTCGTCAATCTGCTCGACATGGCGACGCAGTGGAAGCCGACCGCAACCGAGGGCGTGTACGAGGGCCGCGACCGCAAGACCGGTGAGGCCAAATGGACCGCTACCCGTGTCGACCTGATCTTCGGGTCGCATGCGCAGCTGCGCGCCCTTGCCGAGGTCTATGCGTCTGACGACTCCAAGGACAAGTTCGTCACGGACTTCGTGGCGGCGTGGACCAAGGTGATGAACGCCGACCGCTTCGATCTCGCCTGAGCGAAGCCGCATCATCAGGACGGCGCTCCCGGACAGCGGAGCCGCCGTCCACCCCTGCTCTTCGATCGCCGGGCCTTGCGCCCGGCGATTTCTGTTGTGCGAAGCGCACCGGTCATTCCGTCAGGGCGCACCCTGACGGCAGGTCGGCAGCATATTTTCCCAACCAACGCCATCCGGCGAGTGGATTTCGCCTGCAAGTCGCAGCATGATGCCGCGTTCCATTTCCTCTGGCCGCTCACGGCCGCCGCATCAACCGGACCTGCCATCATGAAGCTGTACTACTCGCCAAAGAGCCGCTCCTTCACCGCGCTATGGCTGATGGAGGAGACCGCACAGCCCTACGAGCGGGTGCTGACCGACATCACCACCGGCGCGCAGAAGGCGCCGGCGTATCTCGCCATCAATCCGATGGGCAAGGTGCCGGGCCTGCAGGATGGCGACACGGGACTGGGCGAGGCAGCCGCGATCTGCGCCTATGTCGCCGAGCGCTACCCGGAGGCGAAACTCGCGCCGCCGCTCGGCGACCCGCGCCGCGCACGCTACCACTACTGGCTGTTCTTCGGGCCGAGCTGCATCGAGCCGGCGATCATCCAGATTTTCACCAAGATCCAGGTGCCCAGCAGCACCGCTGGCTGGGGCGACGCCACGCAGGTGTTCGACGTGCTCGACCAGGCATTGCAGAGCGGGCCGTGGCTGCTCGGCGAGGATTTTTCCGCCGCCGACGTCGTGATCGGATCCGGCCTCGACTTCGCGGTGCGGCGCTTCAAGATGGTGCCGACACGGCCGGCGTTCGATCGCTATCTCGATCTCTGCGCCGCGCGACCAGCGTTCCAGCGCGCGCAGGCCCTGTCGGGCAACTGAGCCGGGGCCAGCCGTCGTCGCCGGTCAGCACCGGCGACCACAGCGCAACGACACACGGCCGCCCGACCGGACGGCTTACGCCTCGTCGGCCTTCAGCGCGGCCGGCTTCGGCATCAGGATGATGTTGTAGCCGGAATCGACGTAGTGGATCTCGCCGGTGACGCCGCCGGACAGTTCCGACAGCAGATAGAGCGCCGAGCCGCCGAGCTCGTCGAGGGTGACGCCGCGGCCGAGCGGCGAATGCTTTTCCTGGAACGAGAACATCGCGCGCGACTCGCCGATGCCCGCGCCGGCGAGCGTGCGCACCGGCCCCGCCGAGATGGCGTTGACGCGGATGTTCTGCGGCCCGAAGTCAGCCGCGAGATAGCGCACCGAGGCTTCCAGCGCCGCCTTGGTCACGCCCATCACATTGTAGTTCGGCATCGCCCGCATCGAGGCGCCGAAGGTCAGCGTGATGATCGAGCCGCCGTCCGGCATCATCTCCGCGGCGCGCTTGGCGAGCTCGGTAAACGAGAAGCACGAGATCACCATGGTGCGGGAGAAGTTGTCGCGCGTGGTGTCGACATAGCGGCCGCGCAGCTCGTTCTTGTCGGTGAAGCCGATGGCGTGCACCAGGAAATCGATGGTGCCCCACTTCTTCTTCAGCACGTCGAACACCGCATCGACGCTGGCGATGTCCTCGACGTCGCAGGGCAGCACGGTGTCGACGCCGATCGATTCGGCAAGCGGCTTGACGCGGCGGGCCAGCGCCTCGCCCTGGTAGGTGAAAGCGAGTTCGGCGCCGTGCGCCGACAGCGTCCGGGCTATTCCCCAGGCGATCGAGTGATCGTTGGCGATCCCCAGGATCAGTCCGCGCTTGCCTTGCATCAAGCCTGCCATCACATCGCTCCGTTGTTACGAGATAGGTTGCCGGCGCCACCCTTGCGCATCATCTGCAACAGACAGGTGACGCCACGACGCCTGGACTGTGGAATGGTGTGCGCTCCGCGGGCGCGGAGCAGCTCGCAGCATCCGTCGGACGCGCCTCACGCCTCGAGCCGCTTGAACACCAGCGTGGCGTTGGTGCCGCCGAACCCGAACGAGTTGGACAGCACCGCGCCGATCTTGGCGTTGTCGATGCGCTTGCGCACGATCGGCATGTCGGCGAACGCGGGGTCGATTTCCTGGATGTTGGCGCTCTCGCAGATGAAGCCGTTGTTCATCATCAGCAGCGAGTAGATCGCCTCCTGCACGCCGGTCGCGCCCAGCGAATGGCCGGTCAGCGACTTGGTGGCGGAGATCGGCGGGCATTTGTCGGCGCCGCCGAACACGCTGCGGATCGCGTTGATCTCCGGCGGATCGCCCGCCGGGGTCGAGGTGGCGTGCGGGTTGATGTAGTCGATGGGAACGTTGACGGTGGACAGCGCCATGCGCATGCAGCGCTCGGCACCTTCCCCCGACGGCGCGACCATGTCGTAGCCGTCGGAGGTCGCGCCATAGCCGACGATCTCGCCGTAGATCTTGGCGCCGCGCGCCTTGGCGTGCTCGAGTTCCTCCAGCACCACCACGCCGGCTCCGCCGGCGATCACGAAGCCGTCGCGGTTGACATCATAAGCGCGCGAGGCGGTGGCCGGGGTGTCGTTGTATTTCGACGACATTGCCCCCATCGCGTCGAACAGCACCGACAACGTCCAGTCGAGCTCCTCGCAGCCGCCGGCGAAGACGATGTCCTGCTTGCCGATCTGGATCGTCTCGTAGGCGTTGCCGATGCAATGGTTCGACGTGGCGCAGGCCGAGGAGATCGAATAGTTCACGCCCTTGATCTTGAACCAGGTCGCGAGCGTCGCCGAAGCGGTCGACGACATCGCCTTCGGAACGGCGAACGGACCGACGCGCTTGGGGCCCTTGGTGCGCGTGATGTCGGCAGCCTCGACCACGGCACGCGTCGACGGGCCGCCGGAGCCCATGATGATACCAGTGCGGATGTTGGAGACCTCGTTGTCCTCGAGGCCGGCGTCGCGGATCGCCTGTTCCATGGCGACATGATTCCACGCCGCGCCATCACCGAGGAAACGCATCGCGCGGCGATCGACCACCTCGGCTGGATTGAGGGTCGGCGCGCCATGCACCTGGCAGCGAAAGCCGAGCTCGGCATACTTGTCCGCACGCGAGATGCCGGACCTGGCGTCATGAAGGCTCGAAAGCACTTCCTGAGTGTTGTTTCCGATGGATGAGACGATACCCATCCCCGTCACCACAACCCGCCTCATGATGGAGCCTCACTTTGAAAGAAATCGACGATGTCGACCTAGATTGAGATTAGACGCGTTGTGACGGTTTTGCGAAGACGACGCGATCGCTGACGGGCCTCGGAGCCTAGTCACCCTCAGGGCTGCAACACGGCGTCCTGCCGGAACAGCCCGACCTTCAGATCCTTGGCGCGGTAGATAATCTCGCCGTCGCTCGAGAGCCAGCCGTCGGCAATGCCGAGCATCAACCTGGCGCGCATCACGCGCTTGATGTCGATGTTGTACACGACCTTCGTGACGTTGGGCAGAACCTGCCCGGCCAGCTTCAGTTCGCCGATGCCGAGCGCGCGCCCGCGGCCTTCGCCGCCGAGCCAGCCGAGATAGAAGCCGACCATCTGCCACAGCGCGTCGAGGCCGAGGCAGCCCGGCATCACCGGGTCGCCCTTGAAGTGGCAGCCGAAGAACCAGAGGTCCGACTTGACGTCGAGCTCGGCACGGATGCGACCCTTGCCATACTCACCGCCGTCGACGGTGATCTCGGTGATGCGATCGAACATCAGCATCGGCGGCAGCGGCAGCTGGGCGTTGCCTGGACCGAACATTTCGCCGCGACCGCACGCCAGCAGGTCCTCGTATTCATAACTGCTGCGCCGATCGTGCATGCCGTCCTCGCCCCCCTGATCCGTGTTGGGTTTCAATGGTGAATGATATGATGTCGCCGGCTCTCTATCATAGGCCTTCCGGCGGGGCAAAGCCGCTTCGGATCAATCATATAGGGGCGGATCGCCCCAGTCCGGCCGCGGCAACCGGCCATGGCGGCATTTGAGCTTCTACTCCGAATATGGTATCATAACACCTTAAGCCACTGCGTCTTGTCGCGGGGCGGAGGCAGTTGCGAGAAACTTGCATGTAGCTGCATCCTTTCCTATAATTCAGGTGACATAAAGTCGGCGATCCGAAGCGAGCAGCCTTCCATAGTAAAATGAGTGACTTAATCACCACCGATGACCACAGCGACGCCGAGATCCTCGGGACGGTCCGCACGCCGAGCCTGACGGGCTGCCCCTGGCACGACGTCAACGAGATGCTGCAGTCGGTGGGCCTGCGCCCGACCCGCCAGCGCATGGCGCTGGGCTGGCTGCTGTTCGGCAAGGGCGACCGTCACCTGACCGCGGAAATGCTCTACGAGGAGGCGATCCAGGCCAAGGTGCCGGTGTCGCTGGCCACCGTCTACAACACGCTGAACCAGCTGACCGAGGCCGGGCTGCTGCGCCAGGTCAGCGTCGATGGCACCAAGACCTATTTCGACACCAACGTCAGCGACCACCACCACTTCTATCTCGAGGGCAACCACGAGCTGGTCGACATTCCCGATCCGCATCTCGTGCTGCAGAAGATGCCTGACGTGCCGGAAGGCTACGAGATCGCCCGCATCGACATGGTGGTGCGGCTGCGCAAGGTGCGCTGACCGGCTATCGTTTCAAGCAAAAGGCCGCGCCTCGGGCGCGGCCTTTTTGGTTTGGCGGCAGTGCGCTGCGGCTGCGCGCGCAACTTGCAGCTCAGTCGATCTTCTCGTCGGCGTAGACACCCCACAGCCGCTGCTGCTCGATCCAGCCGTCGAAACCGCTGCCGGTGATGCGGCACCAGCCGGCGCTGCAGCGCTTGACCGACGCGATCACGCCGGCCTGCAGCTTCGCCGACACGGCGCTGGCGGGATCGGCACGGTCGTACAGCGGGGCGAGATCGTCCTTCGACTTCAGCGTCACCACCGCGGTGCGCTTGCCCGACAGCAGCGAGTGATAGACCCAGCCTTCCGAGCCTTCGGAATCCCGCACCCGCCGCCAGTTCTCGAACTCGGCGGTGATCTCCACCGGTAGCCCGACGCGGGTATAGACCCAGCTGACGTCGTTGTCCTTGGTCGGACCGCCGCGGACGTTGACGTGATCTGATTTCAGGCTGACGTAGCGCGGCATCGGCAGGCCGCTGACCGGCCCCATGATGTCCTTGGCGGCATGACCTGTGGTCACCCCTACATGGCAGAACACGCCCGCCAGCACCGCCACACTCCAATAGCACTTCAACGCCATTGCCCCGTTCCTAGCATCCGATTTCGACGTTCGCTCTCACTGAACCAGCACCTCCGAAAGCGATTTTCGAAAGGACACCAGAAGTCTTTGAATCCAGTATGGGTTTGGTTCGTGAGAAGTCGTGGGACCCGCCAGGCACAGGCAGGGCTTCCGAACCGCCATACTGGCCACGCCGGCTGCGTCGACAGGCGCCTCACGGGGGAGGACGCCGGCCAGCCCAGCAGGCCGCGGCCGCACCTCTACTGGTTCCCGATGAGTTCTTGTCTTGGGCGGGCCTTCTGCTAGAGAGGACCCGATACGACCCTCACGACAAGAGCCGGCGAGAGCTTGGTATCCGGTGCGGACCTGCAGTTTCGGACAGCCCGGTTAACGAGGCCTCAACAGGCCAGCGGGAGCGAAGGGAAACGCAACAGCGCGACGTGACGTGTGACTTTGCTGCACTGAACCGGCTGCACGGATCCGACGCGCCGTTTAATCTGTATCGGCCTGAATTCCTGCGCCCGCACACCGCGGCGCGGGCGCAGGGCCCCAAGGCGTGGAAAGCACAGCAATGACCGTCCGGAAAAAACCTCTCGTCGTCGTCACGCGGAAGCTGCCGGACAGCATCGAGACGCGGATGCGCGAGCTGTTCGACACCCGCCTCAATCTCGACGACCAGCCGATGACCCAGGACCAGCTCGCCGAGGCGGTGCGCACCGCGGACATCCTGGTGCCGACCGTTTCCGACGAGGTCGATGACGCCGTGCTCAACCAGCCGGACCGCAAGCTGAAGCTGATCGCCAATTTCGGCAACGGCGTCGACAACATCGACGTCACCGCCGCGCACAACCTCGGCATCACCGTGACCAACACGCCGAAGGTGCTGACCGAGGACACCGCCGACATGACCATGGCGCTGATCCTGGCGGTGCCGCGCCGGCTCACCGAGGGCGCTTCCATCCTGACCGAAAGCAAGGACTGGGCCGGCTGGTCGCCGACCTGGATGCTCGGCCACCGCATCGGCGGCAAGCGGCTCGGCATCATCGGCATGGGGCGGATCGGCCAGGCGGTGGCGCGCCGCGCCCATGCCTTCGGCCTGCAGATCCACTACCACAACCGCCGCCCGGTTGCGCCGCAGATCGAGGAAGAGCTCGGCGCCACCTACTGGGAGAGCCTCGACCAGATGCTCGCCCGGATGGACATCATTTCGGTGAACTGCCCGCACACCCCGGCGACGTTCCACCTGCTGTCGGCGCGGCGGCTCAAGCTGATCCGCAAGGACGCCTATATCGTCAACACCGCGCGCGGCGAGATCATCGACGAAGATACTCTCACCAAGCTGATCGAGGCCGGCGACATCGCCGGCGCCGCCCTCGACGTGTTCGAGCATGAGCCGGCGGTCAGCCCGAAGCTGGTGCGGCTCGCGCGCGCCGGCAAGGTGGTGCTGCTGCCGCACATGGGCTCGGCGACGATCGAGGGCCGCGTCGAAATGGGCGAGAAGGTGATCATCAACATCCGCACCTTCCTCGACGGCCACAAGCCGCCGGATCGCGTGCTGCCCAGCATGCTCTGACCGTCGGGGCGCAAGCTTTCGCTGAGGGGCGAGAGCCGAACCTGCGCACGCCCCCCTGCGATAGACGGTAGCCGGGAAAAGCCGGCCTTAGCGGCCGGCCGGCATCGAGTATGCTACGCCGATCCTCCCGACGTGCATGCTGTTCTCGAAACGCCCATTAACAGTCTCGCTCTGAACGCCAGGCAAGCTGGAGGCAAAGTTGAAATTGCTCCGCACATCGGCCGGCAGAAAATAAGTGTAGCGATACTCGGCCCGAAGACTCCAATTGGAATCGATCTTCCTTTCCAATCCTGCTCCCACCGATGGCCCGTTCGCGATGAACTGATCTGGCGGTGCATAGAAGGTCGTGTTGATCAAATTCTGATAGTTGAAGCCTCCGACAGTCCATCCACCGATACCGTAGACAAGCGTTTCCGGCGTTGCGAGAAAGCCGACCCGCGCAAGCATCGAAGCCATCCAGCGCAGATGGACATTGGGGCGAAAATCATTCGACGCGGTTTCGCCAGTCAGCCCTGCGCTATTGAAGTACTGATAATTCGCCAGCCCACTCGAGCTGAAATTCAAATCCGACATCGAGCCTTCAGCCTGAAGGCCGACAACCAAGTCCGGCGTTATGCGAGTGTTGAAGCCAAGAAATACGTCGGTCAATGCACCATATCCGGTCGTCGGTCCACTGGTACTCGTCAGCGTGCTCCCCATGACGTTGTAAGGCGGCGTATTGAGCGGGGATCCCGACATATATGTTTCCTGAGATCGAACGGCTCCACGCGTCGCGCCGCCGCCGAACGATACACCCCAGTAGAGGCCGCTCCAGCGGTCGTCCGCCGGATCACCCAGCAGAGGCTTCGCCTTGAGGCTCGTATAACTATCCAATGGCAGTTGCGATGGCGGCCTCGCTGCCGCGATTGCAGCTCTTTGGGGCACCTCGATACGTTGCACTCGTTGCGAGTTCTCCGCTTGTTGCCTGTAGCGCTGATTCTCCGCTTCCAGCACGCCGACTCTCGCCTCGAGTGCCCTCACCATTCTCCGTAGTTCCTCAGTATCAGATGCAGATACCGCAGGCTGGCTCGTACCAATCGTCACCATCAGAGCAGCCGCAACGACTGCCGTAGAATTCCTTCGCATTGAACAGATCCTCCCCAGGCGAGCAAAAATATTCTCGCAATCACTCGTTGAGAGTGCAAGATCCATCTTGATCGAGGCATAAGAGCTCCCCAGTTGGATGCATCAATGTCGATCGACTTCGCCGCTAAGGACCAAGGCGTGTTGCATCATCTGTCCAACGCAGCAAACACAGCGGTCTCCGCGTTCCTCATTTTGGGGCGCCTACCGAATCTTTGTGTCGTAAAATACCATTGTCGCCCAGTTATGCCGGGACGCTTCAAATCGACGCGCGACGAACGGGTGGCCCATGATCGACAGCCGGCAGCTTTTCCAGCTCTTTCCCACGGAGGCCGACATCCCCGCGGCACACCGGCTGAGCGGACCACTACACCAGCGCTGCGCACCGGTGACCCTCGGCAGCATTCCCCAGGGCGACATCGCCGGCGCCGCGCACGACGTGTTCGAGCATGAACTTGCGGTCAGCCCGAAGCGGATGCGGCTCGCGCGCGCCGGCAAGGTGGTGCTGCTGCCGCACATGGGCTCGGCGACCATCGAGGGCCGCGTCGAGATGGGCGAGAAGGTGATTATCAACATCCGCACCTTCCTCGACGGCCACAAGCCGCCGGATCGCGTGCTGCCAGGGATGCTGTGAGGCATAGCGCCTCCGTCTGACAGCGCGCTTCGACGACACTGCTGCACAACGACCCGGGCCAGACAGGTCCCGCATCGGTCGGCGCTGCTCTGCCCAGCATTTGGGGCGCTCTGCCGAATCTTTGTGTCGTAAAATCCCATTGTCGCGGGGCTATGCTGGGACGCTTCGAATCGACGCGCGACGAACGGGTGGCCCATGATCGACAGCCGACAGCTTCTCCAGCTCTTTCCCACCGAGGCCGACATTCCCCCGGCCCACCGGTTGAGCGGCCCGCTGCACCAGCGCGTCACCCTGGTCGACGGCGAGTTGAAGGACTGGACCGGCGGCACCCAGCAGGTCGTCTCGCCGATGCGGCTGCGCGACGCCTCCGGTGCGCTGACGCCGTTGACGCTCGGCAGCATTCCCCATGGCGGCATCGCCGAGGCGGAAGAGGCGCTCGCCGCGGCGGTGGCGGCCTATGACAACGGCCGCGGCGCCTGGCCGACCATGACGGTCGCCGAGCGCATCGCCTGCATGCAGACTTTCACCAAGGAAATGGTGGCGCGCCGCGCCGAGGTGGTGAAGCTGCTGATGTGGGAGATCGGCAAGAGCTTTGCCGATTCAGAGAAGGAATTCGACCGCACTGTCGACTACATCCGCGCCACCATCGACGCGCTGCGCGACCTCGACAACAACTCCTCGCGCTTCGTGATCGCGGAAGGCACCATCGGCCAGATCCGGCGCACGCCGCTCGGCGTGGTGCTGTGCATGGGGCCCTACAACTATCCGCTCAACGAGACGTTCGCGACGCTGATCCCGGCGCTGATCATGGGCAACACGCTGCTGTTCAAGCCGCCGAAATTCGGCGTGCTGCTGTTCGCGCCGCTGCTGGAGGCGTTCCGCAGCGCGTTCCCGAATGGTGTGATCAACACCGTCTACGGCCAGGGCGCCGAGGTGGTGCCGTATCTGCTCGGCTCCGGCAAGGTCAACACGCTGACCCTGATCGGCTCCAGCAAGGTCGCCGACCATCTCAAGAAACTGCATCCGAAGGCGAACCGGCTGCGCGCCATCCTCGGCCTCGACGCCAAGAACGCCGCCATCGTGCTCGCCGACGCCGACATCGAGCTCGCAGTGAAAGAGTGCCTGCTCGGCGCGCTGTCGTTCAATGGCCAGCGCTGCACCGCGCTGAAGATGCTGATCGTGCACTCATCGATCGTCGAGCGCTTCCTCGCCCGCTTCACCGAGGAGCTCGCCAAGCTCAAGGTCGGCATGCCGTGGGAGGCTGGCGTCAACATCACGCCGCTACCCGAGCCCGGCAAGACCGCCTACATGACCGCCTGCGTCGAGGATGCGCTCGCGCAGGGCGCGCGCATCGTCAACCCCGGCGGCGGCGCCCACTGCGAGACGTTCTTCTATCCCGCCGTGGTGTACCCGGTGAAGGAGGGCATGAAGCTCTATCGCGAGGAGCAGTTCGGCCCGGTCGTTCCCGTGATGCCGTTCGACGACATCGAGACCGCGCTCGACTACGTCATCACCTCCGAGCATGGCCAGCAGGTCAGCATCTTCAGCTCCGATCCCACGGAGATCGGCACGCTGGTCGACCCGCTGGTCAACCAGGTGTGCCGCGTCAACATCAACTGCCAGTGCCAGCGCGGGCCGGACATCTTCCCGTTCACCGGCCGCAAGGACTCAGCCGAAGGCACGCTGTCGGTGACCGACGCGCTGCGCTCGTTCTCGATCCGCTCGATGGTGGCGGCGAAACAGACCGACGCCAGCAAGAAGCTCCTGGACGAGATCGTGCAGAAGCACGAATCGAAGTTCATCAACACGGGCTTCATTTTCTAGGCGGCGAAGCCCGCCGGTCGGCAGCGCCGGTTCCACAGCGCCCGGCGATGCGGCGCGCGCAGGCCTGTCACGACACCAATGCACTGCCGGCCATTGCCTTGGCCGAACCGAGCCGCTATCAGGCGGGCCTCTGCGCGACTGGCGCTTGGATGGATGACCATCGGGGAGCGCAGGGATTTCCTGCCGCGCGCCTGGGCACCACTTCCCAACGAGGGTGCCATGACCGCGGAAATCATCGACGGGCGCAAACACGCCCAAACCCTTCTCGACAGCGTTGCCGCCGATATCGCCGCCATGCCGCAGGCCCCGGGCCTTGCTGTCGTGCTGGTCGGCGGCGATCCGGCCAGCGCCATATATGTCCGCAACAAGGTGCGGACGGCGCAGACGGTGGGCCTGCGCGGTGAGACCGAGATCCTGCCCGACAGTGTCAGCGAGGCGGAGCTGCTGGCGATCATCGCCACGCTGAACGCGCGCGACGACATCGACGGCATCCTCGTCCAGCTGCCGCTGCCGCCGCACATCAACACGCTGCGCATCATGGCCGCGGTCGATCCGGCCAAGGATGTCGACGGCCTGCATGCCCTCAATGCCGGACGGCTGTTGCACGGCGCGGATGCGCTCATTCCCTGCACGCCGCTCGGCTGCATGAAGCTGATCACATCGCTGGTGCCCGACCTCACGGGCTACCATGCGGTGGTGATCGGCGCCTCCAACATCGTCGGCAAGCCGATGGCGGCGCTGCTGCTCGACGAACGGGCGACGGTGACGCAGACCCATATCCACACCCGCGACACCCAGTTCATCTGCCGCGGCGCCGACATCCTGGTCAGCGCGGTCGGCAAGCCCGGCCTCGTGCGCGGCGACTGGATCAAGCCGCGCGCCATCGTCATCGACGTCGGCACCACCCGTGTCGAGAAGGCCGGCGGCGGCCATGACGTGCGCGGCGATGTGGCGTTCGACGAGGCGGTCAAGGTCGCCGGCGCAATCACCCCGGTGCCCGGCGGCGTCGGGCCGATGACCATCGCCTGCCTGATGGAGAACACGGTGAAGGCGGCCAAGGCCCGGCGGGCGCGGCGCTGACACGCGCCGCGGCGCCGTCGCCTGTCAGCGGTGCGCGCTGAGGTCCGTGATGGTCGGATGGTCGCCGTTGAGCGGATTGGCCGGATCGCGCGCATAGCGCAGCGTCTCGAACCGCATGGCGCGGGCGTCGATCATCACGAGGCGCCCGACCAGCCCCTCGCCGAAGCCGACGATCTCGCGGATCACTTCCAGCGCCGTCATGGCGCCGAGCACGCCAGCGAGCGCGCCGAGAATGCCGGCCTCCTCGCAGCTCGGCACCGTGCCGGGCGGCGGCGGATCGGGAAACAGGCAGCGATAGGTCGGGTTGAGCTCGCCCTTCGCATTGCGCTCATGGGCGCGGATGGTGGTGAGCGAGCCGTCGAACAGGCCGAGCGCGGCGCTGATCAGCGGCTTGTTGGCAAGATAGCAGGCGTCCGACACGAGATAGCGCGTGGCGAAATTGTCCGAGCCGTCGGCGACGATGTCATAGCCGGCGATGAGGTCGAGGGCGTTGGCGGCGGTGAGGCGCGCCGCGTGGGCGTGGAACGTGACATGCGGATTGAGCGCCCGGACGGTCTCGGCGGCGCTCTCGACCTTCGGCCGGCCGATATCCGGCGTGGTGTGGATGACCTGGCGCTGCAGGTTGGACAGCGACACCACATCGTCGTCGACCACGCCGAGCGTGCCGACGCCGGCCGCCGCCAGATACATCAGCGCCGGGGCACCGAGCCCGCCGGCGCCGATCAGCAGCACCCGCGCCGCCTTCAGCTTCGCCTGTCCGGGACCGCCGACCTCGCGCAGCACGATGTGCCGCGCATACCGCTCCAGCTCTTCCGCACTGAGCACGCTCACACATTCCTTTCGTCGTCTGTGGTCACCGTCGCGGCCCGGTCACGCCGGCGTCGCAGGCCGACGCTGAACCGCTGCAGCGCTATGGCCGACCAAGCAGATATGGTACTTACCCCCTCCCTGCCAGTTAGAACAGATCGCGAAGGGCGCCTGATGAAGCCGATGATCGCCGCCGCGCTGATGGTGGCCCTCTCTGGTGTCGCGGCGACCGCGCAGACACCGGTCCGCACCCTCTCCGTCCGGCCGGACGGCGCCACGGCCCCTGCAAAGCCCGCGCCGGCGCCGAAACCGGCCGATCCCGCCGCCGCGCAGGCGGCCCAGGAGCGGGCGGCGATCCAGTCCGACCTCGCCTGGGTCGGCGTCTACAACGGCCTGATCAATGGCGAGCCCAGCGAACGCCTCGCCACCGCGATCAAGACCTTCCAGAAGGACAATGGCGGCAAGCCCACGGGGACGCTGACGCCGCAAGAGCGCGGCGCCCTCACCGCCGCCGCCAAGGCGCTGCAGGACAGCGTCGGCTGGAAGATCGGCCTCGATCCGGTCAACAGCATCCGCCTCGGCCTGCCCACCAAGCTGGTGCCGCAGCAGACGACCACCCCGACCGGCACCAAGTGGGCATCGGCGCAGGGCCAGATCCAGATCGAGACCTGGCGCGCCAAGGACAGCAGCCTCACCATCGCGGCCATCGCCGAACGCGAGAAGAAGGAGCCGGCCGGCCGCCGCATCGACTACAGTGTGGTCAAGCCGGACTTCTTCGTGCTGTCCGGACTGCAGGGGCTGAAGAAATTCTATGTCCGCGGCCAGATCAAGGGCAGCGAGATCCGCGGCCTGACCATCCTCTACGACCAGGCCACCGAGGGCACCATGGAGCCGGTGGTGATCGCGATGTCGAGCGCGTTCGCGCCGTTCGCCGGCGGCGACGCCGCACCGCCGCCGCCGCTGCCGCGCAAGAAGGTGGAGTATGCCACCGGCGTGGTGGTGAGCCCGGACGGCGCCATTGTCACCGACCGCAACGCTATCGACGCCTGCGAGACCATCGTGGTGCCGCCCTACGGCCATGCCGAGCGCATCGCCGACGACGCCACGCGCCAGCTCGTGCTGCTGCGGCTGTATGGCGCAAGCGGACTGAAGGCCGTGAGCTTTGGCGGCGCGGTGAAATCCGATGTCGCCGTGAGCGGCATCGCCGACCCGCAAGCGCAGGGCGGCGGCGCCACGGCGACCAGCATGACCGCCCGGCCCGTCAGCGATGGCGGCGACGTGCGTCTCGATCCGGCGCCTGGTCCCGGCTTCGCTGGCGCGGCGGTCACCGATGCCGACGGCAAACTCCTCGGCCTTGTGCAGCTCAAGACCCTGCTGGTGGCCGCCGTCGCGCCGGTGCCGGTTCAGGCGAGGCTCGTGCCGGCGGAGGTCGTGCGTCAGTTCCTCGCCCGGCACAAAGTCACGCCGACAGCGGCGGACAACAAGCCCGGCGACGTCAAAGCGTCGCTGCTGCGGGTGATCTGCATCCGCAAGTGAGCGACGCGCTCACTTCTGGCAAGTCGGGCACCAGAAGGTCGAGCGGCCGTTCTGCGTGAAGCGCTTGATCGTGCCCTTGCAGCCCTTGGTCGGACACTTCTCGTCCTCGCGGTCGTAGACGCGGAACGAGTGCTGGAAATAGCCGAGCTCGCCGGTGGTCTGGCGATGATCGCGCAGCGACGAGCCGCCGGCCTCGATCGCGAGATTGAGCACTGTGTGGATGGCGTCCACCAGCCGCCTGGCATGGTCCGACGGCGCGCCGCTGCGCAGCGCCAGGGTCGAGGCCTGCCGCTTCGGCGACAGATGGGCGCGAAACAGCGCCTCGCAGACATAGATGTTGCCGAGCCCGGCAACGACGCGCTGGTCGAGCAGCGCGGCTTTCAGGCTGGTCTTCTTGCCGGCACAGCCCGCCGCGAGCACGGCGGCGTCGAACGAGTTGCTGAGCGGCTCGGGCCCGAGGCCGCGCAGGAAGGATTCCGCTTCCAGCTCGCTGTGCGGCACGATCTTCATGTAGCCGAAGCGGCGCGGGTCGTTGAAGGTGACGATTGCCCCCGACGCCATGTGGAAGACGACATGGTCATGCGCGCGGTCGGCGCTGCGCTCGTGGTGGAAATGGCCCGGGCTGGTCGCGGCGGCGTGCTTGACCACGCGGAACGAGCCGGACATGCCGAGGTGCATCAGCAGCACGTCGCCCGACGACAGCTCGGCCATCAGCAGCTTGGCCCGGCGCCCCATGCCGACGATGGTCTGGCCCTCGAGCCGGCCGACGAAATCCTTCTGGAACGGAAAGCGCAGATTGTGGCGGCGCGTCTCCACGCTGGCGATGCGCTGGCCTTCCATGACCGGCTGCAGGCCGCGGCGGACGGTTTCGACTTCGGGCAGTTCAGGCATCGTTGGACATTCGCTTGGAGAGGGGCCCTGGCGCGATCATGACCCGGGTAAGCTTGATTGTCACGAAACGGCCTCGTACATGAACCGGCCCGCACGGCGACCGGCGACATCTGCCGCGAACCGGGCCGGCCGTTAACGATGCTGGCTTGTAGCGCAGGCGGACCTGGCGCGCTATGGTCCCGCCGCCGGAGACAGACAGTGATGGACCGACCCGACCAAACCACCCATTTCGGGTACCGCGACGTGCCGCTGGGCGACAAGCAGACGCTGGTGAACGACGTGTTCCACAGCGTCGCGGCGCGCTACGACCTGATGAACGACCTGATGTCGGCGGGCCTGCACCGGCTGTGGAAGGACGCCATGATCACCGCGCTCAACCCGCCGCGCGGCGATGCGCCGTTCGCGCTGCTGGATGTCGCCGGCGGCACCGGTGATATTTCGTTCCGCGCCGCGCAGGCGGCGGGTTTCGGCTTTCACGCCACCGTGTGCGACATCAACACCGACATGCTGGAGGTCGGCCGCGACCGCGCCGTCAAGCTCAACCTCGACGACCGCGTCACCTTCGTCGAGGGCAATGCCGAAGCGCTCGCGTTCGCCGACCGCAGCTTCGACGCCTACACCATCGCGTTCGGCATCCGCAACGTGCCGCGCATCGACGTGGCGCTGCGCGAGGCCTACCGCGTGCTGCGGCCAGGTTCGCGCTTCCTGTGCCTCGAGTTCTCCGCCGTCGACGTGCCCGGCCTCGATCGCATCTATGACCTGTATTCGTTCAACGTGATCCCGGCGATCGGCCGCGCGGTGACCGGCGACGCCGAATCCTACCGCTATCTCGTCGAATCGATCCGTCGCTTTCCGCGCCCCACCGCGTTCGCCGACATGATCAGCGCCGCCGGCTTTGCCCGCGTCAGCCATCAGGCGATGTCGGGCGGCATCGTGAACCTGCATTCGGGCTGGCGTTTGTGATCTCCGCGATTCCCCATGTGCTGCGCTTGACCCGCGCAGCCTTCGTCGTGGCCCGCGAGGGCACCTTCGCGGTGGTCGATCCCGAGCCGCTGCCGCCGCCGCTGCGCCTGCTGCTGCGCCTTGCACGGCTGATCGAGCGCCGCGACGCCCAGTCCGGCCCGCGCCTCGCCCGCGCGCTGACGCGGCTCGGCCCGACCTATGTCAAGCTCGGCCAGGTGCTGGCGACCCGTCCTGACGTCGTCGGCGTGGCGATGGCGCGCGACCTCGAACGGCTGCAGGACCGCCTGCCGGCGTTCTCGCAGGAGGAAGCCGAAGCGGTCGTCGCCTCGTCACTGGAGCGGCCGCTGACCCAGGCGTTCGCAAGCTTCAGCCCGCCGGTGGCCGCGGCCTCGATCGCCCAGGTGCACCGTGCCGAAATCGAGAAGGACGGCGTCCGCCGCCCGGTCGCGGTCAAGATCCTGCGGCCGCACATCGCCGAGCGCTTTCGCCGCGACCTCGGCGCGCTGATGTTCGCCGCGCGCACTGCCGAGGCGCTGTCGCCGGAAGCACGGCGGCTGCGCAGCATCGAGATCGTCGATACGCTGGCACGCTCGGTGGCAATGGAGATGGACCTGCGGCTGGAAGCCGCGGCGCTGTCGGAAATGGCGGAGAACACCCGCGACGATCCCGACTTCCGCGTGCCGACGGTGGACTGGGACCGCACCAGCCATCACGTGCTGACGATGGAATGGATCGAGGGCCTGCCGCTGAGCGACCGCGCCCGGCTGGAGGCCGCGCAGGTCGACCTGCCCGACCTCGGCCGCAAGGTGATCCAGAGCTTCCTGCAGCACGCGCTGCGCGACGGCCTGTTTCATGCCGACATGCACCCGGGCAACCTGTTCGTCGACGACAGCGGCCGCCTGGTCGCGGTCGACTTCGGCATCATGGGCCGGCTCGGCCTCAAGGAACGGCGCTTTCTCGCCGAGATCCTGCTCGGCTTCATCACCCGCGATTACCGCCGTGTCGCCGAGGTGCACTTCGAGGCGGGCTACGTGCCGGCCCATCACTCGATCGAGAACTTCGCCCAGGCGATCCGCGCCATCGGCGAGCCGATCCACAACCGCCGCGCCGACGAGATCTCGATGGCGCGGCTGCTCACCCTCCTGCTCGAGGTCACCGGCCTGTTCGACATGCGAACCCGGCCCGAGCTGATCCTGCTGCAGAAGACCATGGTGGTGGTGGAAGGCGTCGCCCGCAGCTTCGATCCCCGGCTCGACATCTGGAAGACCGCCGACCCGGTGGTGCGGGCCTGGATCGAGCGCAATCTCGGCCCGATCGGCCGCATCGAGGGCGCGGTAAGCGGCGCCGGCCAGCTCGGCAAGCTGTTCTCCGGCCTGCCGGCGATCGCTGCCCGCGCGGTCAGCGCGCTGGAGCAGGTCGAGGCGATGACCCGCGACGGCCTGGTGCTGGCCCCCGAGACGGTCGTCGCGCTGAGCAAGGCGCAGGCCCGGCGCAACCGCTGGCAGACCCGCGCACTGTGGGTGATCGCCCTCACCTTCCTCGCCATCCTCTGGAAGATCAGTTAGCCCGTGCCTGCATTGCAGGCATTTTATTGATTGCATTGCAATCATCTGCTAGCGTCTGCGCTTCCGGACGGGACGTGCCATGGCCAGCCTGACAATTCGCAAGCTCGACGAGGCGCTGAAGGCGGAGCTGAGGCTGCGTGCCGCGCGCCATGGCCGCTCGGTCGAGGACGAGGTCCGCGTCATCCTGCGCGAGGCCGCGGGCGGCGCGCCGGAGCCCACCGGTGCACTACCAGCCTCCGCCGCTCCCCGCGCCGAAACGCCGTTGCAGCGCGGCACGGGCCGTCCACGCGTCACCCTGATCATCGGCGGCGGCATTGCCGCCTATAAATCGCTCGACCTGATCCGCCGGCTGAAGGAGCAGGCGCTCGAGGTACGCTGCGTGCTGACCGCGGCAGCCCAGCAGTTCATCACACCACTCAGCGTCAGCGCGCTGGCGCACGACCCCTGCTTCACCGACCTGTTCGACCCGCGCAGCGAGTTCGACGTCGGCCACATCCGCCTCGCCCGCGACTGCGACCTGGTGCTGGTGGCGCCGGCGACGGCGGACCTGATGGCCAAGATGGCGAACGGCCATGCCGACGACCTCGCCAGCGCCATCCTGCTGGCCACCAACCGGCCGATTCTGCTGGCGCCGGCGATGAACCCGCTGATGTGGGCCAACGCCGCGACCCGCCGCAATGTCGCGCAGTTGCAGCGCGACGGCGTGCGCCTCATCGGCCCCAATGCCGGCGAGATGGCGGAGCGGGGCGAGGCCGGCGTCGGCCGCATGTCCGAGCCGCTGGAGATCGCCGGCGCCGCGCTGGCGCTGCTGCGGCCGCCGCAGCCAAAGCCGCTCGCCGGCAAGCGCATCCTGGTCACCGCCGGGCCGACCCACGAGCCGATCGACCCGGTGCGCTATATCGCCAACCGCTCGTCCGGCAAGCAGGGCTTTGCGATCGCCGCCGCCGCCGCCGCGGCCGGCGCGCAGGTCACGCTGGTGTCCGGCCCGGTCAACCTGCCCGATCCGGCCGGCGTCACGATGCGCCATGTCGAATCGGCGCGCGACATGCTGGCGCAAGTCGAAGGCGCACTGCCGGCGGATGTCGCGATTTTCGCCGCGGCGGTCGCCGACTGGCGCGTCGCCAACGCCGGCGAGCAGAAGATCAAGAAGACCGCCGGCGCCCTTCCGACGCTGAGCTTTGCCGAGAACCCGGACATCCTCGCCACCATCTCGCACCGAACCGAGGGTCGGCCGGGCCTGGTGGTCGGCTTTGCCGCCGAGACCGAGCACCTCATCGACAACGCCCGCGCCAAGCTCGCCCGCAAGGGCTGCGACTGGCTCGTCGCCAACGACGTCTCGCCCGCGGGCGGCGTGATGGGCGGCGACCGCAACACCATTCACCTGCTCAAGCGCGACAGCGCCGCGATCGACTCCTGGCCGGCCATGACCAAGGACGACGTCGCCACCACGCTGGTCGCGCGCATCGCCGACGCCATTGGATCCCCCGCCCCATGACCATCGCCTCATCCGTCCGCATCGATGTGCAGCAGTTTCCTCATGGCGAGGGCCTGCCGTTGCCGGCCTACCAGACCAGCCACGCCGCCGGCCTCGACCTGCTGGCCGCAGTGCCCGAGGCCGCACCGGTGATCCTCGCCCCCGGCGTCCGAGCGCTGATCCCGACCGGCCTCGCCATCGCGCTGCCGGACGGTTTCGAGGCCCAGATACGGCCGCGCTCCGGCCTTGCCGCCAAGCATGGCGTCACCGTGCTGAATTCACCCGGCACCATCGACGCCGACTATCGCGGCGAGATCGGCGTGCTGCTGATCAACCACGGTGACGCACCGTTCACGGTCCGCCGCGGCGAACGCATCGCGCAGATGGTGATCGCCCCCATGGTGCAGGCGGAACTGGTTCCGGCGGCGATGCTGTCCGACACCGCACGCGGCAGCGGCGGCTTCGGTTCCACGGGCCGCTGAGGCCCGCTGTTCCGCGAGCGCTTTTCGTCCAATTTGATTCAGACTGCGTACGTTCACGGTCTGGACTCTTACCCCCTGAGTCCCCTTGAGGATATTGTGAAACGATTCGCGAACGGCGTAGCGGCCGCCGCTCGCGCAATCGCACAGAATGCGCCGTGCAACGCGCGGTGGAGTTGGAATTTCGACGCCGGATCCTGGATTGTCGGTCGCCCGCCTACGACCGATGGCCACGATTCCGGCAGGGGCAAATCATGGCGGGCGTGGTCAGGGCGATACGTCGGACCTTGATGTCGGGCACCGCGCTGGTGCGCGGCGGACTGGCGGTCGTCGCCAGCACCGTCGCCGCGCGGGCCGACACCGGCGAGCTGCGCGCGGTCGAGGACCTGTTCAACCTGACCCAGCAGGAGATCGCGGCACTGGCGATCGCCGCCGGCGTGCTCGGCTTCTCCGTTCTGGCGACCATCCTCCTGATGCGCACCCGGCTGCGCGCCACCCGCGTCGAAGCGCGGCTGCGCGCCGACGTCCGGGCATTGCAGAGCGAAACCGACAGCCTGCGCGCGCTGCTGTTCACCGAGCCGCAGGTGGTGATCTCCTGGCAGGCCGCCAGCCTGCGGCCGGAGATCAGCGGCGACCTCGCGCTGCTGCTGCCCCAGGCCGCGCAGCAGGCGCCGCAACGCATCCTCGCCTTCGGCACCTGGCTGGCGCCTGAACAGGCGCTGCAGATGGACCATGCGGTGGACGCGCTGTGCACCGACGGCACCAGCTTCACGCTGCACCTCACCACCAGCGCCGGGCGGGCCATCGAGGCGATTGGCCGCGCCATCGCCGGCAAGGCGATCGTCCGCATCCGCGAACTCAGCGGCGTGCGCCGCGAACTCGCCGAGACCAGCCTGCGCTACCGCGACCTGCACGAGGAGACCGCGACGCTGCGCGCGTTCGCCGCGGCGCTGCCCTGGCCGGTGTGGTCGCGCCGCGACGACGGCACGCTGCTGTTCGCCAACGCCGCCTATGCCGAGGCCACCGAGGCCGCGAACGTCGCCGACGCGATCGAACGCAATCTCGAGCTGCTCGACAGCGGCGATCGCCAGGCGATGGCGAAGGCGCTCATCGAGCGCGCCCATTTCGAGGCGCGGCTGCCGGTGGTGATCGGCGGCCAGCGCCGCATCTTCGACGTCCGCGCGCTCAAGGTCGCCGGCGGCAGCGCCGGCGTCGCGGTGGATGCCAGCGAGGCAGCAACCCTCGCCGAGACGCTGAAGCGCATGGCGGAGGCGCATCGGCGCACCCTCGACCAACTGTCGTCCGGAGTGGCGGTGTTCGACGGCCAGCGCCGCCTCGCGTTCCACAACGATTCCTATCGCCGGCTGTGGAGCCTCGACCAGGCGTTCCTCGATACCCAGCCGGACGACTCCAGCGTGCTCGACCGCCTGCGCGCCACCCGCAAGATTCCCGAGCCGCCGGACTTCCGGCAATGGAAGGCCAAGCTGCACGAGGCCTACCGCGCCGTCGAGCCGGCCAAGGACGTCTGGTACCTGCCCGACGGCCGCGCCATCAGCGTCGTGACCACGCCCAATCCCGAGGGCGGCGTCACCTACCTGTTCGACGACGTCACCGAGAGCCTGAAGCTCGCCCGCCAGTTCGACGGCCTGATCCGGGTGCAGCGCGAGACCCTCGACAACCTCACCGAGGCGGTCGCGGTGTTCGGCAGCAACGGCCGGGCGCAGCTGTTCAACCCGGCGTTCGCGCGGATGTGGAAGCTGTCGCCCGAGGCGATGAACGAACATCCGCACATCGAGACGGTGGAGACGTGGTGCCGGCCGCTGTTCGACGAGGCCGCGACCTGGCGCACCATCCGCGACGCCATCACCGGCATCGACAACCGCAAGCAGGTGCCCCTCAGGCTCGAGCGCAAGGACGGCAGCGTGCTCGACTGCATGGCGATGCCGCTGCCCGACGGCGCCACTATGCTGACGTTCCAGGACATCACCGACACGGTGAACGTCGAGCGCGCGCTGCGCGAGCGCAACGAGGCGCTGGAGACCGCCGACCAGATGAAGGTCGACTTCGTCCACCACGTCTCCTATGAGCTGCGCTCGCCGCTGACCACGATCATCGGCTTCGCCCATTTCCTCAGCGACCCGACGACCGGCCCGCTGACCGTCAAGCAGGACGAATATCTCGGCTACATCACGTCGTCGACCAACGCCCTGCTCGCCATCATCAACAACATCCTCGACCTCGCCACCATCGACGCCGGCGCGATGACGCTGAACCTCGGGTCGGTGGACATCCGCGCGGCGATCGATTCCGCCGCCGAGGGCATCCAGGACCGGCTCGCCCGCGATCACATCCGGCTTGAAATCGACGCCGCGCCGGGCATCGGCAATTTCGTCGCCGACGAACGGCGCGTGGTGCAGGTGCTGTACAACCTGCTCGCCA
Organism: Bradyrhizobium sp. 2TAF24; assembly: GCF_052115025.1. Lineage (NCBI taxonomy): Bacteria > Pseudomonadati > Pseudomonadota > Alphaproteobacteria > Hyphomicrobiales > Nitrobacteraceae > Bradyrhizobium > Bradyrhizobium sp. 2TAF24. The sequence goes on along the minus strand of NZ_JBFRFW010000007.1, from coordinate 198,582 downwards.
ATGCGGTGGGCTTCTCGCCGCAGGACGGCGTCATCACCATCAGCGCGCGGCGCCACAACGACAGCGTCAGCTTCACCGTGAGCGACGCCGGTCCCGGCATCGCCCCCGACGTCAAGGACAAGGTGTTCGACTGGTTCGAAAGCCATAGCAACGGTTCGCGCCACCGCGGCGCCGGCCTCGGCCTGTCGCTGGTGCGCTCGTTCGTCGAGCTGCATGGCGGCCGGGTGCGGGTGGACTCCGCGGTCGGCAAGGGCACCTCCGTCACCTGCGATTTCCCGATCGACCAGGCAGCGCAGCGCACCGCCGCCGAATGACCGACCGCTCGACCCTGTTGCTCGCCCTTCCCGACGAGACGGCCACCGCCCAGCTGATGGCGGACCTCGCGCTGCTGATCGGCGCCGGCGACACCATCACCCTCACCGGCGACCTCGGCGCCGGCAAGACCGCCGCCGCACGCGCGCTGATCCGCTACATCGCCGGCGACGATACGCTGGAGGTGCCGAGCCCGACCTTCACGCTGCTGCAGACCTACGACCTCAGCCCGTTTCAGGTGCTGCACGCCGATCTCTACCGCCTCGGCGATGCGTTGGAGCTGGAGGAGATCGGGCTGTCGCCGCTGCCGGACGGCGTGGTGACGCTGATCGAGTGGCCCGAGCGGGCCGCCGACCTGCTGCCGGCCGACCGCATCGACATCGCGCTCAGCCACGTGCCCGCGCTCGGCCCGGACGCGCGCACGGCAACCTTCACCGGTCACGGCCGCGGCGCCGCGGTGGTGGCGCGGCTGGCACAGCTGCGCGACTTCCTCGAGGCTGCCGGCGAAAGCGGCGCGCGCCGCGAACGCATGCCGGGCGACGCCTCGACACGCAGCTACGCCCGCCTGTTCCACGACAGCGCCAGCCGCATCCTGATGAACGCGCCGCGCCGCCCCGACGGCGCGCCGATCTATGGCGGCAGGTCCTACAGCGCCGCGGTGCATCTCGCCGAGGACGTCAAGCCGTTCGTCGCCATCGCCAATGGGCTGCATGCCATTGGCGTATCGGCACCGGCGATCCGCCATGCCGACCTTGCGGCGGGCTTCCTCGTCACCGAGGACCTCGGCCGTGAAGGTTTTGTCACGGGATCGCCGCCGGCCCCGATCGCCGAGCGCTACGAGGCCGCGACCGACCTGCTGGCGAAATTGCATCAGCAGGCGCTGCCGGACACACTGCCGCTGGCGCCGCAGCGCGACTATGCGATCCCGACCTTCGATATCGACGCCATGCTGGTCGAAGTGGGACTGATGCCGGAATGGTATCTGCCCGACCGCGGCGCGCCGGCGACCACGGCCCTGCGCGCCGAATTCGACGCCCTGTGGCGGACGCTGCTGGCGCGCCCGGCGCTCGCGGCAAAGACCTGGATGCTGCGCGACTACCATTCGCCGAACCTGATCTGGCTGCCTGACCGCCAGGGCACCGACCGGGTCGGCGTGATCGACTTCCAGGACACCGTGCTGGGGCCGCCCGCCTACGACCTGGTGTCGCTGCTGCAGGACGCGCGGGTGGACGTGCCCGAGGCGATCGAGATCGCACTGCTGACGCGCTATGTGAAGACCCGCCGCGCTGCCGATCCGGCATTCGATCCGGCGGCGTTCGCAGAGAGCTATGCCCTGATGTCGGCACAGCGCAACACGCGCCTGCTCGGCACCTTCGCCCGTCTCAACCGGCGCGACGGCAAACCGCAATACCTGCAGCACCAGCCGCGGATCTGGACCTACCTCACCCGCGCCCTGGCGCATCCGGCCCTAGCCACGTTCCGCGCCTGGTCCATGACCCACGTCCCGGCGCCGGCCTAGCCTGGATCATGATGCGATGACCTCTCGGGAAGCCGGTTCCCGCTGATCACGCTCCAGGCATTTACCGGCCGTTAGCCATTCGGCCGCTAGTCTGCCACGCAAACCTCTGGGTCCGATCCAATGGCGATGATGGCAGAACGCCGCAATGGCGACCGTGTCGTGTTCGAACGCGGCTTTGCCGCGCACATGATGGGCATCGACGGCACCTGGCGTCGTGGCTGCATTATGGAGGATGTGTCCGAGGTCGGCGCCAAGCTCACGGTGGAAGGCTCGGTGGAGGGACTCAACCTGAAGGAGTTCTTCCTGCTGCTGTCCTCGACCGGATTGGCCTACCGGCGCTGCGAATTGTCCTGGGTCAACGGTGACCAGATCGGCGTCACCTTCCTCAAGCAGGTGGACAAGAAGAAACGTGGCGGACGCCGCATGCAGGCAGCAGATGGCTGACCACGTGGCATCACCGCGCGGTGGACAGCGGCCGCTCGTCGCACATCCGTCACGTTTGCCGATTACAGCTTCAAAAATTGCTTCGGCCTGCTGCCGCGTCATCCACGACGCTCGTGCGCGACCCTATGCGACGTCGTCATGCTGCACGGTCTGCAGCATGTGAAAGCTTCCATTCCAAGATCCTCGTGACCGACATGTCCGTGAAACCCACCACAGCCATGGTCCTCGCCGCCGGCCTCGGCGTGCGGATGCGACCGCTGACCGATCGCATGCCGAAACCGCTGGTGTCGGTGGCCGGCCAGCCGCTGCTCGACCACGTGCTCGACAAGCTGGCCGCCGCCGGCGTCCACAAGGCCGTGGTCAACGTCCACTATCTCGGCGACCAGATCATCGACCATGTCGCCTCGCGCAAGCAGCCGCAGGTGGTGATCTCCGATGAACGCGGCACCCTGCTGGGCACCGGCGGCGGTGTCGTCAAGGCGCTGCCGCAGCTCGGCGACGCGCCGTTCTTCCATCTCAACGCCGACACCATGTGGATCGACGGCGTGCGCCCCAACCTCACCCGCCTCGCCGAAACGTTCGATCCCGCGCGCATGGACATCCTGCTGCTGCTGGCGCCGACCGCGGCGAGCATCGGCTATGCCGGCAGCGGCGACTACGCCATGACGTCGGACGGCGCGCTGCGCAAGCGCAAGGAGAACCAGGTGGTTCCCTTCGTCTATGCCGGTGTCGCTGTCATGTCGCCTGCGATCTTCGCCGGTGCGCCGCAAGGCGAGTTTTCGCTGACCAAACTGTTCGATGCGGCCAACGAACGCGAACGCCTGTTCGGCCTCCGGCTCGACGGCACCTGGATGCATGTTGGAACTCCCGAAGCCGTCGGCGCCGCGGAAGAAGCGTTCCTCGCCAGCGTGGCCTGAGCGCCCGGCCGCCGTCATTCCATCTCCACAGTCCGCCGTGTCATGCTAAGCCGTGATCCCGAATCGGGCTGTCCATGCACGTCTTTACCGTTCCCGCGTCCGTTGCCTTCCTGCCGACCGTGATCACGGCGCTGGTCGACGGCCGCCTGGTGCACGGCTTCGAGGCCCGTAGCGCGCCGGAACGTCTTGCCGACGTCACACTGTACCTGCCGACCCGCCGCGCCGGCCGCGCCGCGCGCGAAGTGTTCCTCGACGTGCTCGGCACCGACGCAGTGGTGCTGCCGCGCATCCTGCCGCTCGGCGACATCGACGAGGACGAGCTGGTGTTCGCGCAGGCGGCGCAGGATCCAGCGGCGGCGCTGGAACTCGAGCCCGCGCTCGGCGGCCTGGAACGGCGGCTGGTGCTGGCGCAGCTGATCGCGGCCTGGGCGAAGCAGACGCGGCCGAGCAATCCTGCCGACGCGCCGCTGGTGGTCGGCGGCCCTGCCTCCACCCTCGCGCTCGCCGACGACCTCGCACGGCTGATGGACGACATGACGACGCGCGGCGTGCCGTGGCAGGCGCTGGAGGGCCTCGTGCCCGACGCCTACGACGTCTACTGGCAGCAGACGCTGAAATTCCTGCGCATCGCCGCCGACGCCTGGCCGCGCTATCTCGCCGAGCGCGGCAAGATCGAACCGGCACAGCGCCGCGACCGCCTGATCGAGGCCGAGGCGAAGCGCCTCGCCGCACATACCCGCGGACCGGTGATCGCTGCGGGCTCGACCGGCTCGATGCCGGCGACCGCGAAATTCCTCAAGGTCGTCGCCGCGCTGCCGCACGGCGCCGTGGTGCTGCCCGGCCTCGACACCGACCTCGACGCTGACGCCTGGTCGCTGATCGGCGGCCGCAAGCGCGAGTCCCGCGACGGCGATGCGCTGCCCGCGCCCGGCCATCCGCAGTTCGCGCTGCACGGCCTGCTGGAGCGCCTCGGCATCGACCGCGACGACATCACGGAACTGGCGCCGCACGCACCCCATGGCCGCGAGATGCTGACCTCGGAAGCGTTGCGGCCCTCCAACGCCACCGCGCAATGGCACCAGAGGCTCAGCCGGCCGGAAATCGCGCAGCGCATCGCCGACGGCATGGCGGACCTTGCCGTGGTGGAAGCGCCGACCGCCGACATGGAGGCGCTGGCGATCGCGGTGGCGATGCGCGAAGCCCATCAGGTGCCCGACGCCACGGTGGCGCTGGTGACGCCGGACCGCGCGCTCGCCCGCCGTGTCGTCGCCGCGCTCGACCGCTGGTCGCTCGACGTCGATGATTCCGGCGGCGATTCGCTGATGGACACCGCCGCCGGCCTGTTCGCGCGCCTCGTCGCCGCGGCCGCCGCCGATGGCCTCGCGCCGGCGACGTTGCTGGCGCTGCTGAAGCATCCGCTGCTGCGACTGGGGCATGACGCCGGCGCCTTCGCCGCGGCCATTGGTCATCTCGAGCTCGCGCTGTTACGCGGCACGCGGCCGCAGCCCGGCACCGCGGGCCTCAGGCGCGACCTCGCCGTATTCCGCACGGAGCTGACGAAACTGGCGCGCGGCGAGCCGTCGCTGCTGCACCGCTCCGAACCGCGCACCCGGCTCGACGCCGCGGCGCTCGCCGCGGTCGACGATCTGATCGCCCGGCTGCAGGCGGCATTCGCGCCGCTGGAGCGGCGCGATGCCGCCAAGCCGCACGACCTCGCTGATATCGCCGACGGCCATCGCCAGGCGATCGTGGCACTGTCCTGCGACGCGCTGGGCCTGCCACTCGCGTTCGAGGGCCCCGATGGTCTGGCGCTGGCGCGCGCCTTCGACGAACTGCCCGCCGACGGCGCGCCGAGCGGCGTGACGCTCGCGCTCGCCGACTATCCCGACGTGTTCCAGACCACCTTCGGCGACCGCATCGTGCGCCGGGCACAGGCGGCGAACGCGCGCTTACGCATCTACGGCCCGCTGGAAGCACGCCTCACCAGCACCGACCGTGTCATTCTCGGTGGCCTGGTCGAGGGCACCTGGCCGCCCGACCCGCGCATCGATCCCTGGCTCAACCGCCCGATGCGCCATCAGCTCGGGCTCGACCTGCCGGAGCGGCGCATCGGCCTGTCCGCCCATGACTTCGCCCAGCTGCTCGGTGCGCGCGAGGTGATCCTGACCCATGCCGCCAAGGTCGGCGGCTCGCCTGCGGTGGCGTCGCGCTTCCTGCATCGCCTCGAGGCGGTGGCCGGCGCGCCGCGCTGGAGCGCCGCGAAGGCAAAGGGCGAGCGCTATCTCACCTGGGCGATGGCGCTCGACCGCCCCGAGAGCGTGACGCCGATCGGCCAGCCGCAGCCGCGCCCGCCGCGCGCCAGCCGGCCGATGAAGATGTCGGTCACCGAGATCGAGGACTGGCTGCGCGACCCCTACACCATCTACGCCCGCCGCATCCTCGGGCTCATCAAGCTCGATCCCGTCGACATGCCGCTGTCGGCCGCCGACCGCGGCTCGGCGATCCATGGCGCCATCGGCGACTTCACGCTGGCCTTCAGCGAGCGCCTGCCGGACGATCCGGTGCGGGCCTTGCGCGCGATCGGCGAGGGCCATTTCGCGCCGCTGATGGACCGCCCCGAGGCGCGGGCGCTGTGGTGGCCGCGCTTCCTGCGCATCGCCAGCTGGTTCGCCGGCTGGGAGCGCGAGCGACGCACGCTGATCGACGCGATCAAGGCGGAAATCCGCGGCGAGATCATCATTCCCATCAGCCGCGACCGCGCCTTTACGCTGTCGGCGCGCGCCGACCGCATCGACCGCCGCAATGACGGCGACTATGCCGTGCTCGACTACAAGACCGGCGCGCCACCGACCGGCAAGCAGGTGCGCATGGGGCTGTCGCCGCAGCTGACGCTGGAATCGGCGATCCTGCGCGAGGGCGGCTTCGAGGGCATTCCCGCTGGCTCCTCGGTCGGCGAACTGATGTATGTGCGGCTGAGCGGCAACACGCCGCCGGGCCGCGCCGAGCCGCTGGAGCTGACCCGCGACCGGCGCAAGGAAGAGCCGATTTCGCCCGACGAAGCCGCGAACGAGGCACGCACCAAGCTGGAGGCCCTGATCCGCGCCTTCGAGGACGAGCAGCAGGCCTACACCTCGCTGAACCTGACGATGTGGGCGAACCGCTACGGCGACTATGACGACCTCGCCCGCATCAAGGAATGGTCCGCCGCGGGTGACGGGGGAGACGAGCTGTGAGCGGCGGTCCCCGCACCATTCCGAACGACGCGCGCGAGAAGCAGACGCGCGCCTCCAATCCCGCGGCGTCGGTGTTCGTGTCGGCGAATGCCGGCTCGGGCAAGACCCATGTGCTGGTGCAGCGCGTGATCCGCCTGCTGCTCGCGGACGTCGCGCCGGAAAAGATCCTCTGCATCACCTTCACCAAGGCCGCCGCCGCCAACATGGCGGAACGGGTGTTCGACACCCTCGGCCACTGGATCACGCTGGACGACGCCGCGCTCGACGCCGCCATCGCCGGCACCGGCGCGCAGCCGGGCCGCGCCATGCGCCAGCGCGCGCGCGAACTGTTCGCCTGCGCGCTGGAGACGCCGGGCGGCCTCAAGGTGCAGACCATCCACGCGCTGTGCACGCGGCTGCTGCAGCAGTTTCCGTTTGAGGCCAATGTGCCGGCACGTTTCAGCGTGCTCGACGACCGTGACCAGAACGACCTGATGGAGCGCGCCAGCCTGCGCGTGCTGCTCGACGCCGCCGCCAGCCCCGACAGCCTTGCGGGCCGCGCCCTCGCCACGGCGATGACCAGCGCCGCCGACGTCACCTTCCGCGACGTGGTGCGCGAGGCGGTGCTGAGCCGCGATCATTTCCAGGCCTGGACCCACCAGGCCGGCACGCTGGACGCGGCGATGGCGCAGCTGCTGCAGGCACTGGGGCTGTCCGCCGACGACACCATGGCGCAAGTGAACGCCGAAATCGTCGACGGGCCGCACCTGCCGAGCGCCGACTGGGCAGCGGTGGCCGGCCAGTTCGACGGCGGCTCCAAGACCGACCAAAATCAGGCGGCGCGGCTGCGCGAGGCGCTGACGCTCGGCGGCGCTGAGCAGGCCGATACCTATCTCGCGATTTTCTTCACCGCCGAAGGTGACCTGCGCAAGTCGTTCGTGACGAAATCGCTGGGTCGCGAGCTGCCCGGGCTCGCCGCGACCCTCGAGCGCGAGGCGACGCGGGTGCAGGCGTTGCTGCAGAAGCGCCGCGCCGTGGCGGTGCGCGACCGGACCCAGGCGCTGGTGGTGATCGCCACCGCGGCCGCCGCGAACTACCGCCGCGAGAAGGAAGAGCGTGGCCTCCTCGACTACGACGACCTCATCGACAAGACGCTCGCCATGCTCGACCGCACGGCGGCTGGCTGGGTGCATTTCAAGCTCGACCAGGGCGTCGACCATGTGCTGATCGACGAGGCGCAGGACACCAGCCCACGGCAGTGGGACATTGTCGAGCACATCGTGTCCGAGTTCACCGCTGGTGCCGGCGCGCGCGGCCGCATCCGCCGCACCATCTTCGCGGTGGGTGACGAGAAGCAGTCGATCTTCTCGTTCCAGGGCGCCGCGCCGCGCGAGTTCGACCTGCGCCGCCGCCGGTTCGGCGCGCGCTTCACGGCCGCGGAGCTGCCGTTCGATCCGGTGGTGTTCAACTATTCGTTCCGCTCCGGCGCCGGCGTGCTGGAGGCGGTGCAGAGCACCTTCCAGGCGCCGGAGATCTTCCGCAGCATCACCTCCGACCATGACGGCATGGCGCCGCACATGGCGCTCGCCGACGCGGCCCCCGCGATGATCGAACTGTGGGAACTGCAGGAGGCCGCCGACCGCGAGGATCTCGAAGGCTGGCGCGCGCCGTTCGACGCGGTGTCGGAGACGAGCCCGGAGGTGCGGCTGGCGCAGCGCATCCGCGACCGCATCACCGCGTTGATCGCCGAGAAGACCGCGACTGGGATCGCCGCCAAGCGCCGGCTGCTGCGCTATGGCGACATCCTCATCCTGGTGCGGCGGCGCGGCAAGACCTTCAGCGCGGTGATCCAGGCGCTGAAGCAGGGCGGCATTCCGGTGGCGGGCGCCGACCGGCTGAAGCTGACCGAGCACATCGCCGTCATCGACCTGATGCACCTCGCCGACGCGCTGCTGTTCCCGCGCGACGACCTCGCGCTCGCGGTGGCGCTGAAGAGCCCGCTGTTCGGGCTGACCGACGACGACCTGTTCCGCCTCGCCTGGCAGCGCGACGGCAGCCTGCGCGAGGCGTTGACGCGGCAGGCGGGCGGCGACCTCATTCTCGCCACCGCGTTGCGCCGCCTGCAGGCCTATGAAGCGCGCGCGCTCAGCGACACCCCGTTCGCGTTCTATGCCTGGCTGCTCGGCGGCGACGACGGCCGTGCCCGCATGCTGCAGCGCCTCGGCCCCGAGGCGAGCGACGCGCTCGATGAGTTTCTGGAACTGGCGCTGACCTATGAACGGCGCGCGCCGGCAACGCTGCAAGGCTTCGTGGCGTGGCTGCGCTCGGCCGACACCGACATCAAGCGCGACATGGAGATCTCGCGCGACGAAGTGCGGGTGATGACCGTGCACGGCGCCAAGGGCCTGGAAGCGCCGGTGGTGTTCCTGGCCGACACCACCTCGTCGCCGACCGACACCCAGCGCCTCAGCCTGATCCGGCTGCAGTCCCCCCATGACGGCATCGCGGCGCCGGTGGTGTGGGCGGGCCGCAAGGCCGACGACCCGGAGACCGTCGCCACCGCCCGCGCGGCGATGACCGGCGACACCGAGGACGAGTACCGGCGGCTGCTCTATGTGGCGATGACGCGCGCCGCCGACCGATTGATCATCGGCGGCTGCATGCCGGGCAACCGCAGCGAGGTGCGCGAGCATTCCTGGTACGACCTGATCCGCAAGGGACTGGACGGGTCGTCGCTGGTGATGGCGGAGCGAGCCTCGCGGCATGGACCGGTGCGGCTCTACACCCGCGCCAACGATGCGCCGCTGCCGGCGCCGGACACCGCTCCGGCGAGCCCGTCCGCGGCCGAGGCGCTGCCGTCCTGGCTGCGCGGCCGTGCCGGGCGCGACGCCATCGATTCGGTGCTGCTGCGCCCGTCCGGCGGCGACGAGCCCGACGGCCATGGCGCCGTGCCCGGCGAAGCCGCCGCCGAGCGGGCGCTGGCACTGCAGCGCGGCGCACTGGTGCATCGCCTGCTGCAATCGCTGCCGGACATCGCGCCGGCGCACCGGCACGCCACCGCACAGCGCTACCTCACCCGCAACGCGCAGGCCTGGAGCGGCCCCGAGCGCGACGCCCTCGCCGGCCAGGTGATCGCACTGATCGAGGATGCCCGATTCGCGGCCGTGTTCGCCGCGGGCAGCCGGGCCGAGGTCGCGATCGCCGGCCGCCTGCCCCGGCCGGGGCGGCCGCCGGCGCTGGTGTCCGGCCAGATCGACCGCCTGGTGGTGACGCCGGCCGAGGTGCTGATCGTCGACTACAAGACGAATCACGCCCCGCCCACGACACTGGCCGAAATCCCGGCCGCCTATGTCCGCCAGCTCGCCCTGTACCGCGCCGTGCTCGCCCGCCTGCACCCCGGCAAACCGGTCCGGGCCGCCCTGCTGTGGACGGAAGTCGCTGTAATCATGGAGGTTCCCGCATCCGCCCTGGACGCAGAGCTCCTCCGCATCCTTGGCGACCTTGACCCGGCAAGGGCGCGTTCATAGGTTCGCCCTAGTCATTCTTGTTGCGCGCGACATCCCGCGCGCCCCCACTCAACGAGGCTCATCATGTCGGTCGGGAAGGTATCGGACGCCAATTTCGAAGCAGAGGTCCTGAAGGCGCAGGGACCGGTGGTGGTCGATTTCTGGGCCGAGTGGTGCGGCCCCTGCCGCATGATCGCCCCTGCCCTCGACGAGATCGCCGGCGCGATGGGCGAGAAGGTCAAGATCGTCAAGCTCAACGTCGACGAGAACCCGCAGACCGCGTCGAAGTACGGCGTGATGTCGATCCCGACCCTGATGATCTTCAAGGGCGGCGAGCTCGCCTCGCGCCAGGTCGGCGCGGCGCCGAAGGCCAAGCTGCAGCAGTGGATCAACACCGCGGTCTGAGCCGGACGTCACACCATCAATCGCTTCCGCGGCCGGCGTTTAGCCGGCCGCTGTCGTTTCAGGGCTGACGTTTCAAGAGCTGACGTTTCAGGATTTGCGAATCATCAGGCGTCGTCGGCGCCGCCCGCTTCGTCGCCCTTCGCCAGCGCCTGGAACAATTTCAACAGCCGCGCCGTATCCGCCTCCACCGGCGCGAAGAACGCGGCATCGCACGCCTCCACCACCACGACCGCCTTGCGCACCAGCTCGCGGCCGACGCGGGTGACTGCGATCGCCTTGGCGCGCGGATCGGTGGGATGGTCGCCGCGGGCGATCAGCCCGGCCGTCTCGAGCGCCCGCAGCACCTGGGACGTGGTCATCGGATCGATCCCCGTGAGCTGCGCAACCCGCGCCTGGGTCAGCGGCTCGGAGGCGCCGAACCAGGTGGCGGCCGCCAGCACCACGAACTGCGAGTGGGTCAGGCCATACGGCTGCAGCGCCTGGCGCTGCCTGCGCTGCCAGGCGTTCGAGATCTTCCACAGCAGGAAGCCGGGACTTTCCGCCGGCCCGGACACCTTGCTCGGCAGCGGCGGCGCAGCCTTGCGCGTCATGCCGCCTCCATCATTCGCTGATCGACGCCCATCGCGGCGGCGATCACCGCGAAGTCGCCGGGCGTGAGCGGCAGGTGGCCACGGCGCAGCGCCATGCCCCAGTTCGGCGCGGCACAGAGCGCGAGCTGATTCCTGATTGTGTCGATCGGCACATCCATGGCCTCAACATAACGAATCCGGCGGCGGAACGGAACGAAGCCGCCGCCCATGTCGAAGGCAAACACCTCGTCGTCGGCGACACGGCCGAGCGCGGTGAAGGCGCGCAAGGACGCGCCGCCCATCTCCACGGACGGTGAGTAGTACACCAGCCAGTCACCGGCACGCATGCGCCGCAGCGGCTGCGCCTTGCCGTGGCACAGCTGCGCGAAACCGCCGGCGACGCCGCGCCGGACATGCGCGCGGCTGACCACCCCCAGCCAAGCGCTCATGCCGCGCCCTCCTCGGCGAGGCGCGCGAGGCTGGCGAGCACATCGGGAAAATCGGCTGCGACCGCGGCGCCGATCGCGGCGGCCTCGGGACCGCGGGCTTCAAGCGCATAGGTGATACGCGCGCCCTTGCCGTGCGGCACGATGCGGTGATCGACCACAACGACGAGATCGCCGACCTGCGTCTCGTCGATGAAGCCTTCGCCGTCGCGGACCTCGACGAGACGGCAGCGCAATGGCGCTTCGCCGGGCGGCGTCATGGTGAACCAGGTGCCGGCCGCAAACGACCCGTCGATGGCGATCGCCGCGATGCCGGCGTTCCAGCGCCCCCAATTCAGGATATCGCTCATCAGGCGCCACACCGCAGCCGGCGATGCATCCGTCTCTCTGCTGTGCGCGACGCGCCAGACACCGTTTTCAAACATGACACCTCCTAAATATGCGCGCTTATTATAAGCGTACATATTATATATCGTCAAGCCGAACCGGTTCTGCAGCCGATTGCGATCAGGACTGAGGAGGCGGCATCCACCCCGTGGCGAGCACATCGGCCCATTCCGGCCGGCCACGTTGTCGGGCGAGATCAGCCATGGCGCGATGATCGTAGCGCACCTGGCGGAAGGTGACCTGCCAGCCATCGTCGCCCCGGTCGAGGATCGCGTAGCTGGCGTCCGGCGTGCCGGTCTGAACGACATGCCGAACAGGCGTGATATCGCGATAGCCGGGACAGCCGACACTGCCGGGATTGACGATCATGCGTCCATCGGGCAACCGCACCGCCCGCGGCAGATGGCTGTGCCCGCACAGCATCAACGACTGGGGGACATCGCCGGCGCGGCGCACGACGACGTCGAGCGGCGCGAGGGCGACGGCGCCGTCGGCATGCACTGTCTCCAGCCAGTAGATCTCGTCGTCGTCGGGCGTCGCGTGGCAGGCGAAGACGTCATCGCGAAACACCAGCGACGCCGGCAGCGCCCGCAGCCAGTCGAGGTGACCGGCATCGAGCTCGGCGAAGGCCGGACGCTCCCATGAGCCCATCTTCTCCGGCGGCTGCTCGACGAGATAGCGGTCGTGATTGCCGCGCACCGTCACGATGTTTCGCTGCATCAGCAGCTCGATCGTGCGACGCGCGTGCAGCGGCCCGCTGGCGACGTCGCCGAGATTGACGATGTCGGCAATGCCCTGCGCCGCGATGTCCGCCAGCACCGCCTCCAGCGCCGCGCAGTTGCCATGGATGTCCGCGATCGCGGCGAACCGGATGCTCATGTACCTGTCGTCAACACCGGCGGCGACAGGCGCATCATTTCGGTGGCGTGCCGTTGCGCGCCAGCACCTCGCCGGCGAGATAGAGCGAGCCGGTGATGAGGATGCGCGGCGGCACCTCATAGGCAAGGCGGGCGATACCGCGCAGCGCCGCCTCGATGCCGCCGGCGACCTCGACCCGCATGCCGATGTCGCGCGCCGCATCGACCAGCCGCTCGACCGGCATGGCGTTGGACTGGCCGGGAATCGGCACCGCGATGATATGGCGGGTGAGGCCGGCGAAATTGGACAGGAAGCCGCGCGCGTCCTTGTTGCCCATCATGCCGGCGATCACCACGAGGGGCCGCGGCACGCGCTCCTCGAGGTCGCCGAGGGCCGCGGCGACGACGCGGCCGCCGTCGATGTTGTGGCCGCCGTCGAGCCAGATCTCGGCGCCGGCGGGACCGGCGGCGACCAGCGCCCCGGTGCCGAGCCGCTGCATCCGCGCCGGCCATTCGGCGCGCGCGATGCCGCTCTCGAACGCGGACGGATCGATCTGGAAGACCTCGGCGGCGCGCAGCGCGGCGATCGCAAGACCCGCATTATCGAACTGGTGGCGGCCGAACAGCCGCGGCGCCGACACATCGAGCAGGCCGCGCTCGTCCTGATAGACGAGGCGCCCGCGCTCGATGCCGACATGCCAGTGCTGGCCGGCGGCGTGCAGCGGCGCGCGCGCGCGCGCGGCCACGGCCTCGATCACCCCTGCGGCCTCCGCCGCCTGCTCCGCGATCACCAGCGGCACCCCGCGCTTGATGATGCCGGCCTTCTCCGCCGCGATCTTGTCCAGCGTGTCACCGAGGAAATCCTGATGGTCGATGCCGACCGGGGTGATGACGCTGACCGCCGGGCGCTCGATGACATTGGTGGCGTCGAGACGACCGCCGAGCCCGACCTCCAGCACCACCGCATCCGCCGGATGCTGCGCGAACAGCGTCAGCGCCGCCGCGGTTTCCATCTCGAACACGGTGATCGGCGCGCCGTCATTGGCCTCCTCGCACCGCGCCAGCGCGGCGCGCAGCTCGTCGTTCCCGACCAGCACGCCGCCGCCGACGCGCCCAAGACGGAAGCGCTCGTTGATGCGCACGAGATGCGGCGAGGTATAGACATGGACGCGCAGGCCCGCCGCTTCCAGGATCGCGCGCAGGTAGGCGACGGTCGAACCCTTGCCGTTGGTGCCGGCGACATGGATCACCGGCGGCAGCTTGCGCTCCGGATGATCGAGCCGCGCCAGCAGCCGCGCGATGCGATCGAGCGTCAGATCGATGCGCTTGGGGTGGAGCGCCGTCAACCGCGCCAGAATATCGTCGAGCGGTGACGGCGGATTCGCGCCCTGCCTCTGCAATCCGTCAGTCATCGCGGGTCCCCTTCCGCGGCGGCCGGCTCACACCGGCGGTGTGGCGTTGGGATCCGCGGCGGTGTCCGCGCCCTGCAGGTGGCGTGGCGGCTCGGCGCCAGCCGCCGGCGCCTTCATCAGCAGGCGGCACAGCCGCGCCAGCGTCGGGCGCATGTCGTGGCGATGCACCACCATGTCGATCATGCCGTGGTCCTTGAGATATTCGGCGCGCTGGAAACCCTCGGGCAGTTTCTCGCGGATGGTCTGCTCGATGACGCGGGCGCCGGCGAAGCCGATCAGCGCGCCGGGCTCGGCGATGTGCACGTCGCCCAGCATCGCGTAGGACGCGGTGACGCCGCCGGTGGTCGGATTGGTGAGCACGACAATGTAGGGCAGCCGCGCCTCGCGCAGCATCTGCACCGCCACCGTGGTGCGCGGCAGCTGCATCAGCGACAGGATGCCTTCCTGCATGCGCGCGCCGCCGGAGGCCGCGAACACGATGCAGGGCGAGCGCTTCTCGACCGCGAGCTCCAGGCCCTTGATGATGGCCTCGCCCGCCGCCATGCCGAGCGAGCCGCCCATGAAGTCGAAGTCCTGCACCACCACCACGGCGGGCGCGCCCTCGAGCTTGCCGAAGCCGACCTTGACCGAATCGTTCAGCCCGGTCTTGGCGCGGGCATCCTTGATCTTGTCGACATACCGCCGCTCGTCGCGGAACTTGAGCGGATCGGCCACGACCTCGGGCAGCGCGACATCGAACCAGGTCTCGTTGTCGAACACCGACTTCAGCCGCGCCACCGCGCCCATGCGCATGTGGTAGTTGGAGCCGGGAATGACGAACTGGTTGCTCTCGACGTCCTTGTAGAACACCAGCTGCCCGGAATCCGGGCACTTGATCCAGAGATTCTCCGGCGTCTCCCGGCGCAGGAAGCTGCGGATCTTCGGGCGGACGACATTGGTGATCCAGTTCATGGTGCACACTCCATCGCACAGTCTATGTGCGGCCTCGGGACCGGCGCCACAAGGGGCCAGACCCCGGTCAAAACCTGCAAAAAAGCCCTACTCGGCCGCCTGCCGGGCGTCCCGGACGCCGGCAGCCAGCGCCGCGGTCAGATCGGCGACCGCACCGACGGTTTTCGCCGTCGCACGGCCATCGGCGTCGAGGGTGCCCCGCAGCGCATCGACCAGCGCCGTACCGACAACCACGCCGTCGGCATGCCGTGCGATGGCACGGGCGGCGTCCGGCGTCCTGATGCCGAAGCCGACACTGACCGGCAGCGCGGTGTGGCGCTTGATCCGTTCCACGGCCTTGCTGACCGCCGCGGTGTCGGCGCTGGCGCTGCCGGTGATGCCGGTGATCGACACGTAATAGACAAAGCCCGAGGTGTTCGCGAGCACCGCCGGCAGGCGCTTGTCGTCGGTGGTCGGCGTCGCCAGGCGGATGAAGTTGAGCCCGGCATTCAGCGCCGGCACGCACAGTTCGTCGTCTTCCTCGGCGGGCAGGTCGACGATGATCAACCCGTCGACGCCGGCAGCGTTGGCATCCGCCAGGAACCCCGGAACGCCGTAGATGAAGATCGGATTGTAGTAGCCCATCAGGATCAGCGGCGTCGTGCTGTCGTCCTTGCGGAACGCGCGCACGACATCGAGCGTCTTCTTCAGCGTGGTGCCGGCCTTCAGCGCCCGCAGGCCTGCGGCCTGGATCGAGGGGCCGTCGGCCATCGGATCGGTGAACGGCATGCCGATCTCGATCACGTCCGCGCCGGCCTTCGGCAGCGCCTTGATGATCGCGAGCGAGGTGGCGAGGTCGGGATCGCCCGCCATCACGAAGGTGACGAACGCGGCGCGACCCTCGCGCTTCAGGTCGGCGAAACGCTGATCGATGCGGGTGGTCACTTGCTGCCTTTCAGAATGTCCGCGACCTGCGGAATGTCCTTGTCGCCGCGGCCGGAGAGATTGACCACCATCAGGTGATCCTTGCCGCGCTTGGGCGCGAGCTCGATCACCTTGGCGATGGCATGGGCGGGTTCGAGCGCCGGAATGATGCCTTCGAGCTTCGACAGCAGCTGGAAGGCCGCGAGCGCCTCGTCGTCGGTGGCGGAGAGGTAGTTGACGCGGCCGGTCTCATGCAGCCAGGAGTGCTCGGGACCGATGCCGGGATAGTCGAGACCGGCGGAAATCGAGTGTGCCTCGAGAATCTGGCCGTCGTCATCCATCAGCAGATAGGTGCGGTTGCCGTGCAGTACGCCGGGGCGACCACCGGCGATCGACGCCGCATGCAGCTGGGTGAGGCCGTGACCGGCGGCCTCGACGCCGAAGATCTCAACCGAGGGATCGTCGAGAAACGGGTGAAACAGGCCCATCGCGTTGGAGCCGCCGCCGATGCAGGCGACCAGCGAATCCGGCAGACGGCCCTCGACCTCGCGCATCTGCGCCTTGGTCTCGTTGCCGATGATCGACTGGAAGTCGCGCACCATCATCGGATAGGGGTGCGGGCCGGCGACCGTGCCGATGCAATAGAACGTGTCGTGGACGTTGGTGACCCAGTCACGCAACGCCTCGTTCATGGCGTCCTTGAGCGTGCGCGAGCCGGACTGCACGGGAACGACCGTGGCGCCAAGCATCTGCATGCGGAAGACGTTCGGCATCTGCCGCTCGACATCGACCGCGCCCATGTAGACGACGCATTCGAGGCCGAAGCGCGCGCACAGCGTCGCGGTGGCGACGCCGTGCTGGCCGGCGCCGGTCTCTGCGATGATGCGCTTCTTGCCCATCCGCCGCGCGACCATGATCTGGCCGAGCACGTTGTTCACCTTGTGCGAGCCGGTGTGGTTGAGCTCTTCGCGCTTGAAATAGATCTTCGCGCCGCCGAGATGCTCAGTCAGCCGCTCGGCGAAATACAGCGGCGACGGCCGGCCGACATAGTCCTTGAGATAGCCGTCCATCTCGCGCTGGAACGCCGGGTCGGCCTTGGCGTCGGCATAGGCCTTTTCCAGGTCGAGGATCAGCGGCATCAGCGTTTCGGCGACGAAGCGGCCGCCGAACTGGCCGAAATGGCCGTGCTCGTCGGGCCCGCTGCGGAAGGAGTTCGGTAACGGCTGGTTCATGCGCGGCTCGCGGTGAGAGGGGACGGCGCAGCGCCGGCCGCGGCGCGCGCGGCAGCGACGAAGGCCCGGATCTTCTCGATATCTTTGACACCCGGCGCGCGCTCGACGCCCGACGACACGTCGACGCCACCGGCGCCGGTGACACGCAGCGCCTCCGCGACATTACCGGCATCGAGGCCGCCGGACACCATGAATGGGACAGCAAGCTTGAGATGCTCGAGCAGATGCCAGTCGAACGGACGACCGAGTCCACCGGGACGGGTGGCGTCCTTCGGGGCGCGGGCGTCGAACAGGATGCGCTCGGCGGCGGTAGCATAGCCCGGCAGCACGGCGAGATCGGCCGCGGTCTCGACTGCAATCGCCTTCATCACCGGCAGGCCGAACCGCTGCTTGATGTCGCGCAGTCGCGCCACGCTCTCCTTGCCGTGGAGCTGCAGTACCTGCGGCTCGAGCGCGTCGATGATATTGGCGAGCGTGGCGTCGTCGGCATCGACCGTGAGCGCGACCTTGACGGCCCGCCGCCGCACCGCCTGGCCGAGCTCGCGCGCGAGGCCAAGGCCGACATGGCGCGGGGACGGCGGAAAGAACACGAAACCCACCATGTCCGCGCCGGCCGCGAGCGACGCTTCGAGCGTCTCGGGCGTCGACAGGCCGCAGATCTTGACGAGCAGGGACATCGCTGGAAACGGGTTCCGAAAGGGCCGGTCAGGCCTGTGACGGTTTGATGTGGACGGGGCGGGTTCTACAACGTTGCGAGGGGCTTGTCTCGCCCCAATGACCGGCGGCCCAGCCCCCTGGGACGGCCGGATGTCCGGCGTTTGGCCGACTGCGATCAGTTCGCCCGGAGCTGGGGAACCTGGGCCCGGGCCGCCTGCACCCGCTCGGCCCGCAGGTCGTCAAGCTGCTGACGAACCGCCCGGGCATCGGCCTCGAGCCGGCGCGCCGCACGACGCCAATGGCGCTGGCCGTACCAGGTGGCCATCCCGCCCGCGACCACGCCGAGGATCGCCACCAGGATCAAGATGACGAACAGCGGCAGCGTGATCGCTCCGGACGGATCGGCGGTATCGAAGGGATTGAACGACACCGTGACCAGATGCCGGTTGGCGACGGCGAACACCACGAACACCACCGCGAGCGGGATCAGCACCAGGGCGTTGACGATCTTTCGGAGCATGATCCCTCACTAGGCTGAGTTCGCCGCCGTGCCGCGAGAGGGTAGCACCAAACAGCAGGCGGAAGGGAGAGTGCCGTTGCGTAGCGCCGGAGTACGGAGGCGCCGCTCGGAGACAGCTTGGGCGTCGTGGAAGTCCTGCAAGAACTTTTGGAAGAACTCTTGAAAGAACTCTTGAAGCTGGCGGGCCGTCGTTGCGTCCGCACCGCAGACGGCCGACCGTCCACCAGAGGAGCGATCAGTCCTCCTGATCGGCCGTTTCGTCTTCATCATCGGCGGCCGCCGCGGCACCGCCCGGCATGTCGCGATTGAGACGCTCACGCATTTCCTTGCCGGTCTTGAAGAACGGTACGCTCTTCTGGTCGACCGGCACATGCTCGCCGGTGCGTGGGTTGCGGCCCGCACGCGCCGGTCGGTGCTTGACCGAAAAAGCACCGAAGCCACGCAGCTCGACCCGATCGCCGCGCGCCAGCGCGGCAACGATTTCATCGAGGATCGCATTCACGATGTTCTCGACGTCCCGCTGGTAAAGGTGCGGATTGTGCTCGGCGATACGCTGAACAAGTTCGGATTTAATCATCGACACCGGTATCCGTGGATCGTGCGATTTACCATTTCCGTGAAAATGCGCGGAGCTGTCAAGACGTTAATTGCTGCCATAACAGCATGAAACCGCGTGACAAACGCTGAAAATGACCTGTCCGCGGCCATCCGCGTGATTGCTGCATCGCGCCCAAACCGGCCTGCACGGGGGTCACTGCGCACTCCCCGGTTGCCAGATCGCGAGCATGCCATCGAGCCCGGCACGGTCGACCGCCTGGATTACGCCCGACTGATCGAGCCGCCGCGAGAACGAGGTGAGGCCGACGGCGTCGAGGGTCACCACCGCCGCCGCGCGCAGGAACGTCATGTCGCTGAGGCCCGGCGTCAGCTTGAAATCGCGCACCGGCAGCTCGGAGGAGATTTTCTTTTCCGCGATCAGCCAAGCGATGGCGGTCTTCTCGTCGCCGAGCTGGTCGACCAGCTTCAGCCCCACCGCCTGGTGGCCGGTGAAGACACGGCCGTCGGCAACGGTCTGCAGCGTATCGTCGTCCATCTTGCGCCGCTCCTTCACCAGGTTGCGGAACCAAGCGTAGGAATCCTTGACCAGCATGTCGAGGGCGGCGCGCGCCTCGGGACTGGTCGGCTCGAAGCCGTTGGGAGCAGCCTTCAGCGGTGAGGACTTCACCTCCTCGACCTTGACCCCGACGGTCTTCAGCAGGTCGGAAACGTTGGGGAACTGGAATAGCACGCCGATCGAGCCGACCAGCGAGGTCTGCTGGGCAATGATGTGGTCCGACGCCAGCGCGGTGATGTAGGCGCCCGACGCGCAGAGACCATCGACCACCACCACCACAGGCTTCTTGGCCTTGAGGCGGACCAGCGCGTCATAGAGCTGCTCGGAGCCGGAGGTGGTGCCGCCCGGCGAGTTGAGGTGCACGATCACCGCGGCGGCCTGCGACTTCTCCAGCCGCTCCAGCGCCTCGATGCGGTCGCGGTTGCTCTGGATCAGGCCCTCGATGGTGACCCGTGCGATCGTGTGGCCGCCGGTCAGCGCATCGCGGCCGGACGGCGTCGCCACCACCGCCACGGCGACGATGGCAACGATCGCGGCGATGGTCGCCGCGACACGCCAGAACGTCAGCTTGCGGCGGATGCGCCGGCGGTCGACGATCACATCGGGGTCGTAGGTCATCGGAACTCTCCGGGAAATCTGCGCCGCACGTCATGTCCGTGCGACCTTGAGATGGCGTAACCTGATTTGTTCAATTGCAACGCAATATGAAAAAAACATGATCGTATCCACGATCATGGCCTGCCAGCTCGTTCACTAGAGCATTTTCGGGCCGGCGGATACGGCCCGCCCGGCCGCGCCGCGCCATCGGACAGGCTGTGACAAACAAAAGGGGCCCCGGCGACGCCGGAGCCCCCTTCCGTACGGCAATGCCGATACGGCTTACTTGTCGGCGCGCTGCTTGAGCGCGGTGCCGAGGATGTCGCCCAGCGTGGCGCCCGAATCGGACGAACCGTACTGCGCGATGGCTTCCTTCTCCTCGGCGACTTCCAGCGCCTTGATCGACACCTGGACCTTGCGGGCCTTCTTGTCGAACTGGATGACGCGGGCGTCGACCTTCTCGCCGACGGCGAAGCGCTCGGGGCGCTGCTCCGAACGCTCGCGCGCGAGCTCCGAGCGCTTGATGAAGGTGTTGAAGTCGGTGCCGACGATCTGAACGTCGATGCCGCCTTCCTTGACGTCGAGCACCTCACAGGTGACGACGGCGCCCTTCTTGACATCGCCCGGCTCGGCGAAGGGGTCGCCTTCGAGCTGCTTGATGCCGAGCGAGATGCGCTCCTTCTCCACATCGACGTCGAGCACCACGGCCTTGACCATGTCGCCCTTCTTGAAGTTGTCGATGACCTGCTCGCCCGGAAGCTTCCAGTCGAGGTCGGAGAGGTGGACCATGCCGTCGACGTCGCCGTCGAGACCCAGGAACAGACCGAACTCGGTCTTGTTCTTGACCTCGCCCTCGACCACCGAACCCACCGGATACTTCTCGACGAAGGTCTCCCAGGGGTTGCGCATGGTCTGCTTGAGACCGAGCGAAATGCGGCGCTTGGAGGAATCGACCTCGAGCACCTGCACCTCGACCTCCTGGGAGGTCGACACGATCTTGCCGGGGTGCATGTTCTTCTTGGTCCACGACATCTCGGAGACGTGGATCAGGCCTTCGATGCCCGGCTCGAGCTCGACGAACGCACCGTAGTCGGTGATGTTGGTCACGCGGCCGGTGAAGCGCGCCTGCAGCGGGTACTTGGCCTCGATGCCCTGCCACGGATCGTCCAGCAGCTGCTTCATGCCGAGCGAGATGCGGTGGGTCTCGTGGTTGATCTTGATGATCTTGACCTTGACGGTCTGGCCGATCGACAGCACCTCGGTCGGGTGGTTGACACGGCGCCACGCGATGTCGGTGACGTGCAGCAGGCCGTCGATGCCGCCGAGGTCGACGAACGCACCGTAATCGGTGATGTTCTTGACGACGCCGTCGATGACCTGCCCCTCTTCGAGGTTCTGCACCAGCTCCTGGCGCTGCTCGGCGCGGGTCTCTTCCAGCACGGTGCGGCGCGACACCACGATGTTGCCGCGGCGACGGTCCATCTTGAGGATCTGGAACGGCTGCGGGTTGTTCATCAGCGGAGCGACGTCGCGGATCGGACGGATGTCGACCTGCGAGCGCGGCAGGAAGGCCACGGCGCCGTCGAGGTCGACGGTGAAGCCACCCTTGACCTGGTTGAAGATGACGCCCGAGACCTTCTCGTTGTTCTGGAACGCCTTCTCGAGCTTGCCCCAGCTCTCTTCGCGGCGCGCCTTGTCGCGCGACAGCACGGCTTCGCCGAGGGCGTTCTCGATACGGTCGAGGAACACTTCGACCTCGTCACCCACCTTCAGGGTGCTTTCGCGGCCGGGGCCGGCGAACTCACGAAGAGCCACGCGGCCTTCGGTCTTCAGGCCGACGTCGATGACGGCCATGTCCTTCTCAATGGCAACGACCTTGCCCTTGACGACGGAGCTTTCCTGCAGGTTGCCCCCGCCGAAGCTCTCTTCGAGCATCGCGGCGAAGTCCTCGCGGGACGGGGAGTAGGAGGTAGCGGCAGCTGAAACCATTTGATCTCCAGATGCGGAATCTTGCCGGCGTTCGGGTTGATGGCGCACCGACCGTGAAGGGCTGGGGTCCGCAGCCCCAGCGACCGCCCTGCAAAACGCAGAAACGGGCCGGCAGAAGGCCTGCACGAACGATGCGATGAGCTGATGTCCGGTTCCTTCAGGACAAGCCCGACGGGACTGTCCTGCGGGGCCAATCGGGCCCCGATCGCATAAACGACACCGGGAGCGGGCGTTCCTCCAAAGACGGTGGGAGCTTCAAAAAAACTAGCTCCGCGACCGGCCCGCTCGGACGGCCTCGACGATTGCGATGGCTGCCCGGACGCCGCCTTCTATATCCAACTGGGAATTATCCAGCAAGTGCGCATCATCGGCCGGTTTCAGGGGGGCGACAGTGCGGCTCTGGTCGCGCGCGTCGCGCGCCAGGATGTCCGCCAGGATGACGGCCTCGTCGGCGGCCTCGCCCCGGCTCCTCGCCTCGAGGGTGCGCCGCCGGGCCCGGACAACCGGATCGGCGACCACAAAGATCTTCACCTCGGCGTCCGGACAGATCACGGTTCCAATGTCACGGCCGTCCAGCACCGCGCCGGGAGGAGCGGCGGCAAACTGCCGCTGGAACTCGACCAGCGCCCGACGGACGCTGGGGATCGCCGAAACCACCGATGCCGCGCTGCCCATGGCCTGGCTCTTGAGGGCCACGTCGCCGAAGGTCGCCGGATCGAGCCCGCGCGCCGCCTGGACCGCGGCGGCCTCGTCGGTGAGGTCGAGACCGGCGTCGAGCACGGCCTTGGCGACGGCGCGGTAGATTACCCCGGTATCGAGGTGGCGCAGGCCATAGTGCTCGGCGAGCAGCCGGGCGAGCGTGCCCTTGCCGGAGGCTGCGGGGCCGTCGATGGCGATGATCATGCGATGTCCGCGCCGAGCCGCTGCATCATGGGGACGAAGTCCGGGAAGCTGGTGGCAATGAAGCTGGCATCGTCGATGCGGACCGCCGTGTCGGCGGCGAGCCCCATCACCAGCGCCGACATGGCGATGCGATGGTCCATGTGGGTGGCGACGAGGCCGCCGCCGGGCACATGGCCGCGCCCCTCGACGATCAGATCGTCGCCGCTGATCTCGACCTTGACGCCGTTGACCCTGAGCATGTCGGCGGTGGCTTCGAGGCGGTCGGATTCCTTGACCCGCAGCTCATGCAGGCCGCGCATGATGGTGGTGCCTTCGGCATAGGCCGCGGCCACCGCCAGCACGAGATACTCGTCGATCATCGACGGCGCGCGCTCCGGCGGCACGGTGACGCCGCGCAGCTTCGAGCCGCGCACGCGCAGCCGCGCCATCGGCTCGCCGGCATCGCCGCGAACATGGCTCTCCTCGATCGAGGCGCCCATCTCGCGCAGCGTCGTGAACAGGCCAGTGCGCAAGGGATTGGTCATCACGTCGGTGAGCACGATGTCGGAGCCCTCGACCACCAGCGCCGCCACCAGCGGGAAGGCCGCCGAGGACGGATCAGCCGGCACCACGACCGGCGCGCCGGTCAGCTCCGGCTGGCCCTGCAGCGTGATCTTGCGGCCATGAACGCCGTCCGCTTCCGAGACGATGGCCGCGCCGAAATGCGCCAGCATCAGCTCGGTGTGGTCGCGGCTCGCCTCCGGCTCGATCACCGTGGTCGCGCCGGGCGCGGCGAGCCCCGCCAGCAGCACCGCCGACTTGATCTGGGCGGACGCCACCGGCGAGCGATAGACGAT
Source organism: Bradyrhizobium sp. 2TAF24 (assembly GCF_052115025.1). Classification (NCBI taxonomy): domain Bacteria; kingdom Pseudomonadati; phylum Pseudomonadota; class Alphaproteobacteria; order Hyphomicrobiales; family Nitrobacteraceae; genus Bradyrhizobium; species Bradyrhizobium sp. 2TAF24. The sequence continues at coordinate 174,894 of NZ_JBFRFW010000007.1, read as the reverse complement.
CGGCAGGGGATCGCGCGCGCCGGCGAGCGTCACCGGCAGCCGGCCGCCCTCGGTGGCCACCGTCACCTTCGCGCCCATCAGTTCCAAGGGATCTAAGATGCGGCGCATCGGCCGCTTGCGTAAGGAGGCGTCACCATCGAACGTCGCGGTGATCGGGCAGCCGGCAACCGCGCCCATCACCAGGCGGCAACCGGTGCCGGAATTGCCGAAATCGAGCGCCGCGGCCGGTGCGGCAAAGCCGCCCACCCCGACGCCGCGCACCGTCCAGGCGCCCTCGCCGGTGCGCGTGACGCTGGCGCCGAGCGCCTGCATCGCCTTCGCGGTGTTGAGCACGTCCTCGCCTTCCAGCAGGCCGGTGATCCGGGTTTCGCCGACCGCCAGGGCACCGAGGATCAGCGCCCGATGCGAAATCGACTTGTCGCCGGGCACGCGCACCTCGCCGGAGAGGGCGGAACTGCTGCGCGCCTGCAGCGGACGAAGCTCGCCAGAATGTGTCACGACCGTGGTTCCCGTGTCCCTGCGCCAGCACCCCGGCGATCGCGGCCGCGCCGGCCCGAGGAGGCGCCGGCACAAGCCTCCCGCGACCGGGAGGGCACTGGAAATCCATGATTTCCGTGGGGTTTTGCGGCGCTGGCCGAATCGCAGCCGGGCTGCGGCACCCGTTGGCCCCGCCAAACCTCACTGCATCGGCTCCTAACACGCGCCGCCCGCCGCGTCATGCCCTGCCGATAGGTCAAACCCGCTATTGACAGCGGCGCGGCAACTAGCCAAGTGAAGCACCGACTCTCAGACATCCTCAGGACACCGACGTGGCCAAACCCGAGCTTGGAACGAAACGCATCTGTCCGACGACAGGCAAGAAGTTCTACGATCTGAACAAGAACCCGGTGATTTCGCCGTATACCGGTGAGGTCGTGCCGATCGCTCCGGTGGCGCCGGTCCGCACCCGCGGCGACGCCGGCCGCGTCCATACGACCGACGACGCAGCGCCGGAAGCGGCCGAAATGGAGACGGTGTCGCTCGAGGAGGCCGATGCCGAGGAAAATACCGGCAAGGTCAACGCCGTTCTGCCGGAATCCGAGGACGATATCGAGATCGACGACAGCCTCGACGACGACGATGACGACGATTCGACCTTCATCGCCGACGAAGAAGAAGGGGATGAAGACGTCACGGACATCATTGGTGACGTTTCTGGTGATGAAGAGACTTGAGATAATCTCAAATATGTGAAAAAGGGTTCGCCGCGCGCCGCTGATTTGACGGTGACGCGACAATCCGGGGCCATAGCTCAGCTGGGAGAGCGCTTGCATGGCATGCAAGAGGTCGGCGGTTCGATCCCGCCTGGCTCCACCAATTCCCCGGCGATCCGCCTGAGGCGCGATCTCCCCCGTTTTCCACGCCCGCCCACTCAGAAGCCGCCGATTTGCAGGCGTTCCGCCTGACGGCCCCATTGCGGTCCTTTCGCGCCCCCTGAGCGCTTGATTGCGGCACCGCGGCGGTATCCACTTTTGCAACAGGCCATGACGGAATGCGGCTGGCTCGCCCAGGCCGCCGACGATAAGGCTTGCCAACGGGAAACGTTCTTCATCCACCAAGGATTAGGCTCATGACGTCTCAGGCTGCCGGTGCAATGACGGGACTGCGCGTGATCGATCTCACGCGCGTGCTGGGGGGCCCCTACTGCACCCAGGTCCTCGCCGACCACGGCGCCGACGTCGTCAAGGTCGAGCCGCCTGCCGGCGACGAGGTCCGGGAATGGGGCCCTCCGTTCCACGACGGCGACGCCGCCTACTTCCTCGGCATCAACCGCAACAAGCGCTCGATCGGCCTCGACCTCGCCTCGGAGGGCGGCCGCGCGGTGCTGATGACCATGCTCAAGGACGCCGACGTCCTGATCGAGAACTTCAAGCCCGGCACCCTCGACAAGTGGGGTATCGGCAACGACGTGCTCCGGGATAAATTTCCGCGCCTGATCCATTGCCGCATCTCCGGCTTCGGCGGCGACGGCCCGCGTGGCGGCAACCCCGGCTATGACGCCATCATCCAGGCCATGACCGGCATGATCGCCGCCACCGGCTCGCCGGAGAGCGGCCCGATGCGAATCGGCGTGCCGCTGGTCGACATCTCGACCGGGCTGTTCGCCACCGTCGGCATCCTGATGGCCTTGGCGGAGCGGCAGCGCTCGGGGCTTGGCCAATTCCTCGAAACCACGCTGTTCGAGACCGGCCTTGCCATCATGCACCCGCACACCGCGAATTATTTCCTGCACGGCAAGCCGCCGTCACTGACCGGCAACGAGCATCCCAATCTCGCGCCTTACGCGATCTTCCCCACCCGCGACGGCCAGATCTTCACCGGCGTCGGCAACGACGGCACCTTCCGCAAGCTGTGCAAGGAGATCGGCAAGCCCGAGCTCGGCACCGACCCGCGCTTCGCGCGCAACCGCGACCGCGTCACCAACCGCGAGGCGCTGCGCGCCGAGCTCGAGGCGGTGTTCAGGCAGCACGACACCGAGCCGCTGTGCGACCGCCTGCTGTCGGCCGGCCTGCCCGCCGGCCCGGTGCAGTCGATCGACAAGGCCCTGGAAGGCGCCCATGTCGCCCACCGCGGCGACGTCGTCAGCAAGGACTGGTACAAGGGCGTGGCGTCCCCGATCCGCTTCGACCGCAGCAAGGCCTCGCTGCGCCGCACACCGCCGAAATTCGGCGAGCATGCCGCGGAGGTGCTCGGCGAGTTCGGCTTCTCCCCGGCCGAGATCACCGAGCTGATGGCCCAGGGCATCGTTTCCACCCCCGGCGAGAAGAAGCGCTGAGCGCACGCACCGGCCGGCGGCGTCCCGACACGACGGACCGCCCCTCACCGGCCGCGCCGGTGCGGGCGGCGCCATGCCCGATTTTCCACTTTCCTTTCCGCGCACCCCGCCTTTACCATCGCCGTCATATGCATGTCGTCCGGCGCCTTTAACGCGCTTCTTTTCAATGACGACAGCTCCAGGGAGATGGCTGATGACGGTTCGCCGGATGGGTTTCGGCTTGGTTGCTTCCGCCTTTGCCGCGCTGGCGTCGCCCGCGCAGGCGGCGACGGAAATCCAGTGGTGGCACGCGCTGACCGGCGCCAACAACGACGTGGTGGTGAAGCTCGCCGAGGAATTCAACGCCTCGCAGAGCGACTACAAGGTGGTGCCGGTCTACAAGGGCAGCTACCCCGACACCATGAACGCCGGCATTGCCGCCTTCCGCGCCGGCACCGCGCCGCACATCCTGCAGGTGTTCGAAGTCGGCACCGCCACCATGATGGCCGCCACCGGTGCGATCAAGCCGGTCTACAAGCTGATGCAGGAATCCGGCGAAAAGTTCGATCCGAGCGCCTACCTGCCGGCGATCACCGGCTACTACTCGACCTCCAAGGGCGAGATGCTGTCGTTCCCGTTCAACTCCTCGTCCATGGTGATGTGGATCAACAAGGACGCGCTGAAGAAGGCCGGCATCGCCGACATTCCCAAGACCTGGCCCGAGGTGTTCGAGGACGCCAAGAAATTGCATGCGGCCGGCTTCGCCACCTGCGGCTTCTCCACGGCATGGGTGACCTGGGCCAACATCGAGCAGCTGTCCGCCTGGCACAACCTGCCGCTCGCGACCAAGGCCAACGGCCTCGACGGCTTCGACACCGAGCTGAAGTTCAACGGACCGGCGCAGATCAAGCACCTGGAAACCCTGGTGGAGCTGCAGAAGGACAAGACCTACGACTATTCCGGCCGCACCAACAACGCCGAGGGCCGTTTCACATCCGGTGAGTGCCCGATCTTCCTGACGTCGTCGGCATTCTTCGGCCAGGTTCGCGCCAATGCCAAGTTCGACTGGACCAACGCGCCGATGCCCTACTATCCGGACGTCGCCGGCGCACCGCAGAACTCGATCATCGGCGGCGCCTCGCTGTGGGTGATGGGCGGCAAGAAGCCGGACGAATACAAGGGCGTCGCCAAGTTCCTCGCCTTCCTGTCCGACACCGACCGCCAGGTCGCGATCCACAAGGCGTCGGGCTACCTGCCGATCACCAAGGCGGCCTATGCCAAGGCCAAGGAGCTCGGCTTCTACAAGGACGCGCCCTATCTCGAGACCCCGCTGCAGGAGCTGACCAACAAGGAGCCGACCGAGAACTCGCGCGGCCTGCGCCTTGGCAACATGGTGCAGCTGCGCGACGTCTGGGCCGAGGAGATCGAGGCGGCGCTCGCCGGCAAGAAGAGCGCCAAGGACGCGCTTGACACCGCCGTGCAGCGCGGCAACCAGATGCTGCGCCAGTTCGAGCGCACCGTATCGCGCTGAGGCATGTTCGACCGAGCTTGTCCTTCGGCGCGATCCGAGGGGCAAGCTCTTCCGACGACTGACGACGTCGTTACAAGAGCTTACCCCTCATCCTGAGGAGCCTGCGCAGCGGGCGTCTCGAAGGATGAGGCCATAAGACGAGCGCGTGGCTCTCATGGTTCGAGACGCAGCCCAGAGGGCCGCTCCTCACCATGAGGAATAAACCGCACGGCAAGATCAAGGTTGGGGCAGTCGTCGTCATGGAAAAGCAGTCGGTCTTCCGGTCGCGCCTGCTGCCTTACGTCCTGCTGGTGCCGCAGGTCGCGGTGGTGCTGCTGTTCTTCTACTGGCCGGCGGCGCAGGCGGTGTGGCAATCGTTCCTGCTGCAGGACGCCTTCGGCCTCTCCACCACCTTCGTGGCGTTCGAGAACTACGCCGACATCCTCACACAGCCCGAATATCTCAACGCCATCCTGCGCACGCTGCTGTTCTCCGCCGCGATCGCCGCCGCCTCGCTGTCGGCGGCGCTGCTGCTGGCGGTGATGGCCGACAAGCCGCTTACCGGAGTGACCGTCTATCGCACGCTGCTGATCTGGCCCTATGCGGTGGCGCCCGCGGTCGCCGGCGTGCTGTGGCTGTTCATGCTGCATCCGGCGCTCGGCGTGCTCTCCAGGCCGTTGCGCGCCCTCGGCGTCGACTGGAATCCGCTGCTCAATGGCAACCAGGCGATCCTGCTGGTGGTGCTGGCGGCTGCCTGGAAGCAGATTTCCTACAACTTCCTGTTCTTCCTGGCCGGACTGCAGGCGATCCCCAAGAGCGTGATGGAAGCGGCCGCGATCGACGGCGCGCGGCCGATGCGGCGGTTCTGGACCGTGACCTTTCCGCTGCTGATGCCGACCATCTTCTTCCTGATCGTCATCAACACCGTCTATGCCTTCTTCGAGACCTTCGGCATCATCGACACCATGACCGGCGGCGGTCCGGCGAAAGCCACCGAGACGCTGGTCTACAAGGTCTATCTCGATGGCCTGCTCGGCAGCAATCTCGGCAGCTCGGCGGCGCAGTCAGTCATCCTGATGTTCATCGTCATTGCGCTCACGGCGGTCCAGTTCCGCTATGTCGAGCGCAAGGTCACTTACTGAGAGGCCGCGATGGTCGAACGCAAGGGTATTCGCTGGCTGGTGGCGCATGCGATCCTGTGGATCGGCATCGCCATTGTCGCGTTTCCGGTCTATCTCGCCATTGTCGCCTCGACCCAGGACAACACCGCGATCGCCAATGGCCAGATCGCGCTGTGGCCCGGCGGCCATTTTCTCGAGAACTACTACCGCACCCTCTTCATCGGCACCCACGGCTCGACCCGCGAGCCGGTCGGCACCATGCTGATCAATTCGTTCATCATGGCGATGGCGATCGCGCTCGGGAAGATCGCGATCTCGATTCTGTCGGCCTACGCCATCGTGTATTTCCGCTTCCCGTTACGCAAGACCGTGTTCTGGGTGATCTTCATCACCTTGATGCTGCCGGTCGAGGTACGCATCTATCCGACCTACAAGATCGCCGCCGACCTGTCGCTGCTCGACAGCTATGCCGGCCTGACGCTGCCGCTGATCGCCTCGGCCACCGCGACGCTGCTGTTCCGCCAGTTCTTCATGACCGTGCCGGACGAACTGCTGGAAGCCTCGCGCATCGACGGCGCCGGGCCGCTGCGCTTCTTCTGGGATACGCTGCTGCCGCTGTCGCGCACCAACATGGCGGCGCTGTTCGTGATCCTGTTCATCTATGGCTGGAATCAGTATCTGTGGCCGCTGCTGGTCACCACGCGCGACGACATGCAGACCGTGGTGATCGGCATCCGCAAGATGATCACCACCCAAGACGCGCTGACCGAATGGCCGCTGGTGATGGCGACCGCGGTGCTGGCGATGCTGCCGCCGGTCGCGATCGTGGTCGCGATGCAGAAGCTATTCGTGCGCGGCCTCGTGGAAACCGAGAAATGACCGGGAGTGGGGATGGCCAACGTCGTTCTGCGTGATGTGCGAAAGACCTATCCGGGTGGCGTCGACGCCATCAAGGGGGTGAGCTTTGAAGTCGCCGATGGCGCGCTGTGCGTGCTGGTCGGCCCGTCCGGCTGCGGCAAGTCGACCCTGCTGCGCATGGTGGCCGGGCTCGAGACCATTACCGGCGGCACCATCGACATCGGCGGCCGCGTGGTCAACGACGTCGAGCCCGCCGACCGCGACATCGCCATGGTGTTCCAGAACTACGCGCTCTATCCGCACATGAGCGTCTACGACAACATGGCCTACGGCCTGCGCAACCGCGGCGCGACCAAGACCGAGATCGACGCGCGGGTACGCGAGGCGGCGCAAATCCTCGAAATCGGGCCGATGCTCGACCGCAAGCCCAAGCAGCTGTCCGGCGGCCAGCGCCAGCGCGTTGCGATGGGACGGGCGATCGTGCGCCACCCCAAGGTGTTCCTGTTCGACGAGCCGCTGTCCAACCTCGACGCCAAGCTGCGCATCGCGATGCGGGTGGAGATCAGCAAGCTGCAGCGGCGGCTCAAGACCACCTCGATCTACGTCACCCATGACCAGTTGGAGGCGATGACGCTGGCCGACATGCTGGTGGTGATGAACGGCGGCGCGGTCGAGCAGATCGGCCATCCGCTTGACGTCTACAAGGCGCCGGCGACCACGTTCGTCGCTGCGTTCATCGGTGCCCCGCCGATGAACCTGTGGCCGCTGTCGGCGGCGGAAGCCGCGGCACTGGCCGGCGCGGGCGCAGGCGACGGCGGCGCCATCCTCGGCGTCCGGCCAGAGGATTTCGCGGTGTCGAGCGACGCCACCCCGCCCGGCGGCCTGGCGCTGGAACTGACGGTGGAGGCCGTGGAACTGGTCGGCCCGGAAATCTTCGTCTACGGCCGCCGGACCGACGGCGGAACCGGGCCGACCGGCGAGCTGATCGTCCGCATTCCCGGACAGTCGGCGCCGGACATCGGGAACCGGCTGCGGGTGGTGGTGCCGCGCGGCAAGCTGCACCTGTTCAGCGCCGACGGCCGGCGGCGAATGACAATCTCTTAATATTTTCAGGACCGTGGGGACGGGTTCCAGGTCCTTGAACGATATTTGGCGATGCACATATGATACTCACCGGACGGCGGTCGCCGCCCGGCAGGGGTGCCAATCCAGGGCCCCGTCAAAGTCGCTTCGAGAGGACTTTGCGAGATGTCTCGTGTTCCATCGTTGTCCAGTCCGTTCCTTCTGGGATTCGACGAAATCGAGCGTGCGCTTGATCGCGTCGTGAAGGGCGCGGACGGCTACCCTCCCTACAACATCGAGCGGCTCGAGCGCGAAAGCGGTCAGCCTGAACGCCTGCGCATCACGCTGGCGGTGGCGGGTTTCACCCGCGACCAGCTCGATGTCACCGTCGAGGAGAAGCAGCTCGTCATCCGCGGTCGCCAGCAGGACGACAAGACCCGGCAATACATCCATCGCGGCATCGCCGCGCGGCTGTTCCAGCGCACCTTCGTGCTGGCGGACGGGATGCAGGTGCTGGGGGCGGATCTGAAGAACGGGCTGCTGTCGGTCGACCTCGCCAGGCCGGAACCTGAACGGGTCGTTAAGACAATAGCTATCAATGAACACGAATAATGAACGATAGCGGACTCGACCGCTTGTATCAGTAAGGAGTCGAGACCATGACCGAACTCAATGTGAACGTCAGCCTTGTAGACGTGTCGCCGGAAGCGCTCGCCACCATGGGCGCGGGCCACATCGCCTACGTCAAGCAGATCCGCTCCGAGGATGTGCCGAGCCTGTTCCCGCAGGCGCCCCACATCGCCCCGGGGCTGAAGCTCTTCACCCTGCATTCCGCGGACGGCACGCCGATCATGCTGACCGACAGCCGCGAGGCGGCCATCGCCAATGCATGGAGCAATGAGCTCGAAGCCGTCAGCGTGCACTGACGACCGCATGCCCGTTTCGCCGCGCCCTTGGCGCGGCCGGAACCGGTGCAGGATCCGGCAGGTTGACTTGATGTCGCGTGACGGCGTCGCTGCGGTTTCAGGCCGCGGTCGCCGGCGGCAGGGCCAGCACCGAGTACAGCGCCTGGGCATCGCTCGATGCCCGCAGCTTCTTGGCGATCTCCTGATCCCGCAGCAGCCGCGCGATGCGCGCCAGCGCCTTGAGATGATCCGCGCCGGCGCCTTCCGGCGCGAGCAGCAGAAACATCAGGTCGACCGGCTGGCCATCCATCGCCTCGAAATCGATCGGGCGCTCCAGCCGGGCGAACAGTCCAAACAGCTTCTCCAGCTTCGGCAGCTTGCCATGTGGAATGGCGACGCCGTAGCCGACAGCGGTCGTTCCGAGCTTCTCCCGTTGCAACAGCACCTCGAAGATCGCCCGTTCGTTCTGTCCGGTGAGCGCCGCGGCGCGTGCCGCGAGCTCCTGGAGGGCCTGCTTCTTGCCGTTGACCTTCAACGCCGGGAGAATCGCCTCGGGCGCGACCAGATCAGTGATCATCATGGGACGTTCCGAGGATAACGCTATGCCAGGTTAGTCTGAGCAGCGGGTTGCAATTCGTCCCAGGCAGGCTGCACCCCCGGTGCGGGGATGTGCAGGGCGTGCCTGGGCCCTCAAAGGCGCCGGACCATAGGGACGGTCCGGCGGGGCGTCAATGGCGTTCCTCATGAGGTGGTGTGGAAGTTCCGGTCATCGTACAGACCCTCCTCCCGTTCCCGGCGGGAACCGAAATCAGCAGCGGAATCAATAATCTTCAGCGCGCCGGTGGCGCGCTGACCGTCGGCGGATCGATCCATCCGACATTGCCGTCCGCGCGGCGGTAAATCACATTGATCCGACCGCTGGAGCCGTGCTGGAACACGATCACCGGGGCGCCGGTGAGGTCCAGCTCCATCACCGCCTCGCTCACCGACAGCGATTTCAGCGAGGTCGTGCTCTCGGCGATGATCACCGGATTGAAGGCGGTGATCTCGTCTTCATTCTCCGCCGGCGCCTCGATCACATAGCTCGGCGCGTCGAATCCGGACAGCACCGCCGCGCTGGCATGGGCCTTGCGGACGGAGCGATCCTTCAGGCGGCTCTTGTAGCGCCGCAGGCGCTTCTCGATCTGGAGCAACGCCTGGTCGGCGCTGGCATAGGCATCGGCGGCCACCGACTCGGCTTCGAGCGTGATCCCGGAATCAAGATGCAGCGAGCAGTCGGTGCGAAAGCCGAAGCCATCCTTGCTCAGCGTGATATGACCCGAATAGTTGCCGTCGAAATATTTTCTCAGAACCTCCTCGGTGCGATCGCCGACGCGGCCACGCAGGGCCTCGCCAACACTGATGCTCTTGCCCGAGACTCTGATCGTCATGGTTCGCCTCGCAGATCACTACGACAACATCCGTGCGTCGTCCTTGTCCGCGGCGACCGGCCACGCGCAGGCTTCGCACAAATGTAGCATTTCGACAGTTGATGTCGCCGTCAAGCGGGTGCAATGTCACGCTCATGAAGGCGGCGCATCATTTGCCGTCTGCCGTGGTTGCAAGACGGTTGCGACTCGCGGAGGCGTGAGCCGCGCTCCTGAAGTCCATTTCATCAACGGCTGAAATTCGCGAGCGATGCGCTGCGTGTGCGCGCGCAGCCGAACGCGTTGCAACTGCAACCGCCGATCGGATCTGCCTGCCGTGTCAGGATGACGCCGCGGCGTCGAGCGCGTTGCGACCGCGCGCGCCGAGCACCGACTGCTTCTCGCGGCGGCGCTGCACCGACGAGGGAATGCGCATCGCCTCGCGGTATTTCGCCACGGTGCGGCGCGCGATGTCGATGCCGTCGGCGCGCAGCTGCACGACGATGGTATCGTCGGACAGGATGGCATCGGGACTTTCCGCATCGATCAGCAGCTTGATGCGATGGCGCACCGCCTCGGCGGAATGCGCCTCGCCGCCGTCGGAGGCCGCGATCGACGCGGTAAAGAAGTACTTGAGCTCAAACAGCCCGCGACTGGTCGACATGTACTTGTTGGCGGTGACGCGCGACACCGTCGATTCGTGCATCTGGATCGCATCGGCGACCGTCTTGAGATTCAGCGGCCGCAGATGCGCCACGCCATGGGTGAAGAAGCCGTCCTGCTGGCGCACGATCTCGGTCGCGACCTTCAGGATGGTGCGCGCGCGCTGATCGAGCGCGCGTACCAGCCAGGTCGCGTTCTGCAGGCAGTCGGAGAAGTACGACTTGTCGTCGGCCTTGCGGATCGTCTTCGACAGCTGCGTGTAGTAGGTCTGGTTGACCAGCACACGCGGCAGCGTGTCGCTGTTGAGCTCGACCAGCCAGCCGCCGTCCGGCCCCGGCCTCACATAGACATCGGGAACCACGGTCTGCACCCGCGCCGCGCCGAACTTCAGGCCCGGCTTCGGATCGAGCCGCCGGATCTCGGCGATCATGTCGGCGAGATCCTCGTCATCGACGCCGCAGATCTTGCGCAGCTGGTTGACGTCGCGCTTCGCCAGCAGATCGAGGTGCTCGATCAGCGCCTGCATCGCCGGATCGAAACGGTCGCGCTCGCGCAGCTGGATGGCGAGACATTCGCCGAGATGGCGCGCGCAGATGCCCGGCGGATCGAAGGTCTGCAGCACACCGACCACCGCCTCGACCTGGTCGGCCGAGGCGCCGAGCCGTTCGCCGACCTGGCCGAGATCCGGCGGCAGGTAACCGGCCTCGTCGACGAGATCGATCAGGTACTGGCCAATCATGCGCCGCGCCGGATCGGCGAAGGCGACCGCGAGCTGCGCGGCGAGATGATCGCCGAGCGACAGCTCGGCGGCGACGAACGCCTCGAGATTGTAATCCTCGTCGCTCGACGAGCCGCCGCCCCAGTCGGTGTAGGCGGTGGGGGCTGCATCCTGCGCGGCGCGGGCGGCCGCTTCCGCGGGCTCCTCGGGGAAGACGTTGTCGAGGCCGGTGTCGAAGGTCTGTTCCATGTCGGAGCGCGAGCCGAGATCGCGGCTCAGCCAGTCCTCCGGCGCCGGGTCGGCGCCGTTGGAGCCCACACGGTCGAAGCCGTCGCCGTCCCCCGCGCCATCCGCGCCGAGCCCCTCGCCGTCGCCACCTGCCTCGAACGCGCCGGGCGTATCAGGGGCCTCCGCCGGCTCGCCGCCTTCGGTCGCGCGTTCCAGCAGCGGGTTGCGCTCCAGTTCCTCCTCGACGAACGCCGCCAGATCGAGATTGGAGAGTTGCAGCAGCTTGATGGCCTGCATCAGCTGCGGCGTCATCACCAGCGACTGGGTCTGGCGGAACTCTAGTCTCGGGGTGAGAGCCATCGAGGCAAAAGCCGTTCCATAAAGTTGGTCCGATTTTTGCTTATAGCTTGTTTAATCCGGAAGTCCACGACTTGACGCCGTGAAAAGCACCGCCTCAGAGCGCTTGAAGGCGCGCTTATTCTTGCTGCGACGCGTTTTCCTCACGCGAACCGGGACACTAGAGCCGGAACTCCTCGCCGAGGTAGAGCCGGCGGACGTCCGGATCGGCGACGATTTCCTCCGGGCTGCCCTCGGTCAGCACCTCGCCGGCGTAGACGATGTAGGCGCGGTCGGTGAGGCCGAGCGTCTCGCGCACGTTGTGGTCGGTGATCAGCACACCGATGCCGCGATTGGTGAGATGGCGCACCAGCACCTGGATGTCGCCCACGGCGATCGGATCGATGCCGGCGAACGGCTCGTCGAGCAGCATGTAGTTGGGGCGTGTGGCCAGCGCGCGTGCGATCTCGACGCGGCGCCGCTCGCCGCCCGACAGCGCGATCGACGGCGACTTGCGCAGCCGCGTGATGTTGAACTCCTCGAGCAGCGAGTTGAGCTCGTGCTCGCGCTTGCGGCGATCGGGCTCGACGACCTCGAGCACCGCGCGGATGTTGTCCTCGACATTGAGGCCACGGAAGATCGAGGCTTCCTGCGGCAGGTAGCCGATGCCGAGCCGCGCACGCTGGTACATCGGCAGGCTGGTGACGTCGTGACCGTCGAGCTCGACGCGGCCGCGGTCGGCCTTGATGAGGCCGGTGATCATGTAGAACACGGTGGTCTTGCCGGCGCCGTTGGGGCCGAGAATGCCCACCGCCTCGCCACGCCGCACATAGAGGCTGACGCCCCGCACCACCTGGCGCGAACCGAAGGATTTTTCTACGCCGTGAATGGCCAGGAATGTCGCGCGCGGCGTCCCGCGCTGCTGCGGCGCGGAGGTTCCCTGCGCGGCGGTACCGAGCCAGCGGGGCTGCTTGGCCGCCGCCTCGCGCGGTGGGGCCGTCTCGGCCGGCCGGCGCGCCACCGCCGGCGCGTCGCGCGTCGCGCCGGGCAGCATCTCGCCCATCCGGTCACCGAGCGCGGTGATATCCGCCTTGCCGCGTCCGAACGCCTGCGACCCACGCGGCGGCGCCTTGCGACGGAACATGCCCAGCAGATCCACCATGTGCTTCCGATCAGCCTTTCGCAGGTTCCGCGCCGCGCGGCCGCCTGCAAGGCGCAACACGCGTCCCGGGGGTGATACAGGCTTGCCGCACGCGGTTCAACCTCACCGCCGCCCTCCGCCAGACAAGTCGTTGAGACTCAACGGCTTTCCTGGCTGACTGGGTGCCGGGCGCTGAGCGTCGGTGCCGCCCCCCGGGAACGGCGACGGCGCGCCGGCGGTGCCCTTGCCGACATTCGGAATCAGGACCCGCACCTTGTTGCCGCTGTTGACCTCGACGCGGGATACGCCGGTGGTCATGTCGACGGTCATGGTGTCGCCGCGCATCACCTTGTCGCCCTGGGTCATCACGACATTGCCGCGCATGGTGATGATATTGGTCCGCATGTCGAAATCGCCGACGTCGCCGGTCACCGTCTGGTCCTTCTGGGTGACGATGACGCCGCCGCGCGCTTCCAGCCGGCGAATCGAGGAGCTGCCGCCCCCCGCGGCCGCGGGGGGTGCCGCCTGCTTCGGCGCGGTGCCGTTGCTCCCGCCGGGGCCGGCGCCGCCCTCGTAATAGACCACCAGCGTCTTGCAGCGCATGGTGGTGTCGCCCTGCACCACCTTGACGTTGTCCTTGAACGTCGCGGCCTTGTCCTTGTCGCGGACCTCGAGGCTGCCGGCATCGATCTGGATCGGCTTGTCACGGTTCTGCGAGAAGCCCTGCATCGCGTTCGGCGTGCCCTGCACGGTGCCGCCCTGCGCCTGCGCATCGCCCGCTGCCGCCAGCGCCAGCGTGGCGAGCGCGACACCGGCACAGCACAGGCGGCGCATCACGATTGATGAGGGAATGACTGGCATCATGGACTTCATTTCTTTTTCGCCGGTGGCGCAACGTCGTCATGCGCCGTGGCATCCGACGCGGCAGCGCGGGACGACGGCTCGTCTGGAATCAATATCATCGAAACGCCACCATCGAAGACCACCAGCGCACCGTTCTCGGTGATGCGCAGCCGGTTGGCGTTCAGCGTGCCGTTCAGGAGCTTCACCGCCACGGGCTGCTCCGAGACCACCGTGCCCTTGCCGAAATCGACCCGCGCCTGGGTCAGACGGGCCTCATAGCCGGTCGAGGACTGCAGGAAGATATCCTCCTTCAGGTCCAGGATCTGGCCCTTGGTGTCGAACAGGCCGGTCTTCGCGTCCATGTTGACGGTGGACTTGTCCTCCATCTGGACCCGGGCGGTGAGCTGCTGCAGCTCGACATGGTTGGGATCGGTGATGTCCTGTGTCGCGGTCCTGGCGCGCAGATCGTAGGGCCGCTGGTCCGGGGTGAAGCCGGTGAGATGCGGCGACTCCATCGTGATCTTGGTGCCGGACACCGCAAGATTGCCGACCGAGAGCGGCAGTTTGGCGAGCAGGCGGAACGGATTGAAGATCGAGACCGCGACGATGAGCGCCAGCGACAGCGCCACGACAGCGGGAATCGCCCGCCGCAGGAAGCGCACGCGACGGCTGTGCCGCGCCGCCTTGGCGAAGCGCAACTCCATCACCTGGTAGCTCTGGCCTTGAATCGACGACACCGCCGCTCCGCAGTTGTGATGAACGAATTTACCCCGAACCAGCCCCTGACGCAGCCTGCTATGGCGTCACACAGGCGGACGACTATGACGGAAACGGGGCGTCAAAACGCCCGAAGAGGCATTCGCGCGTCATTTCCGCGGGCGACGAGGCAAGGTCACGGGCGTCAGGCCCGCCCGACGCGCGGGCGAGGCCCATCAGGAATGAGCGAAAATATCCTCCTCGGCCCACCCCTGCAGGTCGAGCAGCGCCCGCGCCGGCAGGAACTGGAAGCAGGCGTGCGCCAAAGCGGTGCGATGCTCCCGCCCCAGCATGTCGTCGAGGCGCTGGCGCAGCTGATGCAGGTGCAGCACGTCGGAGGCGGCATAGGCGAGCTGCGCCTCGGTGAGCGTCGCCGCGCCCCAGTCGCTGGACTGCTGCTGTTTCGACAGCTCGACGCCAAGCAGCTCGCGCACCAGATCCTTCAGGCCGTGCCGGTCGGTGTAGGTGCGCACCAGCCGCGAAGCGATCTTGGTGCAGTAGACCGGCTGCGGCATCACCCCGAAGGTGTGGAACAGCACGGCGACATCGAAGCGTGCGAAATGGAAAATCTTGGTGATCGCCGGATCGCCGAGCAGCTTCTTCAGGTTCGGCGCATCGCGATGGCCGGCCGGAATCTGCACCACGTCCGCGGTGCCGTCACCGTTCGACAGCTGCACCACGCACAGCCGGTCGCGGTGCGGATTGAGACCGAGCGTCTCGGTGTCGATGGCGACCGACGAGGTGTAGCGGGAAAGGTCGGGCAGATCACCGTGATGCAGGCGGATGGTCATGTGGTCGCGAACCCGTGGTCATGTCAGGAAATGAAAGGCGATGGCCCGTGGTTTACCCCACCGGGACGCCAAAGGCATCCAGAATACCGGTCGGATCTTAACAAGATCGGGCTGCAAGAAGCGGGCTGCAAGATCAGGCTTATGCCACGGTCCGTCAGGCAGCTGGACCTTGAACTCCCGCGGCGCGGTCGACCACCGACGCATCCTGCGTCGGTTGCGGCGCCATCATCGGGGAGATGATGGTGCCCAGGAAAGGACTCGAACCTTCACGGCTTGCACCACTGGTACCTGAAACCAGCGCGTCTACCAATTCCGCCACCTGGGCAACGCGCGACACATAGAGGGTCCCCTTTCGCCTTGTCAACAGCATGGATGACATTCTTCGTCACAAAGTGCGCAAGTCCCTGACAATGTGGCCGAACCGCCGCCATCACCGAGGCACCGTGCGGCCCGGCGGCGAACGGTGGCGCCAGCGGGTGGCGGCCGGCTTACGCCCCGGCCCCACCCATTGAGGCCTTGAACAGGCCCCTTCTCGTCATCTATCTGGTGTAGAAAGCGCCGCACGCGGCTTTCCATCGCGCCCAGCCCGGAACAGATCACATGACCGACGCCTTCTCTCCCGCCTCGCCCCCGACGGACACCCTTGTCACGATTGTCGGCGGATCCGGCTTCCTCGGGCGGCATGTGGTGCGGGCGCTCGCCAAGCGCGACTACCGCATTCGCGTCGCGGTGCGCCGGCCGGAGCTTGCCGGACATCTGCAGCCGCTCGGCAAGGTCGGCCAGATCCATGCGGTGCAGGCCAATGTACGCTACCCCGAATCGGTCACCGCGGCGGTGCGCGGCTCCGATATCGTCATCAACCTCGTCGCCATCCTGACCGAAAGCGGCGCGCAGACCTTCGACGCGGTGCAGGCCAAGGGCGCCGCCGCCGTGGCGGAGGCGGCGAAAGCGGCCGGCGCCCGCCTGCTGCATGTGTCGGCGATCGGCGCCGATGCGCAGTCGCCGTCGGCCTATGCCCGCGCCAAAGCCGCGGGCGAAGAGGCCGCGCGGGCAGCCGTGCCCGACGCCATCGTCGTCCGCCCGTCGCTGCTGTTCGGCCCGGAAGACCAGTTCACCAACCGCTTCGCGGCGCTGGCGCGCGCATTGCCGGTGCTGCCGCTGGTCGGCGGCGATACCCGCCTGCAGCCGGCCTTCGTCGGCGACGTCGGACAGGCGATCGCCGACATCGTCGGCGGCCGCGGCAAGAGCGGCGCGACCTACGAGCTCGGCGGCCCCGAGGTGCTGACCATGCGCCAGATCATCGAGCTGATCCTGAAGCTGACCGAGCGCGACCGCGCGCTGCTGCCGCTGCCGTTCGGCCTTGCGAAGCTGCAGGCGCTGCTGCTGCAGTTCGCCCCCGGCGCGCTGAAGCTGACGCCGGACCAGGTGGAACTGCTGCGCTCCGACAATGTGGTGTCGGATGCGGCGAAGGCGGCGGGCCTGACGCTGGAGGGTCTCGGCCTCGTTCCCGAATCGCTGGAAGCGATCACGCCGTCCTATCTCTGGCGCTTCCGCAAGACCGGCCAGTTCCGCAGCAGCGCCGCCTGAGAGCGGCGCCAGCGGTATTCTGCCCGCCGGCTTACTTGCCGAGCGCCAGCGCGATCAGGCCGAGCGTTCCCACCGTCACGCGCCACCAGGCGAAGAACGCGAAGCCGTGGCGGGTGACGAAGTCGAGGAACGTGCGCACCACGATGATCGCGGTGATGAACGACACCACGAAGCCGATCGCGATGATGGTGAGGTGATCCGTGCTCATGTCGGCGCGGTTCTTGTAGAAATCATAGGCGAACGCGCCGACCATCGTCGGGATGGCGAGGAAGAACGAGAACTCGGCGGCCGAACGCTTGTCGGCGCCGAACAGCATCGCCGCGACGATGCTGGCGCCGGAGCGCGACGTGCCGGGTATCATCGCCGCGCACTGGGCGATGCCGATGCCCAGATACATCGGCAGCGAGAAGGTGGTGGCGTCGTGATAGGTCGGCTTGAGGTCGAGCTGGTCGACCCACAGCAGCACCGCGCCGCCGACGATCAGCGAGAAGCAGACCACCCAGGGATTGAACAGCCAGAGCTTGATGTAGCTGTTGGCGAGGCCGCCGATCAGCGCGGCGGGGAAGAACGCCACGAGCACGCCGATGACGAAGCGCCGCGCATCCGGATCGCTGAACATGCCCAAGGCGATGCGCCACAGCCGCTGGAAGTAGATCAGCAGGATGGCGAGGATGGCGCCGAGCTGGATCAGCACCGCGAAGGTCTTCCAGAAGCCGCTTTCGTCGAGGCCGAAGATGTGCTGCACCAGCAGCAGGTGACCGGTCGAGGAGACCGGCAGAAACTCGGTCACACCCTCGACGATGCCGAGGATGAGTGCCCTGATCGCGTCGGTAAACATGAGCCACCCCGTGTGTCTGCCGCATGGTCCGGAAAAGCGGAACCGACCTTTCGGCAGGATCATGCGCCGTCAAAAACAAAGAGCGCGCCAGCAGTTACGCCGTGCACCGCGCTCTTGACCCAAAAGCGGCCCGTTGTGGCCTATTCGCCGTGCCCTCGCAACGTCAAAAAGACTGCTGGACCGGCCTTCACGCGGCCCTCCCCGGCGTGCACAACATGCACACCCGGGTAGTGTGCAGCGCACAGCTGTCATATAACGGCCACGAACTTTTAAGCTTTTGCCTGTCTACCCAGAGACCACATGTTCACGCTCTTCCATCACCCGTTCTGCCCCCACTCGCGCTTCGTCCGGCTTGCGCTCGGCGAGTATGGTCTCGACGTGCGGCTGGTCGAGGAACGTGTCTGGGAGCGGCGGGAAGCATTTCTCGCCCTCAATCCGGCCGGCGCGACGCCGGTGCTGGTGGACGAGGGCGTGCCGGCCATTCCAGGCGCCGGGATCATCGGGGAATATCTCGACGAGTATCACGGCGCTGAACTCGCCGACCACCGCCTGCTGCCCACGACACCGGCCGAGCGGATCGAGGTGCGCCGGCTGATGGCCTGGTTCCACGACAAGTTCTATGAGGAGGCGAGCGGCCCGCTGGTCACCGAGCGCATCTACAAGCGCTACATGACCGAGGAGAACGGCGGCGGCCCGCCCTCGACCGACGTCATTCGCGCCGCCAAGGCCAATGTGCGCTATCATCTCGCCTATATCGGCTGGCTGGCGCGGTCGCGGAACTTCCTGGCGGGCGACACCCTGACCTATGCGGATCTCGCCGCGGCAGCACACCTGTCGGCCATTGACTATGTGGGCGACGTGCCATGGAGCGAGGACGACGCGGCAAAGGCCTGGTACGCGCGGATCAAGTCGCGGCCGTCGTTCCGTCCGCTGCTGAGCGAGTGGCTGGCGGGCATCCCGGCGTCGCCGACCTACGTGGACCTCGACTTCTGAACAATACCCCTAGTGTCCTGTCTCCGACGGACCGCCCAATCTGCCGCACACTCGGACGGTCATTCGGAGACATTAAGGACACTAGGAAGATCAGAGAGCTAGTGTGGCTTATGCCTCGCAATTGCCGATGAGAGAGTCGCCGCAAATGTGGTCGGCAATTGCGAGACGCCCCACTAGCGCGGTCACCGACCTCAAGGCGGCGCTGGTCCGCGAGGCGCAGGCGCTCGGCTTCGACGCCGTCGGCATCACCGATCCCGCCGCGATCGCCGGCGTACGCGACCGCCTCGAAGCTTTTCTGCAGTCGGGCGGCCATGGCGACATGGGTTGGCTGGCCGATGCGCCGGCACGCCGCGCCGACCCGCGGGTGCTGTGGCCCGACGTGCGCACCGTCATCATGCTCGGGGTCAATTACGGCCCCGACGAAGATCCGATGGCGCTGCTCCATGCGCGCAGCCGCGGCGCGATCTCGGTCTACGCCCGCGGCGACGACTATCACGACCTGATCAAGAAGCGGCTGAAGACGCTGGCGCGCTGGCTGCTGGCGCGGGCCGGCGGCGAAGTCAAGGTGTTCGTCGACACCGCCGCGGTGATGGAGAAGCCGCTCGCCCATCAGGCGGGGATCGGCTGGCAGGGCAAGCACACCAACCTGGTGTCGCGCGGCTTCGGCTCGTGGCTGTTTCTCGGCGCGATCTTCGCCACCTGCGAGCTGCCGCGTGACGAAGCCGAGGCCGACCATTGCGGCTCGTGCCGCGCCTGCCTCGACAGTTGTCCGACCGCGGCGTTTCCCGCGCCTTATCAGCTCGATGCGCGGCGCTGCATCTCCTACCTGACGATCGAGAACAAGGGCCCGATCCCGCATGAATTCCGCCGCGCGATGGGCAACCGCATCTATGGCTGCGACGACTGTCTCGCCGCCTGTCCCTGGAACAAGTTCGCGCAAGCCGGCCGTGAGGCGAAGCTCGCCGCGCGTGCGGAGCTGCGCGCGCCGGCGCTCGCCGATCTCGTGCGGCTCGACGACACGGCGTTTCGCGCCCACTTCACCAAGTCGCCGGTCAAGCGCATCGGCCGCGACCGCTTCGTGCGCAACGTGCTGATCGCGATCGGCAATTCCGGCGACCCCGCACTTGTGGAGGAAGCCGCCGCGCTGCTGCATGACGCAAGCCCGCTGGTGCGCGGGGCGGCGGTGTGGGCGCTGGCGCAGCTCGCGCCCGACGAGCTAGCACAGCGCGCGGCGACGATCGTCGAGGACGACGACAGCGTGCGGCATGAATGGGCGCTCGCCAAATGCCCGGTTATGTTACCACAAACTTAACTCCTCATCCTGAGGAGCCCGCGTCGCGGGCGTCTCGAAGGATGGGGCCCGCACGTTGCAGCTCATCGGCCTCATGGTTCGAGATGCGCGGCCTTGCCGCGCTCCTCACCATGAGGAGATAAGACGCACGCTCAGGACAGCTCCGCCACCGTCGCCAGCAGCCGTGCGATATCCTGCGGCCGCGACAGGCGATGATCGCCGTCCTGGATCATGGTCAGCACCACATCCTCGCTGGGCAAGCGATGGGTGAGCTCGAAGGCATGCTGCCAGGGCACGTCCGGATCTTTCGCTCCCTGCAGGATGCGCACCGGGCAGCCGGTGTCGATGGTGCGGTCGAGCACGAGATGATTGCGGCCATCCTCGATCAGGCGGCGGGTGATCGGCTGCGGGTCGCCGTACTCCGACGGCCGATGCCAGACGCCCTTGCTCTCGATCTCGGCCCTGATCTCCGGCGGGAACGCCTTCCACATCAACTCTTCGGTGAAATCCGGCGCCGGCGCGATCAGCACCAGGCCTGCGAGCGTCGCGGCTTGCGGCGAGGTGCGCTGGCGCAGTGCGCGTGCGAGCAGCAGCGCCATCCAGCCGCCCATCGATGAGCCGATCACGATCTGCGGGCCGGCGCAGAACCGATCGAACACCGCAAGGCCCTCCTCGGACCAGCGGCCGACGGTGCCGTCGACGAAGGCGCCACCGGATTCGCCGTGCCCTGAATAATCGAACCGCACGCAGGCCCGGCCACGGGCCGCCGCCCATTCGTCGAGGGCCTGCGCCTTGGTGCCCTTCATGTCCGAGGCGAAACCGCCGAGCCAGAACAGCCCCGGTCCGGTTCCCTGCCGCGCGCGCACCGCGATCGCGCGGGCGTCCGGTCCGCTGCCGACCTCGATCATGACCGGCGCTCCCTCGACCGAACCACTCATGCGTGCTGACCTTTCTCGTCCTCGCCCCGCGACATCCGCCGCATCGCTGCTTTTTTAGCCGACTTCATCACCCGAATGGCACGGGAAAGGCATGATTCCGCGCAATTTTTGCGGTTTCGACAATCGCCGGGCAATGCCTGCGATCCCGCTTGCGAAAATTGACGGCACTTTTTATGTGTCTCGGCGTTTTCAGAACCGAACCGTCGCGCGGCGCGTCTGCGCGACTGAAATGCCTTCCACGTGACGGTTTTGGCACTCAGTTGGCATATCCAGCGCTTGCCCGCGCCCATCGAATGCTTCAAAATACGATCTTCACCAACAACATTGGAGTTCTACCCATTCGCCGTCCCAACAGAGCGCCAGCCCCCGTCCAGAAGGACGGACCGCGCACCAACGACGAGATTCGCAACGCGCAAATCCAGCTGATCGACCAGCACGGCACCAATCACGGCACGGTCGAGACGATCCTGGCCATCAAGCTGGCGATCGAGGCCGGCATGGATCTGGTCGAGATCTCGCCGAACAACGTGCCTCCCGTGTGCAAGATCATGGATTACGGGAAGTACAAGTTTCAGGCGCAGAAGAAGGCCGCCGAGGCCCGCAAGAAACAGAAGGTCGTCGAGATCAAGGAAATCAAGCTGCGTCCGATGATCGACGATCACGACTACGGCGTGAAGATGAAGGCGATGCTGCGGTTCTTCGAGGAAGGCGACAAGGTCAAGATCACCTTGCGCTACCGTGGTCGTGAAATGGCGCACCAGGAGATCGGCACCAAGCTGCTCGACCGGGTGAAGGCCGACGTCGCCGAGCTCGCCAAGGTCGAGCAGGACGCCAAGTTCGAGGGCCGTCAGGTGGTGATGGTGCTGGCGCCGCGCTGAGCTGTCGCCACAACGAGATCGGTCTCGCGGCCCGTCAGTTGCCTGATGGGCCGTTTTGATTCAGCGCTTTGCTTTAGCCCGGTGACCGCCTCACCACAGCAAAACGGCGCCGCATCAGATGCCGCGCCGTTACAAGCTCAAGCACTTGGCAAGAAAAGTTAGAGACTGCGCACCGCCTCCCAGCGGCCGCTGCAGGCGGTCGCGGCCGACTTGCCGCTCCACTGGCCGGAACCGGCGTTACCGGCGAGCTTGCCGCTGGCGCTGGCGCGCTGGTCGCCGCGCGCGATCGACACGCTGACCGCGCCGCTCTCGGCGACACTGCCGGAAATATCGAACCCGCCATCGCCGCTGTAGCTGACCTGGCCGCCGGCGACCTTCACGGCGTAGCTGTAGGCCGGATCACAGTCGCCCGACTGGGTGATGATCGTCACTCGCCACATCCCGTCATGGGACGCCCCCGCTTTCGAGTGGCCTGCAAGCGCGATCGCCAGCGCGAACGCGGCGACAGCGAAAATCCAGCGGAACAGCTGGAGGCGCGAGGTGTCGGCGGAAATAGCGATCGTCTTGGCAATCCTGGCCATGGCATGCGTCCGGTCGGTTGCGGAAATGGATTTGAAGATCGTCCTGATATAGGTTTCCCGACCGGAATTCGATAGTGCGCCGCACAATAAATTGCGTTCCCGGTTGCCATTTCCCCATGTCTCTGCCATAAGCCCAGCCTTCGTCGACCGGCTGATCAAGGGCTGCCGTGGCGACGTACCAGCCGGCGCTTCCTTTTCTTGGGATATGCCAGCTTTTTCAACGCTCTAGCGAGCATTTTACCGACCGAGCGCCCTCGCGGGCAGCTTTTGCGTGTCGGCAGTAGGAGAGCCAAATGCCCAAGCTGAAGACCAAGTCGGGCGCTAAAAAGCGCTTCAAGGTGACCGCCTCCGGGAAGGTCAAGCATGCTCAGCGCGGCAAGCGCCACGGCATGATCAAGCGGACGAAGAAGCAGATTCGTCAGCTCCGTGGCACGCGCGTGCTGTTCAAGACCGACGGCGACAACGTCAAGAAGTACTTCTTGCCGAACGCCTGATCCCTGATCGCCGGGCCGCACCATCGCGGCCGTTTTCGTCACCCATTCGAGATTTTTGAGGAGGTCTGTCATGGCTCGCGTCAAGCGCGGAGTGACGGCTCACGCCAAGCACAAGAAAGTCTACAAGGCCGCCAAGGGTTACTATGGCCGCCGCAAGAACACGATCCGCGCCGCCAAGCAGGCGGTGGAGAAGGCCGGCCAGTACGCCTTCCGCGATCGCAAGCGCAAGAAGCGCACCTTCCGCGCGCTCTGGATCCAGCGCCTCAACGCCGCCGTGCGTCCGTTCGGCCTGACCTACAGCCGATTTATCGACGGCCTCGCCAAGTCGGGCGTGACCGTGGATCGCAAGGTGCTGTCGGATCTGGCCATTCATGAGCCGGCGGCTTTCCAGCTGATCGCCGAAAAGGCCAAGGCCGCCCTCGCGGCCTGAGACCTTCAACGCCTGCCTTGACGAGGCCGACACGACCGGGGCTTTGACCTGAAAGCCCCGACCGTTCGGCTGGGCCCGTTTGATCCCCGCCGGACGATCCACCGAGATCATTGTTCCGCTTTGGGGCTCAAGATGTCCGAACTCAACGCTCTGCAAGCCGATCTGCTCAGCCAGATCGCCGCGGCCTCCGACGAGGCCGCGCTCGAGGCCGTGCGCGTCTCAGCGCTCGGCAAGAAGGGCTCGATCTCCGCGCTGCTCGCGACCCTCGGCAAGATGTCGCCGGAGCAGCGCAAGACCGAGGGCGCCGCGATCAACGCGGTGAAGGACGGCGTCTCGCAGGCACTCGCCGCCCGTCGCGACGTGCTGAAGGCCGCCGCGCTCGACGCCCGCCTTGCGCGTGAGACAGTCGACGTCACCCTGCCGCTGCGCGACAGCGCCACCGAGACCGGCCGCATCCATCCGCTGACCCAGGTGTGGGACGAACTCACCACCATCTTCGCCGACATGGGCTTTGCGGTGGCCGAAGGTCCGGACATCGAGACCGACGACTACAACTTCACCAAGCTGAACTTCCCCGAGGGCCATCCGGCCCGCGAGATGCACGACACCTTCTTCTTCAATCCGAAGGAAGACGGCTCGCGCCTCCTGCTGCGGACTCACACCTCGCCGGTGCAGGTGCGCACCATGCTGAGCCAGACGCCACCGATCCGCGTGATCTGCCCGGGCCGCACCTACCGCATCGACTCGGATGCGACCCATACGCCGCAATTCCACCAGGTCGAGGGCCTCGTCATCGACAAGGGCTCGCATCTCGGCCACCTCAAGTGGATCCTGCACGAGTTCTGCAAGGCGTTCTTCGAGGTCGACAACATCAACATGCGCTTCCGGCCGTCGTTCTTCCCGTTCACGGAGCCGTCGCTGGAAGTCGATATCCAGTGCCGCCGCGACAAGGGCGAGATCCGCTTCGGCGAGGGCGAGGACTGGCTGGAGATTCTTGGCTGCGGCATGGTTCATCCGAACGTGCTGCGCGCCTGCAACATCGATCCCGACGTCTATCAGGGCTTCGCCTGGGGCATGGGCATCGACCGCATCGCGATGCTGAAATACGGCCTGCCCGACCTGCGCGCGCTGTTCGACGCCGATGTGCGCTGGCTCGACCACTACGGCTTCCGGCCGCTTGAAATCCCGACACTGGCCGGAGGGCTGTCGTCATGAAGTTCACCCTGTCCTGGCTGAAAGAGCATCTCGTCACCGACGAGCCGCTGGACAAGCTTGCCGACAAGCTGACCATGATCGGCCTCGAGGTCGAGCACATCGAGGACAAGGGCAAGGCGCTGGCGCCGTTCACCATCGCCCGTGTGATCTCAGCCGAGCAGCACCCCAATGCCGACCGACTGCGGGTGTGCATGGTCGACACCGGCGACGGCGGAGCGCCCATCCAGGTGGTGTGCGGCGCGCCGAACGCGCGCGCCGGCCTTGTCAGCGTGTTCTCGCCGCCCGGCACCTTCATTCCCGGCAAGAACATCACGCTTGGCGTCGGCAGCATCCGCGGCGTCGAGAGCCGCGGCATGCTGTGCTCGGCCGCCGAGCTTCAGCTGTCGGAAGACCATGACGGCATCATCGAGCTGCCGGCGGACGCGCCGATCGGCCAGGCCTATGCAGAGTGGGCGAAACTCGGCGATCCCGTGATCGAGATCAACCTGACGCCCAACCGCCAGGACTGCACCGGCGTGCATGGCATCGCCCGCGACCTGTCGGCCGCCGACATGGGAACGCTGAAGGATCCGACGATCAAGCCGGTGAAGGGCGAATTCCCCTGCCCGGTGCAGGTCACCGTCGAGGACGCCGCGCTGTGTCCTGGCTTTGCGCTGCGCCTCGTGCGCGGCGTCAAGAACGGCCCGTCGCCGGAGTGGCTGCAGAAGCGGCTGACTTCGATCGGCCTGCGCCCGATCAACGCCCTCGTCGACATCACCAACTTCATGACGTTCGACCGCAGCCGTCCGCTGCATGTCTTCGACGCCGCCAAGGTCAAGGGCAACCTCACCGTGCGGCGCGGCCGCACCGGGGAGACGCTGCTCGCGCTCGACGGCCGCACCTACACGCTGGACGACCAGGTTTGCGTGATCGCCGACGACCACGGCGTCGAATCGCTCGCCGGCATCATGGGCGGCGAGGCGTCGGGCTGCTCCGACGACACCACCGACGTGCTGATCGAATCGGCGCTGTGGAACGAGATCAACATCGCCCAGACCGGCCGCAAGCTCGGCATCAATTCGGATGCGCGCTACCGCTTCGAGCGCGGCGTCGATCCGGCCTTCATGGTGCCGGGCCTCGAGCTCGCGACCAGGCTGGTGATGGAGCTGTGCGGCGGCACGCCGTCGGAAGCCGTGGTGATCGGCAAGACCCATGGCGACGACCGCGTGATCGACTACCCGCTCACCGAACTCAAGCGCCTCGCCGGCATCGAGGTGCCGCTGATCGAGACACGCCGCATCCTCGGCCATCTCGGCTTCATGGTGGCCGGCAATGGCCCCGTGGTGAAGGTGGCGGTGCCGTCGTGGCGCAGCGACGTCGCCGGCAAGGCTGACATCGTCGAGGAGATCGTGCGCATCGTCGGTGTCGACCGCGTGCCGATGGTGCCGTTCGAGCGCGGCGACAGCCCGCGCAAGCCGGTGCTGACGCCGCTGCAGCTGCGCACTCGCCGCGCCAAGCGCGCGCTGGCGGCGCGCGGCATGACCGAAGCCGTGACCTGGTCGTTCATTCCCAAGGCCCAGGCCGAGCTGTTCGGCGGTGGCCAGCCCGAGCTTGCGCTCGCCAACCCGATCGCGGCGGACCTCTCCGACATGCGGCCGAGCCTGCTCGCGGGCCTCGTTCGCTCGGCGCAGGCCAACGCCGACCGCGGTTTCCCTGACGTCGCGCTGTTCGAGGTCGGCCAGATCTTCCGCGGCGACCGCCCGCAGGATCAGCAGATGGCGGCGAGCGGCATCCGCCGCGGCCTCGCCTCGTCGCGCACGCCGGGACGGCACTGGTCGGGCTCGGCAACCGTCGACGCCTTTGACGCCAAGGCCGACGCGCTGGCGGTACTCGCTGCCGCGGGTGCGCCGGTGCAGGCGATCCAGGTGGTGCCGGCGCGCGAGGCGAAGACCGCTCCGGCGTGGCTGCATCCGGGCCGCTCCGGCGTGCTGCAGATCGGGCCGCAGAACGTGCTGGGCTATTTCGGCGAGCTGCATCCGCGCGCGCTCGAGGTACTGGACGCCGAGGGGCCGCTGGTCGGCTTCGAGGTCGTGCTCGACCGCATCCCCGACGCCAAGGCGAAGCCGACCCGGGCCAAGCCGCTGCTCGACCTGTCGCCGTTCCAGCCGGTGTCGCGCGACTTCGCGTTCATCGTCGATCGCGCCGTCAAGGCCGGCGACGTGGTGCGCGCCGCGCAGGGCGTCGATCGCAAGCTGATCACCGCGGTGAACGTGTTCGACCTCTATGAGGGCAAGGGCATCGACGACGGCAAGAAGTCGCTGGCGATCGCGGTGACGCTGCAGCCGCGTGACAAGACCCTGACCGATCAGGAGATCGACGCCGTGGCGGCCAAGGTCGTCGCCGAGGTGACCAAGAAGACAGGCGGCGTGCTGCGCGGATGAACTTCGCAGCGCTGCTGCCGTCGGACCTCAGTCCCCATCATGTGCTTGCGATCGGCGCCATCGCGCTGATCGCAGGCGCCGCGCGCGGCTTTTCCGGGTTCGGCTCCGCGCTGATCTTCATGCCGCTGGCGAGCACGTTTGCCGCGCCGAGCCTCGTCGCCGGCCTGTTGCTGGTGATCGATTCGATCGCGGCGGTGCCGCTGATCCCCGATGCCCTCAAACACGCCGACCGCCGGCCGGTGGCCGCGATGGTGCTCGGCGCCATCGTTGGCGTGCCGATCGGCACCTATGCGCTGACCCGGCTCGATCCGGTGGTGACACGCTGGATCATCTCGGCCTTCGTCGTCGCCATGCTGGCGCTGATCGCATCGGGCTGGCGCTACCGCGGCACCGACCGCGGCGGCATCGCCATCGCGGTCGGCAGCGTGTCCGGCTTTTGCGGCGGCCTCGCCCAGACCGGCGGACCGCCGGTGGTCGCCTACTGGCTCGGCCGTCCGATCGAGCCGCATGTCGTGCGCGCCAACATCGTGCTGTTCTTCGCCGGCTCCGACATCGCATCGGTGGCGAGCTACCTGGTCGCGGGGCTGTTGACCCCCGACGTGCTCAAGCTCGCGCTGCTGATCGGCCCGGTGTTCGCGTTCGGTCTGTGGCTCGGCGCGCAGATGTTCGGCAAGGCGAGCGAAACGCTGTTCCGCGTCATCTGCTATTCGCTGATCGCGCTCGCCGCGGTGGTCGGCCTGCCGCTGTTCGACGGCGTGCTGCGTTGAAGCGCTGAGCCACCGAGTCGCTTGCCTCCGCAAACGCATCGAGACTAGGCTCGGGCGAGGTCATAACCCGAGCCGGAGTTCCCTGATGATCGATCGTCGCGGCCTGTTGATCGGAGCCGCCGTCGGCGCCGCAACGTCAGTGAGCACACCGTTTCGCACCCTGGCCCAGGTGACCGGCAACAAGCCACGAACCCGCATTGTCTTTCTCGGCACCAAGGGCGGCCCGCGGGTCGGCACCGGCGCCTCGAACCCGGCAAATGCCGTAATCGTGAACGGAACGCCGTATGTGATCGACTGCGGCATGGGCGTCAGCCGGCAGCTGGTCAGCGCCGGAATCCCGCTGCCGTCGGTGAAGTACATCTTCATCAGCCACCATCACTCCGACCACAACCTCGAATACGGCAACCTCGTCTACAACGCCTGGGCTGCCGGCCTGTCGACATCAGTGCATTCGTTCGGCCCGGCGGGGCTGGAAGCGATGACGAAGACCTACTGGGAGCTGAACAGGTTCGATGTCGACACCCGCATCGAGGACGAAGGCCGCCCTGATCCGCGCAAGCTCCTGATCGCCAAGGACATCACCGAGGACGGCGTGGTGCTGCAGACCGACGACGTCAAGGTCACGGCATTCCGCACGCCGCATCCGCCGATCACCGACAACTTCGCCTACAAGTTCGAGACGCCGGACGGCACCATCGTGTTCTCCAGCGACACCGCCTACAATCCCAAGCTCGCCAAATTCGCTGGGGGCGTCGACGTGCTGGTGCACGAGGTGCTGTACCTGCCCGCGGTGGATCAACTGGTGCAGCGGACCAAGAATGGCGCCACGCTGAAGAAGCACTTGCTCGACAGCCATACCGCAGCCGAGGACGTCGGCCGCATCGCGAGCGCCGCCGGCGTCAAGACGCTGGTGCTGAGCCATATCGTGCCGCCGCCCGGTGACGGGCTCGACGTCACCGAGGAAGGTCTGACCGCCGCCGTGCGCACGAACTTCAGCGGCAGGATCATCGTGGCCAGAGACCTGATGGAGCTGGCGCTCCCGGTGTGACGCCCCGCCGACCGGGCGGACGCGACAATGTCGCGCCCGCCGCCGACCCCGACCACCTACCCGAACCAGTAACGCACGATACGATGGCTGCTCGGGTCCGTCTCGAAGTTGACCCGATCGCGTCGATAGTCCTTGGTGATGGGATCACCCGTGCGATAGACGCGGACCGTGTGACCGATCAGGTCAGCAATCCGGTCCGGATTGGAATCCAGCCCCAGCAGGTTGGCGGCAATCGGCAGGTCGAGCGGGAACGGATCCTCGTCGCCCGCCTCGGCAAGCTTGCGCGCCGGTCCGGGATCGAACGTCCACATCCGGAAGCCGAGCCCTGACAGCAGAAACAACTGATGGCGCGTGACGCCATCGAGAGCAATCGAGAACACGTTCGCCCACGCGGTCGGCGAGCCGCACAGGGCCGGAACGAAGATCGGCAGCCGCTCGCGCTGGCCGTTGCCGATGACGCGGATGCCGATCGCCTTGATAGCGTCGGCATCGACCTGCAATGGCCGCGGCTTGATCTCCGGCTCGCACTGAATGGTCCCGTCCTGCTTGTACACGGTGGCAGCAAGATCCATGGCACACTCTCCTCCTTACAGCCGCGCCACACGTGTCGCGGTGGCCGGCGTTCGCTAGCAACGCGATAAAGCAGCCCCCGAAGCAATGTCCGCCCAGAGCGCGTGCGCTTTTGATGGAATCGCGCACGCGCTCTAATCTTCAGTTCTGACGCGTTTTCTTCACGCGAAGCGGTGCCCACCCCCCGATCAGGTCCGGCGGCATGCTTCGCTCGAAAACGCTCTAAAACACCACGAACGCCGCGGTGCCGCGCAATGGCTGCACGGTATAGAAATCGAGCTGACCGTTCGGCTGCCCGATGATCGACCCGCGATGCAGCGCCGTGATGCCGTCCGTTACGATGGGTGCGCTGTCGGACAGATTCAGATTGACCCGCGGGATCAGCACCGTGAAGGTCGTCGAACCTGCATCGGTCGTCTCCTGGATCACGACGCTGACGAGCGTGCCGAGCTCGGTTTCGGTGCTGCGAATCTGGTCGCCAACGAACAGCCTGTTCAGGCTCGCCGAGTGGTAGTTGAAGTGCGGCTTGCCCTCGAAGCTCGAGCTTGAATAAGTGATCTGCAATCCAGCGCCGGACAATTCGTAGAGGTTGGGACGCTTGCTCATGACTGATGTCCTCGGTTTCAATGCGAAGGTTTGGCTGCACGACGGCAGCCGATGGCGGGCCCGCTCCTGCGAGCAGCCAATCAAATACAAGCGAGAATTCGTGCGCGTGGCTCACCGGATGCATCGGCTCCGGCGATAGCACGCACTAGCTTTTCATGTCAGGAACGGGCGGAGATATCGGCTCCGCATGCGTATTCAAATCGCGTCATGCAACAACTTGACGATCAATCCATGAATGTAAGCAGAAAGCCTTGCGCTTTGTCCAGAGCCTGCCTGCGAATCCCGCTCCGCGGGAGCGGCATTCGATCCTGAGTTCCGTTCAGTTCCGCGGCCAGAACAGCGACGGTCCGCGCGCACCTTCGGCGGATTTCGCGCGCGGGCGCCGCGCCGGACGTGCGGGCGCTGCGGGCTCGGCGTCCTTCAGCACGCCGATCCTCTTCAGTGCCGCTTCAGCGGCGCGCTCGCCGCTCTCCCAGGCGCCGCCGACAGTGCCCCACTGGGTCTCGTGCGTGGCCTCGCCCGCGAGCAGCAGCGCGCCGAGCGGTTCGGCCAGCACGCGCCGGCTCAGCTGTGCGCCGGGCGCTGCCGCCGACATCGCGCCGAGAACGTAAGGCGCGGCGTCCCAACGCGTGACGCTGGTGCGTTTCACCGCCCTCGCGATCTCGCTGCCGAACAGCTTGCCGAGCCACTCGGTCGCGAACGCCACCATGGCGGCATCCCCCTGCGCCGACAGATCGCGCCCGAAGCTGCCGCCGACATCGACGGTGCAGATCGACGAGCCGCCGAGATTGGTGGTGAGCGCCGCCGTGCGGTTATCGCGGCTCTGCTCGATCAGCACGTCATCGCGCGACAGCCCGAGCGGATTGCCCGGCAATTCGAGCGCGATGTGATCGCAACTGCCGAGGCTGAGCTTGCCAGCGGCATCGAGCTGACGCTTCGGCAGCTCCGGCGCGAATTTGATCTTGCCCGCCGTCAGCACATTGGTGGACGCGGTGACGATGACGGCGCGCGCATGGATCGCGCCGGCCGGCGTCTCCACGGTGCAGTCACGGCCACCCCAGACCACGCGCGTCGCCGGGGTCGACAGCGCGAGCGGCAAACCCTCGGCGAGCTTGGCGAGGAGCGCACCAAGTCCGGGACGCACCGACACCGCTGCATCGCGATGCAGCGCGCGGACCTGGTCCACCGTGGAAAGATCCCTGAGATCCTTGCCCGTAGCATAGGGGCCGAGCAGAAACTCGGCCGCGCCGCTCCAGTCGCCGAGATCCTTCGGCAGCACCGCGGCGCAGGCGATATCGCCGCGACGCGCCGCATCGTCGATGGCGCGATTGGCGCGCACCAGGGTTGCAAGAAAATCCTCCGCCTCGCCGGCACGCGCATAGCGGCGGCCGATCCGCATCTTCTGCCCCTGTGGCGCGGTCACAATGTCGAGCCCGGCGCTGCGCGCAAGCTTCACCAGCGGCTGGATGTCGGGATTGTAGAGCCAGTGCGCGCCGCGATCGAACGGCACGTCGAATGCGGCGGTGTCGGTCTGGCAGCGGCCGCCGATGGTCGTGCCGGCCTCGACCACCAGCACCTTGCGGTTGGCGGCAGCGATGCGGCGCGCCGCCGCGATCCCGGCCGCACCGGCGCCGATCACGACAATGTCAGCATCGCGCGGCAGCGCCGCACCCCATGCCACCGAGCGCCCTGCGACCGCCAGTCCCAGCGACAGGCCGACGAAACCCCGGCGTGTCAGTGGTATCGCGGGCCCTGAAAATGTCATCGCATGGTTTCCGAATATTTGCCGATGCCGCATCGCCAGCATCGCCGCCATCTGGCGCGCCACGCCAACTTGCCGTATTGACTGGGGATCGGCAACGGTCATGGTTACCTGAACATTGCTTCGATTGCAGACCCATGAACCAAATTGCAATGGCTTTCGACCATCATGATGGGCGCCAAGAATAAAGCGGACGGGACGAGCCGCGGCGGGGGAGAGACCATCATGGGCTTCATGCTCGACACTGTTGGAAAGTGGATCGCGCACTACCTCCAGAAGGAGGAGCCCGGTTATGAGCCGTTCACGCCGAGCGATCCGACCCGCCTGCGCGAGGTGATCGAGCCCGGCGACGTGCTGCTGGTCGAAGGCAACAGCCGCATTTCCGGCATCATCAAGTATCTCACCCAATCGACCTGGTCGCACTCGGCGCTCTATGTCGGCCCGATCGACGGCGCGTCGGAGCCCAACGGCGAACCGCATGTGCTGATCGAGGCCAATGTCGGCGAAGGCGTGACGTCGGCGCCGCTGTCGAAGTACTACCGCTATCACACCCGGATCTGCCGGCCGATCGGGCTGTCGCATGAGGACCGCACCACGGTCTGCCGCTACACCATCAACCGTATCGGCTTCGGCTACGACACCAAGAACATCATCGACCTGATGCGCTACCTGATCCCGATGCCGGTGCCGCAGCGCTGGCGGCGGCGCATGATCGCCATGGGCTCGGGCGATCCCACCAAGATCATCTGCTCGGCGCTGATCGCCCAGGCGTTCGGCGCGGTGCGCTATCCGATCCTGCCGAAAATCACCGAGGCCGGCAGCCGCCAGGCGCGGCGCGAGATCCTGCACATCCGCGATTCCTCGCTGTACATGCCGCGCGACTTCGACATCTCGCCCTATTTCGCTGTCATCAAACCGACGATCGAGCGCGGCTTCGACTACACCGCGCTCCACTGGGCCGACAAACCCAAGCCGCTCGCGGAGGTGGCGGCCGACGAAGATCCCTTTCCAGCGGGACTCGTCGAAACGCCGGAGGCGCCGCTCGCGCCAGCCGACCCCGTGACCGTGCGCAACCCGGCCGAAAGCCGCCTGGAACCGGTGGTCTGACCCGGCCTGCCACAGGTTCCGCGCCGCGACACCTTGCGCCGCCGCAGCGGCATCTCTACCTCTGGCAGCGGTTTTGACCGGAGAGGCGGTATGCTCGACGCTGCGACCAAGGCGTTGTCCCAGATGTTCTCAGGCCCGATGCGCGCCATCCTGTGGAAGGCGATCGGATTGTCACTGGTGCTGATCGTGGTGGTCGGCATCGCGCTGCAGCGCCTTTTGACCTGGTTCGCCACCTCCGGCGAGGTGTGGCTCGAGGCCAGCGTCGGCCCGTCCTACCATGCCGCGATCAACGCGCTGGCCTGGGTGCTGTCGATCGCCGCCAGCCTCGGCATCGTGTTCGGCGCCGTGTTCCTGATGCCCGCGATCACCTCGTTCGTGGCGAGCTTCTTCGTCGACGACATCGCCGACCTCGTCGAGCGCGAGCACTACCCGGCCGAACACGCCGGCCACGCGCTGCCGATCGGCGTCGCCTTGACCGAGGGCACCAAGACCGCGCTGCTGACCGTGCTGGTCTACCTGATCGCGCTGCCCTTCGTGTTCCTCGCCGGCGCCGGCTTCATCGTGTTCTTCATCGCCACGGCCTGGCTGCTCGGCCGCGAGTATTTCGAGCTCGCCGCGATGCGCTTCCGCTCCCCCGCGGAAGCCAAGGCCCTGCGGAAGCAGAACGGCGCGATGGTGTTCGTGGCCGGGCTGTTCATCGCCGCCTTCGTCTCGATCCCGATCGTCAATCTGGCGACGCCGCTGTTCGGCATGGCGTTCATGGTCCATGTCCACAAGCTGATGTCGGGACCGCGGCCGGAACTGATCGAGCCGGGTCGCGTGCGCACTCCCGTGGCCTGAACAAGCCACCTCATGCAGTATCATTTCCGGGCGCCGCCAACGGGTCTGCGCAAAGCGCGGCCCGATGACAGGCTCCGCGGCGAACGCGGAATCTCGGCATTAATTGCAGGCAGAGCTTCCGGATAGCCGCTGCGCGGCTTCCGGAATGACAGCGGCAAGAACGACGCCGGAGAGATCTTCAGTCCCGACCTAGACGATCTTCTCCGGCCAGCGGCAGAGATCGTTGATCACGCAGCGCTCGCACAGCGGCTTGCGCGCGATGCAGGTGTAGCGGCCGTGCAGGATCAGCCAGTGATGGGCGTGGCGCTTGAACTCGACCGGGATGATGCGCTCCAGCTTGAGCTCGACCTCGAGCGGCGTCTTGCCGGGCGCAAGTCCGGTGCGGTTGCCGACGCGGAACAAATGCGTGTCCACCGCGATGGTCGGCTCGCCGAAAGCGATGTTGAGCACGACGTTCGCGGTCTTGCGGCCCACACCTGGCAAGGCCTCGAGCGCGGCGCGATCGCGCGGCACCTCGCCGCCATGACGCTCGATCAGGAGCTGTGACATCGCAATGACGTTCTTGGCTTTGTTGCGGTAGAGGCCGATGGTCTTGATCGCCTCGCGCACGCGCTCCTCGCCGAGGGCCAGCATCTTCTGCGGCGTGTCGGCGACCGGGAACAGGTTGCGCGTCGCCTTGTTGACACCGACGTCGGTGGCCTGCGCCGACAGCGCCACCGCGACCAGCAGCGTATAGGGATTGATGTACTCGAGCTCGCCCTTGGGCTCGGGATCAGCCTCGCGAAAGCGGCGGAACGCCTCGGTGACCTCGGCCGCGGTCCACGGCTTCGCCGCGGTCGACCGGGACCTGGCTGATGTCGCCTTGGTTGATGTCGTCTTGGCCGATGGTGACTTCGTCGACGGTGACCTGGCTGATTGTGACCTGGCTGATTGTGACGCGGCCGACACCGATCTGGCCGGTGCCGATCGGACCGGTGGTTTCGAAACAGCGCGCTTTCGGGAGGGGGACGCGGAGGATGCCGTCGCGGCCCTGGGTTTTGACGTTCGGCCGCTCGTCTTTTTTGCCATGATGCCGATATAATGACGGGCGATGACGTCGGGCAACGATTTTGATCATGACACGATGAACGCCGTGGTGTTCGCGGCACGGCTCGAGCCGCATCGCTCGCTGAACCGCACCGGCTTTCTGGTGCTGATGGGCTTCGTCAGCGCGGTGAGTTTTGCCGCGGGCCTTGCTTTCCTCCTGATGGGCGCCTGGCCCGTGTTCGGCTTCTTCGGCCTCGACGTGCTGGTGATCTACTGGGCATTCCGCGTCAACTTCCGCCGGGCAGCCGCCTATGAGGAGGTGCGCCTGACCTATGGCGAGCTGCGCCTGCGCCGTGTCAGCCATCGCGGCCAGACCCTGGAATGGGCATTCAATCCGCTGTGGCTCAGCATCCAGCAGGAGAGCCATGAGGAGTTCGGCGTCGAGCACCTCTATCTGGTGGCGCGCGGCCGCCGCATCGGCATTGCCAGCTTCCTCAGCCCCGAGGAAAAAGGAAGCTTTTACAAAGCGTTGACCGCCGCGCTGCAGGAAGCCCGGCGCGGCCCGACCTACAATCCGGTGACCTGAGCGCTCGTCGGAAATCGGGTGGTTCGCCGTTCTCCCCCAACCTACATTCGGAGCATGATGACGCTCGCTCTCGATCACCACCGTTCCACCAGGCCCGGGCCGCAGGACACGGCACTGCGCGACTACGACTGCGTGCGCCGCGCGATCGCCTTCATCTCCGAGCGCTGGCGCAACCAGCCGACCATCGAATCGATTGCCGATGCCGCCGGCGTCACCCCGGACGAGCTGCACCACCTGTTCCGCCGCTGGGCCGGCCTCACCCCAAAGGCCTTCATGCAGGCGCTGACCCTCGACCACGCCAAGGGCCTGCTGCGTGATTCCGCCAGCATCCTTGATGCCGCGCTCGACTCGGGCCTGTCGGGCCCGGGGCGGCTGCACGACCTGTTCGTGACCCATGAAGCGATGTCGCCGGGCGAGTGGAAGACAGGCGGCGCCGGCATGGTGATGACCTATGGTTTCCACCCCTCGCCGTTCGGCACTGCCATCGTGATCGCCACCGACCGCGGCCTCGCAGGCCTCGCCTTCGCCGACCCCGGGCAGGAGCAGCCGGCATTTGCCGACATGCAGCGGCGCTGGCCCAACGCAGCCTATGTTCAGAGCCAGGACGGCACCGCGGACCTCGCGCGGCGGATCTTCGACACCAGCCTGTGGCGACCGGACCAGCCACTGCGGGTGATCCTGATCGGCACCGACTTCGAGGTGCGGGTGTGGGAGACGCTGCTCAAGATCCCGATGGGCCGCGCCTCGACCTATTCGGACGTCGCCGCGAAGATCGAGCGGCCGAAGGCGTCGCGCGCCGTCGGCGCCGCCGTCGGCAAGAACCCCGTGTCGTTCGTCGTTCCCTGCCATCGCGTGCTCGGCAAGAGCGGCACGCTGACCGGCTACCACTGGGGCGTGACCCGCAAGCAGGCGATGCTGGGCTGGGAAGCCGGCCAGGTCGGCATCAACTAGCAGGGTCGGCATCGCCTCTTGACGATTTATCGATCATGTTGGATTTTATTTCCGGTATGATGGAGAAGCCTTCATGGACTCCGGCATCAATGCCCGGATTGCGGCGCGGCTGCGCGACCTGCGCGCCACCCACGGGCTGACACTCGATGCGCTCGCCGCGCAGAGCGGGGTCAGCCGATCGACGATCTCGCTGATCGAGCGTTCCGAGACCAGTCCCACCGCTGTGGTACTGGAGCGGCTGGCCGCGGCGCTGGGCGTCGCGCTCGCAAACCTGTTCGAACCGATCGGGAGCACCGCCGATCCGGTGTCCCGCCGGGCAACCCAGGCGGTGTGGCAGGACCCCGCGTCCGGGTACGTCCGCCGCAACGTCTCGCCGCCGGCAGCGCGGACGCCGATCCAGATCGTCGAGGTGACCTTCCCACCTGGCGCGCACGTCACCTACGACACCGGCGGCCGTGCCGCGCCGCTTCACCACCAGGTGTGGGTGCTGGACGGCGCGATCGAGGTGATGGTCGGCGCCATCAGCCATGTGCTCGCGGCCGGCGACTGCCTCGCCTTCACGCTGGACCGGCCGACCGCCTACCGCAACCCCACCACGCAGGCCGCGCGCTATGCCGTGGTCATCGTCGGCGGCCATGCCGAACGGGTGCAACCGTGACCGGCGCTCCTGCCGCCATCCGCAGGCTCACAGCGCTCAACGCGCACGACATCGCCGGACTCGCGGAGGTGCTGATCGACTGCGTCGACGGCGGTGCCTCCGTCAGCTTCATGCATCCGCTGTCGCCGGAGAAGGCGACCGCGTTCTGGCACGGCCTCACCGCCGACGTTGCCGAAGGGCGGCGGCTGCTGCTTGCGGCGTCGGATGCCGACGGCATCGTCGGCACGGTGCAGCTGGTGGCAGCGCAGCCGGACAACCAGCCGCATCGCGCCGACGTGGCCAAGATGCTGGTCCATCGCAGGGCCCGTCGCCGCGGCGTTGGCGCCGCGCTGATGCGCGCGGCGGAGGACGCCGCGCGTGCCGCCGGCAAGACGCTGCTGGTGCTCGATACCGTGACCGACAGCGACGCCGCACGGCTCTACACCCGGCTTGGCTGGGTGCTCAGCGGCAGCATACCCGACTATGCGTTGTGGCCGCGTGGCGGCCTGTGCAGCACAAGCTTCTACTATCGCAAGCTCGACTGAGCGCGGATCGCGGTGCGCCTACTGGCAGACGTGGCGACGGCCGTCACGCCCGATATAGGTACCGCTCGCCGGATCGAACGAACGATAGCGCTGCGCGCACGACAGGTCGCGGTCCCGCGTCTCTGCCGCGGCATAGGTCCGCGCCGGCGAGGGACAACTGTTGGTAAAGGGCGGCGCCGGATACCCGTCCACGCACCCGATCTCACCCGGTCCGCGCGCATTGGCCGTCCCGCTCAACGAGAGCGTCATCGCCACCAGCACGCCCGCCAACATCGCTGCCTTCATCATGGGAATCCTCGCGGTTCGCAGCGGTTCACGGCCAGTTGAACGCGTCGCCCAACGTGACACAGCCGTCGTCCGCTGTTCGCTTGAGATGCGCATCGATCACCGCAGCGCCATGGATCGGGCGTCCAGAACTTCCAACCTGCCGTCCAGACCCCATATGTCATGAGACCCGCTCGGCCGGCTGGCGGAGCCGGTCTCTCGGATGATCGGGAGCGACTGCGCATGGAAGACGGATTGTCCGAACTGCTGCAGGCGATTCGCGTCGAGGACGCATGCTGTCTGCACGCCGAGCTGAGCGCGCCGTGGGGCTGTCGTCGGGAATCGTCTCCCAATGCCATGATCTACATCTGCGTGGACGGCCATGCGCATGTCGCCGTCACGGCTGCCGCGCAAAGTGTCGCGCTCCGTCCAGGCGATTGCGCGGTCGTTGCCCACGGCAGCGCGCACACGCTCAAGGACTCGCCGTCGAGCCCGACACTCGCGCGGATTCCGGATCCCGACATCGATGCCGGCACCGGACTGCCGACCATCCGCTGCGGCGGCGGCGGCGGCAGGGCGACGCTGATCGCCCTCGAACTGCAGCTCGACCGGATGCGGGCGCGGTCGCTGCTGCGCGTGCTGCCGCCGCTGCTGCACGTTCCCGGCGAGGACGGACAACTGCCGCCGTGGGCGCGACCGCTCGCCCATGCCAGCGACATCGAGATCATGCGGCGCGGCCCGGGCTCGACGGCGACACTGATCCGGCTCGCCGAGATGCTGTTCATCCAGCTTGTGCGCGCAGCTGCCGATAGCTTTGTCGCCGACGTGGCGCACGGCACGCACCACACGCGGTGGTCGCCGCCGATCATCAATGCCCTTCGCCTGATCCGCGAGCAGCCCGGCCGGCGCTGGTCCGTGGCCGGCCTCGCCGCCCAGGTCGGCATGTCGCGCTCGGCATTCGCCGCCGCCTTCGCCCGCGAGGTGGACGAACCGCCGATGCAGTATGTCGCCGCCCAGCGCATGCTGCGCGCGGCCGACCTGCTGAAGACGCCGGACATCGCGATCGCCGAGATCGCGGTTCTGGTCGGCTATGAATCGGATATCGCGTTCGCGCGCGGCTTCAAGCGGCACCACGGCATCGGACCGGGCGCCTATCGCCGCGTGGCGAAGCTCGGGCCGGCCGCCGAGGCCAGCCCACAGGCCCGTCAGATGATGGCACGGCCGCGGTCCGCCTGACGGCGGGCCCCGCGCCAGTCATGAGCCTCTCGTCTCAGCCCGCGAGATCGATCTTGGAGGCGACGGTCGAGTCGGCATTGAGCTGGTAGATCACCGGCGCACCGGTGCCGAGCTCGCGCTTGAGGATCTGCTCCGGCGTCAGCTTCTCCAGCACCATGATCAGCGCACGCAGCGAATTGCCATGAGCTGCGACCAGCGTGCGCTTGCCACGCAGCACGAACGGCAGGATCTCCTGCACGTAGTACGGCAGCGTGCGCGCCAGCGTGTCCTTGAGGCTTTCGCCGCCAGGCGGCGGCACGTCGAACGAACGGCGCCACACCAGCACCTGCTCCTCGCCCCACTTGGCGCGGGCATCGTCCTTGTTGAGGCCGGACAGCTCGCCATAGTCGCGCTCGTTGAGCGCCTGGTCGCTGATCACCGGGATGCTGGGCTGTCCCAGCTCCTCCAGCGCAAGCTTGAGCGTGTGCTGCGCCCGCGTCAGCGCCGACGTGAAGGCGATGTCGAAGGTGTAGCCCTTGTCCTTGAGCTTGCGGCCGGCGGCGCGAGCTTCGGCAATGCCCTGCTCGGTGAGGTCAGGATCCTTCCAGCCGGTGAACAGATTCTTCAGATTCCATTCGCTCTGGCCATGACGCACCAGCACAAGGCAACGATCGCTCATTCTTCGCTTTCCGGAGGTTGGAGTCAGTCACTGAGACCGAGCACGTCGGTCATGGAATAGAAGCCCGGCTGCTTGTCCCGCGCCCACAGCGCCGCCTTGAGCGCGCCGCGGGCGAAGATCATGCGGTCTTCGGACTTGTGCGACAGCTCGACCCGCTCATAGGGGCCGGCGAAGATCACGGTGTGATCGCCGGTCGCGGTGCCGCCGCGCAGGGTGGCAAAGCCGATGTCGCCGCGCTCGCGCGCGCCGGTGTAGCCGTCACGCGCCCGCACCGAACGCTGCTGCAGGTCGATGCCGCGGCCTTCCGCCGCCGCGCGGCCGAGCATGTAGGCGGTGCCCGACGGCGCATCGACCTTGGCGCGGTGATGCATCTCCAGGATCTCGATGTCGAAGTCCTCGTCGAGCGCGCGCGCCACGCGCTTGACCAGCGCCGCCAGCAGGTTGACGCCGAGGCTCATATTGCCCGACTGCACCACCACCGCGCGCTTGGTGACGCTGCGGATCACCGCATCGTCGGACTTCGACAGCCCGGTGGTGCCGATGACATGGACGATGCCGCGCTCGGCGGCGATCGCGACATTGGCGATGGTCGCCGCCGGCACGGTGAAGTCGATGATGCCGTCGGCCTGCGCCGACATCGCCCACAGGTCCGCGGACAGCAGCACCCCGTTCGGCGACAGACCGGCGAGCACGCCGGCGTCCTGCCCGATCAGCTCCGAGCCCGGCGCTTCCAGCGCGCCCGCCAGCACCACGCCGTCGGTCTCGGCGATGGCGCGCACGAGGGTGCGGCCCATGCGGCCGCCGGCACCCGCCACGATCAGTCGCATATCAGCCATGGCTCTTCATCCTCGTACCGCACAACATCTTGAAAACATGACGGAAACGCCGTATCACGCGCCGCCGGTCAGTCGGCGCGACGGCTGCATCTATAGGCGATGGGACCGACCTTGTCAGCCCGCGGAAGGCCGAATCAGGCCGCAGCGACAGCCTCAGGGCTGGGGACCGTCATACCCCTCGATCACGATCAGGTCGGCGACGCTGTGCGGCGCGCGGATCGCGATCAGGCGCTGATATTCCGGCGATTCGAAGCAGGCCAGCGCCGCGGCATAATCGGGAAATTCCAGCACCACGTTGCGGCTGCGGTGGTTGTCGCCTTCCTTGGCCTCGAACTGGCCGGCGCGAACCAGGAAGCGGCCGCCATACTTCTTGAACACCGGGCCGTTCTCGGCGACGTACTGCTTGTAGCCATCGACATTGCTGATATCGACGCGCGCGATCCAGTATCCCTTCGCCATCTGCTTCTCCTCGATTGTGTGTTGTCAGCGGCAGTCTCAGCCGAGCGCCTGGGCGATCTCGGCGACAATCGCCTCCGCCGCGGCTTTGGGATCGGCAGCCGCGACCACCGGACGGGCCACGACCAGATAGTCGGCGCCGGCGGCAATCGCCTGCGTCGGCGTCATCACCCGCTTCTGGTCACCGCTGGCGCTGCCGGCCGGCCGGATGCCCGGCGTGACGAGCGCGAGCTGAGCGCCGACAATCCGGCGCAGCCGCGCAGCCTCCTCGCCCGAGCAGACGAGGCCGTCGACACCGATGGCCTTGGCCTGCCCGGCGCGCGCCTGCACGAGATCGGAGACGCCGAGACGGTAGCCGGCTTCCTGCAGGTCGGCATCGTTGAACGATGTCAGCACGGTCACCGCGAGAATTTTCAGCGCCGAGCCGCCACGCCCGTCGACCGCCGCGCGCATGGTCTGGGGATAGGCGTGGACGGTGAGGAAGGTCGCGCCGGAGGAGGCGATGCTCTCCACCCCGCGCGCCACGGTGTTGTCGATGTCATGCAGCTTGAGATCGGCGAACACCTTCTTGCCGGCGTCCGCGAGCTTGCGGATCAGCGGCAGGCCGCCGGCATAGGCGAGCTGGTAGCCGATCTTGTAGAAGGTCACGCTGTCGCCGAGCCGTGCGATCATCGCCTCCGCGGCCTCGACGCTCGGCAGATCGAGACCGACGATCAGCCGGTCGCGGACGTCGATTGGTTTTGCCGTCGTCATGTTCACTTCACCTCATCTGTTGCGCGACGTCGATCAGCTGGCGCACCACGCCGCGCAGCGCTTCCGCGTCTCGCGTGTCCTTGAGCTGGTCATCGTCGGTGAATGCATGGTCCGCAGCCGACAGCGCCATCTGCTGCGGAATGACGGTGGCCCCGAGGCCGAGCGTCAGGATCTGGCGCAGCGCCATCAGCGCACGCATGCCGCCGAACTTGCCGGCGGAGGCGGCGGCGATGGCAAAGGCGCGGCCACGGAATACCTGCAGCGGCGGCTCGCCGCGCTCACGCACCCGGCTGACCCAATCGATCGCGTTCTTCAGCAGCGGCGGCACGGAGGCGTTGTATTCCGGGCTGACCAGCAGCACGCCCTGGTGCTGGCCCATCATGTGCTTGAGATCGACGGCGGGCCTCGGCACGCCCGATTGGGCTTCGTGGTCGGCGTCGTAGATCGGCAACGCATAGTCGGCGAGCGAGATCCGCGTCACCTCGACGCCCGCCAGCGCTAATTCCTTCGCCGCAAGCGCCGCGAGGCGGGCGTTGAACGATCCGGTGCGGAGCGAGCCGGGAATGACGAGAATCTTGATCGCGGACATCTGTTCCTAACGGGATCCGCGCCCAAGACTACGGGACAAGATTCGGCGATCAGGCTGGGATCACCCCTTGCGATACACCCAGACGCGCGCAGGGGGAAGGTTCATCCAGATCCGCTCCGACGCCTCGGTTTGAACGCCCGACAGCGACTTGGGGATCGGCGGCGTCACCGAATAGGTGAACTGGACGAAAGGCGCCCCCGGCGCCAGCGCGACAAAGGCATCGCGGATCAGCTTGAGGCGGGTGCGCATCGGCTTGGTGACGAGCGGAAGCCCGG
This sequence comes from Bradyrhizobium sp. 2TAF24, assembly GCF_052115025.1. Lineage (NCBI taxonomy): Bacteria > Pseudomonadati > Pseudomonadota > Alphaproteobacteria > Hyphomicrobiales > Nitrobacteraceae > Bradyrhizobium > Bradyrhizobium sp. 2TAF24. The sequence continues at coordinate 132,585 of NZ_JBFRFW010000007.1, read as the reverse complement.
ACACCACCGCGCCGGCCGGCTTGTCCAGCACGTCCCACAGCGTGTTGCGTAGCGCATAGGCGTCGCCCTGAACCACCCTGGCGTTCGGATAGCGCTCACGCAGCAGCGCGCAGAAACCCGGATTGTACTCGACCAGCACCAGCCGCTTCTGATCGACGCCGCGCTCGATGAGCGCGTTGGTGATTGCGCCGGTGCCGGGACCGAGCTCGATCACCGGCGCATCGTGATGTGGATCGACATACTGCGCCATGGTGCGCGCGAGCAGCTTGCCCGACGGCATCACTGCACCCATGTGCAGCGGCTTTTCGATCCATGAACGGAGAAAGCGGACTTCGTCATCGAGACGAAGCGGCTTTTTCAGAACACGCACAGACGATTGCGGAGGCATATCGGGACCGGGCAAGCTGAAAGCGGGCAGGTGTCAGATTTTCGTCATAAATCCGTATCGCCGCGACCGCCCATGGTCAAGCCGCTGGGCTCACGCAGTTCCGGCGCGCGGGCCGAAGAAGTCCTTGACTTTCGCGAAGAACCCCGAGGCCTCGGGCTGAGTGTCGCCGGACGACAGTTTTTCGAACTCGGCCAGCAATTCCTTCTGCCGCTTGGTCAGATTCTGCGGCGTCTCGACCACGACCTGGACATACATGTCACCGGTCTGGCGCGACCGCAGCACCGGCATGCCCTTCGATGCGACGCGGAATCGGCGTCCGGACTGGGTTCCGGCCGGCACCTTCACCTTGGTCTTGGCCTTGTCGATGGTCGGCACTTCGACCTCGCCGCCCAGCGCCGCGGTGATCATGGAGATCGGCACGCGGCAGTGCAGGTCGGCGCTGTCGCGCTGGAACAGCTCGTGCGAGGCCAGCGACAGGAAGATGTAGAGATCGCCCGACGGACCGCCGCGCACCCCCGCCTCACCTTCACCGGCGAGACGGATGCGGGTGCCATCCTCGACACCGGCGGGAATGTTGACCGACAGCGTACGGTCGCGCGTGACCCGGCCGGAGCCGGCGCACCCACCGCACGGATCCTCGATCACCTGGCCGCGGCCCTGGCAGCCCGGACATGTGCGCTCCAGCGCGAAGAAGCCCTGGGCGTGGCGGACACGGCCCGCGCCACCGCACATCGAGCAGGTCTTGGGCCGCGTGCCGGCCTTGGCGCCGGTGCCGGAACAGGATTCGCAGGTGACGGAAACGGGGATATGAATTTCGGCGGTCTTGCCCTGGAAGGCTTCCTCCAGGGTGATCTCCATGTTGTAGCGCAGGTCCGCGCCGCGCTCGCGGCCGCCGCGGCTGCGCTGCCCGGCCATGCCGAACAGATCCTCGAAGATGTCGGAGAACGAGGAGGCGAAGCCGGCGCCGAAGCCATGCGCACCACCGCCCATGCCCTGCTCGAAGGCGGCATGGCCGAAGCGGTCATAGGCGGCCCGCTTCTGGCCGTCCTTGAGCACCTCGTAGGCCTCGTTGATTTCCTTGAAGCGCACTTCACTGGACTGGTCGCCCGGATTCTTATCCGGGTGCCATTTCATCGCCAGCTTGCGAAAGGCGGACTTCAGGCCGGACTCGTCGACGTCGCGTTCGACTTCCAGCGTCTCGTAGTAACAGCGTTTCGTCATCGAGGGAGTTCTCGCAAGAACCTCCCCCGATGAGGGGGAGGTTATTGGCTATGAGGATTACGCTGACTTCTTGTTGGTCTTATCGTCGTCGACCTCGGTAAATTCCGCGTCAACGACATCGTCCTTGGCCTTCGCCGCAGCGCCGGCCTCGGACTGCTGGGCGTACATCGCCTCGCCAAGCTTCATCGACGCCTGGGCCAGCGTGTTGGTCTTCGCCTTGATCGCCTCGGCGTCGTCACCCTTCAGCGCTTCCTTGAGATCGCTGACCGCATCCTCGATGGCGCGGCGATCGGTCTCGCCGATCTTCGCGCCATGCTCGGCCAGCGCCTTCTCGGTGGAATGCACCAGCGCGTCGGCGTGGTTCTTGGCATCGACCGCCTCGCGGCGCTTCTTGTCCTCGGCCGCATTGGCCTCGGCGTCCTTGACCATCTTCTCGATGTCGCCCTCGGACAGACCGCCGGACGCCTGGATCCGGATCTGCTGTTCCTTGTTGGTCGCCTTGTCCTTGGCCGACACGTTGACGATGCCGTTGGCGTCGATGTCGAAGGTGACCTCGATCTGCGGCATGCCGCGCGGCGCCGGCGGGATGCCCATCAGATCGAACTGACCCAGCATCTTGTTGTCGGCGGCCATCTCGCGTTCACCCTGGAACACGCGGATGGTCACGGCATTCTGGTTGTCTTCCGCGGTCGAGAACACCTGGCTCTTCTTGGTCGGGATCGTGGTGTTGCGCTCGATGATGCGGGTGAACACGCCACCCAGCGTCTCGATGCCCAGCGACAGCGGGGTGACGTCGAGCAGCAGCACGTCCTTGACGTCGCCCTGCAGCACGCCGGCCTGGATCGCAGCGCCGATGGCGACCACTTCATCCGGGTTGACGCCCTTGTGCGGCTCCTTGCCGAAGAACTGCTTCACGACTTCCTGGATCTTCGGCATGCGGGTCATGCCGCCGACCAGCACCACTTCGCTGATCTCGCCGGCGGACAGGCCGGCATCCTTCAGCGCCTTGCGGCACGGCTCGATGGTCTTCTCGACGAGGTCGGCGACCAGCGCTTCGAACTTGGCGCGGGTCAGCTTCATGGTGAGATGCTTCGGGCCGGTCTGGTCCGCCGTGATGAACGGCAGGTTGATTTCGGTCTGCGTCGTCGAGGACAGCTCGATCTTGGCCTTCTCAGCAGCTTCCTTGAGGCGCTGCAGGGCGAGCTTGTCGTTGCGCAGGTTGATGCCCTGCTCCTTCTGGAACTCGTCGGCGAGGTAGCCCACGAGGCGCATGTCGAAGTCTTCGCCGCCGAGGAAGGTGTCGCCGTTGGTAGACTTCACCTCGAACACGCCGTCACCGATCTCGAGCACCGACACGTCGAAGGTGCCGCCGCCGAGGTCATACACCGCGATGGTGCCCTGCTTGGCCTTGTCGAGGCCGTAAGCCAGCGCAGCCGCGGTCGGCTCGTTGATGATGCGCAGCACTTCCAGGCCGGCGATCTTGCCGGCGTCCTTGGTCGCCTGGCGCTGGGCGTCGTTGAAATAGGCGGGAACGGTGATGACGGCCTGGTCGACCTTGGCGCCGAGATGGGCTTCCGCGGTCTCCTTCATCTTCTGCAGGATGAAGGCGGAGACCTGCGAGGGCGAATAAGTCTTGCCGTCGGCCTCGACCCAGGCGTCGCCGTTGCCGGCCTTGACGATCTTGTAGGGAACGAGACCCTTGTCCTTCTCGACCATCGGGTCGTCGTAGCGGCGGCCGATGAGGCGCTTGACCGCGAAGAAGGTCCGCTCGGGATTGGTCACTGCCTGGCGCTTCGCCGGCTGGCCGACCAGACGCTCACCATCATCGGTGAAGGCGACGATGGACGGCGTCGTCCGCATGCCTTCCGAGTTCTCGATGACTTTCGGGTTTTTGCCATCCATCACGGCGACGCACGAGTTCGTGGTGCCGAGGTCGATACCAATGACCTTTCCCATGGTCCTTCAATCCTTCTCTTGCGGCAGGTTGGCTGGGCCCTGACGGCGCCCCGAACCGAACCCCCTCATTGATCAATTCTCCGCGACATGCGGCGCTCCGCCTCATATAGGAGGGGGGGTACGGGCCGCAAGGACCGACGCGCCGCAGCTTGAGAAAAGTCAATCAATTTCGGCCCAGCGCAAATCCCGGCACGGCGTGGAACAACTGCCCGAACAAGACCTGAACGCGCCGCCCCGACCCCGCCGGCCGAGACACTCGGTCGCGTCGCCGGACGGCGCCGGCCCCGTCGGAATTAACGTTTCGGTATGCCGCCGGATTGCTAAGCTGACCGGATCGATTCCGCGCACCTAGCAGCGCCGGGCCGAACGAGGGCACAATGGCCGAGGCTGGCTGGCAACGGGCCCAGGCACCATCGAACGGCCGTATTGCAATCCCAAGAGACCCCCATGAGACACCTTCGGCTGTTCGCCTTTGTTCTCGCCTCGCTCGCCGCGCTGTCGCCGGCTCTCGCCGCCGATCCGACCTTTCCGAAGGGCGTCCGTGTCGGCCTTGTGCCGATCGAAGGACTTGCGCCGGCGACGGGTTTTCCCGGCTTCGAGGCCACCGACCAGCGTGTCAAGGTGGTGGTGACGGAACTGCCGAAGGAGGCGTTCGACTCGGTCGAAGCAGCCTTCAAGGCCAGCCCGCCCACGGGCAACCGGCCAAAGCTCGAGCCGTTCGAGCTGGAAAGCGGCAACAAGGCCTACATCACCCGGGAAACCGCGGTCGATGAGGGGTCCAATGTCCGCCGCTTCTCGCTGATCATCGCCGGCCCGGCGTTTTCCGGCTATGTGGCGGCGCAGGTGCCCGACAAGGCGACGGCGGCCTACTCCGACGACGCGGTCCGCAAGATGCTGTCGAGCGTCGCGCTGCGCCGGAACGTGCCGCCGGAGGAGCAGCTCGACCGCCTGCCGTTCAAGCTGACCGACCTCGGCGGCTTCAAGACCATGCGCACCATTCCCGCCGGCACCACGGTGCTGCTGACCGACGCCGAGGACGAGGATGGCGTCGACGCCGCCACCTACATGCTGATCGGCCTGATGGGCAGCGGTCCGGCGACGCCGGACGATCGTGGCCGCTTCGCCCAGCAGATCATCTCGGCGCTGCCCGGCCTGCGCGACGCCCGCATCACCTCGTCCGAGCCGCTGCGGATCGAAGGCTCGCCCGGCTACGAGACCCGGCTCGAGGCGGTGACCGGCAAGGACAACACCCCGGTGACGGTCATCCAGTGGCTGCGCTTCGGAAGCGGCAGCACCACGCTGCGGATCGTGGCGAGCGCCAAGCGCGACGCCTGGCCTGCGGCATTCCCGCGCTTCCGCGCCGTGCGCGACGGGATCGCGGCCCGCTGAACCCGCCGGCCCTGCGCCTCCGCGCCGGCGGCCCATGCCGTTGTCCGCGCCGTGGCATGGCCATGTTTTGCACTTGAGATTCGCCAGCCCACTGATGGATGATCCCGTGGTCATTTCACGGGTGGAGGCTTGCGATGGTCGACAGACGGCAACTTCTCGGGGGACTCGGTGGCGCCGCGGTGGCGGGCATGGCGGCAAGGGCTTTTGCGGCGGACAAGATCAAGATCGACGACGCGTCTGTCCTGATCGTCGTCGACGTGCAGAACTGCTTCCTGCCCGGCGGCAGCCTCGCGGTGAAGGACGGCGACCAGGTGATCCCGGTGATCAACCGCCTCGCCAAAACTTTCAGGAACGTGGTGATGACCCAGGACTGGCACACCGCCGACCACATCTCGTTCGCCTCGACCCACGCCGGCAAGAAGCCGTTCGACGTCATCGATCTCGACTATGGCAAGCAGGTGCTGTGGCCGGATCACTGCGTGCAGGGCAGCGACGGCGCGGCGCTGTCGAAGGAGCTGTCGATCCCGCAGGCGCAGCTCGTGATCCGCAAGGGCTTTCACAAGGACGTCGACAGCTACTCCGCGTTCATGGAGGCGGACGGCAAGACCAGCACCGGGCTTGCCAGCTATCTCAAGGCGCGCAAGCTCAAGCGCGTGTTCGTCACCGGCCTCGCCACAGACTTCTGCGTGGCGTGGACCGCGCTCGACGCCCGCAAGGCCGGCTTCGAGACTTATATCATCGAAGACGCCTGCCGCGGCATCGACACCAAAGGCTCGCTGGCGAAGGCCTGGCACGACACCAGCAAGGCCGGCGTCAAGCGTATCCAGTCGGCGGACATCACAGTGTAGGCGGCAAGGCCCGAGGTCGGCCACGCCCGGGCTGTCGCCCTGCGATCGATCAGGCCCGATCGCAAGGCGCGCATCGGCTGTTACGCCGCAGCCGCGCGCGCGAACGCCATCGGCAGACCGCGCGCCGGCGGCCTGCCGGTATTCCGCTCTCGGTCGCGCCAGCGCCAGCGCGAACGCAGGCCGACGGTGTGGCTGTTCTTAACCTGTTGTTAACGAAAACAGCACTCAATGATCGTGTTTCTATAGATTGCTGAAACACGGCAATCCCTTTTTTTCCTATCGATGCGTGTTTCAGCCCTGCCGAGGACTGCACCGTGAGCACAGTTGCTGCTGCGCCTTCGTCCGCGAGCGACGCACTCCTCTCGTTGCTCCGTTCTAACGTCCCGACCAGCCCCGACGCGCCATCCACCGGCACGGCCGCACGATCGGCCGCTTCCGGCAGTGCTCCAGCCACGATGGTCGAGCTGTCCGATCAGGCCAAGGCTCTGCTCGCCCGCAACAAGATCGATCAGGTCGTCGCACAGCGACTGCAGGCGCTGATCCAGACCCTGAAGGGCAAGGGCGGCGACACCATCAAGCCCGGCGCCAACACCGGCCAGGACGTGTTCGAGCGGCTGACGGCAGGCAACACGACCGCGACATTCGACCAGTTGGACGACTACTTGAAGTCGCTGTTCGCGGCAAACAAGAACGCCGACGGCACATACAACAGCTTCTCCAAAACCCTGCACGACGTCATCACCACTCCTTCCACGCCCGCGGAGATCGAGAACTGGTACAAGACCCAGGGCCAGTCCTACATCGAGGGCGCACAGCAGCTGCAGGACAAGAACTATCTGGCGTTCGCGGAGGCCATTCAGAACCGCGCCGTGACAATCCAGAGCGCCAGCGATATTCCAGACCTGAATTTCCACAACAGCTGGATTCTTCAGGGCGGCGAGGGCGGCGGCTCGATCAACGGGACGTCGTCCTACAACCACGACGCGGCGATCTTCAAGGACCCGACTACCAACTACATCGTCGACGGCAACGGCACCGTCATTTCCTGGAAGAAGCCGCCGCAGACGGCAGCGGCCTGAACGCGCGGCGCGCGATCGCAACGGACACGCGCGCCGGCTGCGCGCCATCCGCTGCGCCCCTCCAAAACAAAAAGCGCCGCAGAAACTGCGGCGCTTGTCGACTTCGGAGGGGGTTTTGCGGCCGCTCAGGCCGACACGTCGGTGGTCGGCGCGGCCTTCGGACCGCCCTTGGCGACACCGACCAGCGCCGGGCGCAGCACGCGCTCGCCGATGGTGTAGCCGGCCTGCACAACCTGCATCACGGTGCCGGCGGGCACCGACGAATCCGGCACCTCGTACATCGCCTGCTGGAAGTTGGGGTCGAACTTCTGACCCATGGGATCCAGCTTCTTGACGCCGTTCTTCTCCAGCGTCGCGTGCAGCGAGCGCTCGGTCAGCTCGACGCCCTCGATCAGCGCCTTGAGGCCCGGGTCGGCCGCTTCACGCGCCGACGCCGGCACCGCGTCGAGCGCGCGCTGCAGATTGTCGGCGATGTCGAGCACGTCGCGGGCAAAATTGGCGATGCCATAGGTGCGCGCGTCGGTGACTTCCTTGGCGGTGCGCCGGCGCAGATTCTCCATCTCCGCCAGGGTGCGCAGCACGCGGTCCTTGGCCTCGGCGACCTCGGCCGCCAGCGCCTCCACCGACCCCGCCTCCGGCTCGTCCGGCATGACATAGGGCTTCGGCGACGCCGGCTGCGGCGACGTGTTGTCCTGGGTCAGGTCATCAGAATTCTTCTGGCCGTTGGCTTCGGTCATTACTCCGCCTTCTCACGAAAATGCGATCCAGCCGCATATCAGGGCTCTCGCGCCGAAAATCAAGTTCCGGAACAGCAGGAACCGGTATTCGGTCACTCCAGGGGCCGGTTCCAGGGGATCTCGGACGACACCACCCGCGCCTGACGGCGCGGCGGCTCACTTGCCGAGCATCTGGCTGACGACGCGGGCGGCATAATCGACCATCGGAATCACCCGGGCATAGTTGAGCCGCGTCGGCCCGATCACGCCAAGCACGCCGACAATGTGGCCGGCGCCGTCCTGATAGGGCGCGACGATGGTCGAGGACCCCGACAGCGAAAACAGCTTGTTCTCCGAGCCGATGAAGATGCGCACGCCGTCGGCGTGCTCGGCGCGTCCCAGCAGGTCGATCACGCCACGCTTGCTTTCGAGATCATCGAACAGATTCCGCACCCGTTCGAGGTCCTCCATCGCATGCAGGTCGTCCAGCAGATTGGCATGACCGCGCACGATCAGCCGGCGCTCCTCGCTGCCGCCGCCCGACCAGCTGGCGATGCCGGCGGCGACGATCTTCTGCGTCAGCGCATCGAGCTCGCTGCGGCTCTGCGCCAGCGCGGTTTCGAGCTCGGCGCGCGTTTCCGCCAGCGTCTTGCCGCGAATATGAGCGTTGAGGAAATTCGACGCTTCCGTCAGCGCCGATGCCGGCACCCCCGGAGGCAACGCCAGCACGCGGTTCTCGACCTGGCCGTCCTCGGCCACCAGCACCACCAGCGCCTGCGTCGGCTCCAGCCGCACGAACTCGATATGCTTGAGACGGACGTTGGACTTCGCCGTCAGCACCACGGCCGCGGTCCGTGTCAGGCCGGACAGCCGTGTCAGCGCTTCCTCCAGCGCCGCCTCCACCGACTGGGCCTTGTTGACGGTAGCGAGCTGGGCTTCGATCGACTGCCGCTCCGGCTCGCTCGGCTCACCCACCTGCATCAAGGCGTCGACAAAGAAGCGCAGACCAAGTTCCGTCGGCAGCCGTCCGGCCGAGGTGTGCGGCGCATAGATCAGCCCGAGCGTCTCGAGGTCGGACATCACGTTGCGCACCGACGCCGGGGACAGCGGCAGGGTGATCAGGCGGGAGATGTTGCGCGAGCCCACCGGTTCGCCGGTCGCCAGATAGCTTTCGACGATCTGGCGGAAAATGTCGCGCGAGCGCTCGTTGAGCTGGGCGAGCCCCTCTCTCGGGGTAATCAAATGACCGATCGGATCGTGGGGTACCACGTCGAACTCCCTTGCGGCCCCTCATTTGTCCATATTTGGCGGCATTTTCAAGAGTTTGGATGACTTCCGGGAGGCTCCACCGGCGCGGCCCTTGCCGCGTCGGGCCGGCGCCCCTAAAAGCAGCCTCAGTTTGAAGCATCCCGGTTTTCTGGAGGACCTGCCATGCGGCCGAGCCGTCGCGCGCCCGATGAACTGCGCCCCGTGTCGCTGGAGCGCGGCGTCGTCAAATATGCCGAGGGATCGTGCATGGTGAAATTCGGCGACACCCATGTGCTGGTGACCGCCACGCTGGAGGAGCGCCTGCCGCCGTGGCTGAAGGGCCAGGGCCGCGGCTGGGTCACCGCCGAATACGGCATGCTGCCGCGCGCGACACTGGAGCGCACCCGCCGCGAGGCCTCCGCCGGCAAGCAGGGCGGGCGCACCGTGGAGATTCAGCGCCTGATCGGCCGCTCGCTGCGGGCGATCGTCGACCTCGAGGCGCTCGGCGAGCGCCAGATCACCGTCGACTGCGACGTGATCCAGGCCGACGGCGGCACCCGCACCGCGTCCATCACCGGCGCCTGGGTGGCGCTGGCGGACTGCCTGAACTGGATGAAGGCCCGCAACATGATCCGCGGCGAGGTGCTGCGTGGCAACGTCGCCGCGGTATCTTGCGGCATCTACAACGGCACGCCGGTGCTCGACCTCGACTACGCCGAGGATTCCGAGGCCGACACCGACGCCAACTTCGTCATGACCGGCGACGGCCGCATCGTCGAGGTGCAGGGCACCGCCGAGAAGACCCCGTTCACCCAGGACGAGTTCCTGAACCTGCTGGCGCTGGCGCAGAAGGGCGTCGGCCGGCTGGTCGACCTGCAGAAGATGGCGGTGCTCTGACAGCCCGCCGGCCCTGTTCCACGCGGATAACGGGTCGTTTTGACCGTCCGGCGCGGCCCCTGCCGCCCGGAACATGATAGGATTCGCTGATGCACCGCCGAATCACCGGACGCCTTGTGATCGCGACCCATAACCCGGGCAAGCTCGCCGAGATGCGCGAGCTGCTGGCGCCCCATGGGATCGACGCGGTGTCTGCCGGCGAGCTCAACCTCGCCGAGCCGGAGGAAACCGGCGACAGCTTTCGCACCAACGCCGCGCTGAAGGCCAGCGCCGCGGCGCATGCCGCGGGCCTGCCCGCCTTCGCCGACGATTCCGGCCTCGTGGTCGATGCGCTGGACGGTGCCCCCGGCATCTACTCGGCGCGTTGGGCGGGCGAAGCCAAGGATTTCGCCGCCGCCATGGCGCGCATCGAGCGCCTGCTGCAGGAGCGCGGCGCCACCACGCCGGACAAGCGCACCGCGCGGTTCGTCTCGGCGCTGTGCGTCGCCTGGCCGGACGGCCATCTCGAAGAGGTCGAGGCCACCGTCGACGGCACGCTGGTGTGGCCGCCGCGCGGAACCGCCGGCTTCGGCTACGACCCCGCGTTCCTGCCCGACGGCCACACCCGAACCTTCGGCGAGATGACCAGCGTCGAGAAGCACGGCCTGCCGCCGCTCGGTTTGGGGTTGTCGCACCGCGCCCGCGCCTTCGTGAAGCTGCAGGCGCGCTGCCTTAAGGAGCCGCACCTTGGCTGACGCGACACCCGCCTTCGGCGTCTATGTCCACTGGCCGTTCTGCCTGTCGAAGTGTCCGTACTGCGACTTCAACAGCCATGTCCGCCATGCGCCGGTCGACGAGGCGCGCTATGTCCAGGCCTTCACCCGCGAGATCGAGACCACCGCGGCGCGCACCGGACGCCGCACGGTATCGTCGATCTTCCTCGGCGGCGGCACGCCGTCGCTGATGCAGCCGCAGACCGTCGGCGGCATTCTCGACGCCATCGCCAAATACTGGACGGTTAAGCCCGACGTCGAGGTGACGCTCGAGGCCAATCCGACCAGCGTGGAAGCGACGCGCTTCCGCGGCTATCGCGCCGCCGGCGTCAACCGCGTGTCGCTCGGCGTGCAGGCGCTCGACGACGCCTCGCTGAAGGCGCTGGGCCGCCTGCACACCGCGCGTGAGGCGCTCGATGCGGTGGCGATCGCGCGCAGCGCCTTCGACCGCTACTCGTTCGACCTGATCTATGCGCGCCCCGACCAGACGCCGCAGATGTGGACGCAGGAATTGACCCAGGCGATCGGCGAAGCCGCCGAGCACCTGTCGCTGTATCAACTGACCATCGAGCCGGACACGCCGTTCTTCGGCCTGCACGCCGCCGGCAAGCTCAAGACGCCGGACGAGGCGGTGGCCCGCGCGCTGTACGACGTGACGCAGGAGGTCTGCGCACGCCACGGCCTGCCGGCCTACGAGATCTCCAACCACGCGCGCATCGGCGCCGAATGCCGGCACAACCTCGTATACTGGCGCGGCGACGAATATGCCGGCATCGGCCCTGGTGCCCATGGCCGCCTCGACATCGACGGCGTGCGCCATGCGATCGCCACCGAGAAGCGCCCCGAGACCTGGCTGATGCGGGTCGAGGCCAGCGGCCACGGCGTGACCACCGACGAGACGCTCAACAGTGAAGAGCGCGCCGATGAATTCCTGCTGATGGGGCTGCGCCTCGCGGAAGGCATCGATCCGCAGCGCTATGCCCGCCTTGCCGGCCGGCCGCTCGATCCGGCGCGGATCGCGCTGCTGCGGGAAGAAGGCGCGATCACCGTCGACGCGAGTGGACGCCTGCGCGTGACCCAGTCGGGCTTCCCGCTGCTCGACGCCGTCGTCGCCGATCTCGCGGCGTAACCGGCCCTACGTCGCAAAACTCTTCGGCGATCCGGCGACCGCCTGGCCGCCGCCCGATGCCACGCGCATCACCGCGAGGCCGCGCTCGTTGCTGCCGTCGCTGCGGAAGCGGAACAGGCCGTCGATGCCGGCAAAGCCCGATGAGTTCAGCAGCACGTCCTGCGAGAAGCGCTGGTTGCCCTGGGTGCGCGCCAGCGCCGCCACCAGCGCCACCGCATCATAGGCCAGCGTCGCGGTGCGCACCGGATCCTGGCCGTACTTGCTGCGGTAGCGGCCGGCGAAGGCGCGGAAGCCCGCCGGATCGGGCGCGGCATAGAGCCCGCCCTGCAGCGCCGCGCTGTTGAACACCCGCGGATTGTCCCACAAGCCGGTGCCGAGCAGTTGCACGCGCTTGAGATTGGCGCCGGCGACGGTCAATGCGTCGGCCGCCGCGACCAGCGAATCGCCGTCATCGGCCAGGAACAGTGCGTCCGCCGTGCCCAGCGCCTGCGCCACATTGCGCGCGGCCGCGGTGCGGTCGGCACCGTATTTCTCGAACGCGACGACGCGGCCGCCGCGGCGCGCCACCGCCTGCTTGAACGCGACCTCGACCACATTGCCATAGGCATTGTCGGGCAGCATCGCGGCGAACGAGCGCTTGCCGGTGCCGGCGGCGTAGTCGACGATGCGGTTGACGTCGGATTCCGGCAGGAAGCTGAGCAGGAAGACGCCGTGGCCGGCGACGCTCGAATCGGTCGAGAATGCGATCATCGGCAGGTTGCGCGCCCGCACGAGCTGCGCCGCGGCTGGCACCGATTGCGCGAACAGCGGCCCGAGGATGATCTCGGCGCCTTCGTCGATCGCCTGCTGCGCGCCTTGCTGGGCGCCCTGCGCGGTGCCGCCATCGTCCTTGATCAGCAGTTGGACATTCGGGTTCTGGAACTCGCCGAGCGCCATCTCGGCGGCGTTCTTCATCGACTGCGCGACGACGCCGGCATTGCCCGCGCCCGACATCGGCAGGATCAACCCGACCTTCACATTGCCGGTGCCGACAGAGGTCGGCTGCTGCGGCGGCCCGGACGGGCCCGCCGCCGGCGGCGGCGTCTGATCCTGCCAGGGCAGGTTGGTTGCGATGTTGGAGCACCCCGCGACGAACGGCGCGGCGACGAACAGTCCGAGTGCGGACCGCCGGGTGGGGCCACGCCGGAGCTTCAAGGGATCGTTCGGGGCCGCCATCGTCTGTCTTTCTCTGCCCTCGCGGGACCAGGAACCTGTGTCAGGGCCCATGATCTGAAAGGGGATTTGGGCATATTGGCGTCCAATCCTTAAACAACGCAAAAGGATTTTAACAACCATTGGCCAATGAGTTACGCGATATTCGCATAGCTTTCGCCCCCACAGCCCATCGTCGATGATAGTACGATGGCCCCCGCCCTCCCCTTTTTCGGAACATGCACTAGATTGCCGTCATGCGCGCCCGGCCCCGTTCCAGCTCTCCCGATCCGTCCGACACCGAGGCCCGCGGCTTCCTGCTTGCCGGCCAGCTCATGGTAGCGCCGAAGGCTGCCGCGGGGCTGCATCTCGTGGCGACCCCCATCGGCAACCTCGGCGACATCACCCTGCGGGCGCTCGAGACCCTCGCCGGGGTCGACATGATCGCCTGCGAGGACACCCGCGTCACCCGCACGCTGCTCGACCGCTTCGGCATCCGCGGTTCGCTGAAGCCCTATCACGAGCACAACGCGGCGCAGATGCGCCCCATGATCCTGCAGCAGCTCGCCCAGGGCGCGGCCGTGGCGCTGGTGTCCGACGCCGGCACGCCGCTGATCTCCGATCCCGGCTTCAAGCTGGTGCGCGAGGTCGCCGCCGCCGGCCATGCGGTGATCACCGTGCCCGGCGCCTCGTCGCTGCTGGCGGCGCTGACAGTAGCGGCGCTGCCGACCGACCGCTTCTATTTCGAAGGCTTCCTGCCGGCCCGCGAAGGCGCGCGGCAGGCGCGCATCGCCGAGCTGGCGCGGCTCGACGTCACGCTGGTGCTGTTCGAATCCGGCCATCGTGTGCAGGATACGCTGCGCGACCTCGCCGCCGGCCTCGGCGCGCGCGAGGCGGCGATCTGCCGCGAGATGACCAAGCTGCACGAGGAGATCGTCCGCGGCGCGCTCGCCGAGCTCGCCGCCACCGCGGCGCAGCGCGAGACGCGCGGCGAATTCGTGCTGGTGGTGGGACCGCCCGCCGCCGACGCCCGCGAGATGGCACAGGCCGATATCGACACGCTGCTGCGCGAAGCGCTGGCGCAGGGCAGCGTCAAGGACGCCGTCGCCGGCGTGGTCGAAGCCTCCGGCCGCCCGCGGCGCGAGATCTACGCGCGCGCGCTCGAGCTCGCCAAGGAGACGCCCGATGACCAAGCCTGAAGCGGACGCGCCATCGCCCGAGCGGGTGATCGCGTTCCAGACCGGCATCTCGGCCGAGAGCCGCGCCGCCGCCTACCTGCTGGCGAAGGGCTACCGCATTCTCGCCCGCCGCTTCCGCACCCGCTTCGGCGAGATCGACATCGTGGCGCGGCGGCGCAACCTGATCACATTCGTCGAGGTCAAGGCCCGCGCGACGCTGGATGACGCCGCCTACGCCATCACGCCGCAGCAGCGCCAGCGCATCGTCGCGGCGGCGCAGGCCTGGCTGATGAACCATCCCGAACACGACAAGCTCGACTGCCGCTTCGACGCCATCCTGATCGCGCCGAAGTCGCTGCCCCGTCATCTCATGGCCGCGTTCGACGCCTCAGGCTGACACAGCCGGAACGCCGATGTCCGCCGCGCCGACCACTGCCTTTACCTCCTGCCCGGATCAATGCCCATGACGCTCAACATCGCCGTCCAGATGGACCCCATCGCCCGCATCAACATCCGCGGCGATTCCACCTTCGCCATGCTGCTGGAGGCGCAGCGCTGCGGCCACACGCTGTCCTACTACACGCCGGACAAGCTGTCGCTGCGCGGCCGCGACGTGGTGGCGCCGGTGCAGCCGCTGAGCGTGCGCGACGAGGAAGGCAATCACTTCACCCTCGGCGAGGCCAGGCGCACCGACCTGTCGTCATTCGACGTCGTGCTGCTGCGCCAGGACCCGCCGTTCGACCTCGCTTACATCACCAGCACCCACCTGCTCGAGCGCATTCATCCGAGAACGCTGGTCGTCAACGATCCGGCGAGCGTGCGCAACGCGCCGGAGAAGATGTTCGTGATGGAATTCCCCGACCTGATGCCGCCGACGCTGATCTCGCGCGACGTCGAGGAGATCAACGCGTTCCGCGCCGAGCACGGCGACGTGGTGATGAAGCCGCTGTACGGCCATGGCGGTTCGGCGGTGTTCCGCATCATGCCCAAGGACATGAACTTCGGGTCGCTCTACGACATGTTCTCGGTGACCTTCCGCGAGCCCTGGGTGATCCAGCGCTTCCTTCCCGAAGTGAAGCACGGCGACAAGCGCATCATTCTGGTCGACGGCGAATTCGCCGGCGCGGTCAACCGCGTGCCGGCGGAGAACGACCTGCGCTCCAACATGGTACGCGGCGGCGCGGCGAAATCGACCGACCTCAGCGCGCGCGAGCGCGAGATCTGCGAGCGGCTCGGTCCGGCGCTGCGCGCCCGCGGCCTGCTGTTTGTCGGCATCGACGTGATCGACGGCCATCTGACCGAGATCAACGTCACCTCGCCGACCGGCATCCGCGCCATCGCCCGCGTCGGCGGCCCCGACGTCGCCGCCCGGCTGTGGGACGTGATCGAGGCCAGGCGGCGGTCGGCACCGGCGAAACCGTGACGCCGGCCTGTGCTGTTTCCGCCTTAATGAATTGCTGACAACATTGTGTCATTCAATTTGACGGGCTGAGCCTTGGGGCCAATACGTAATGGCCTTCTATTGCATTTCAGGACAGAACGTCTGATGGCCATTGAGGTTTTTAACGGAACGTCAGTTCCGAGGGATCTTGCGACGGCCGGCACGGAATACCTTTGGGCCAAGTGGCGCACGCTGAACGCCACACAGAGCCTGACGCTGCAGCGGCTGATCGAGGAGACCAACCAGCCGTTGCGGGAGCAGTGTGCCTTCGTCATCCCCGCTGGCGATGATTTTGTTTATTTGTATGTCGGCCAGTCCCTGCAGGACGCGGTCAAGCGCAATCCCACGGGCACGCAGCTGTCGCGCAGCGACAGCATCGTCGCCAAGGATTTCGCCGAAATCTACCGCCGGGTGACCCGCGACATGGCCCCGGTGTTCGTGCGCTTCACCAGCACCCGCTCGCCCGCCGGCACGATCTGGCACCAGGTGGTGCTGCCGGTGCCGATGGCCGGCGATCAGGTGATGCTGGTGTGCTATTCGGAGCTGGTGAACCACCAGCTCGAGATCTACGAGCACCTGTTCCGCACCGCACCCGACGCCATCATCGTGTCCAGCCCGATCAGCAATGATGCCGGGCATGTCACGGACGGCTGGGTGCTGATGATGAACGATCGCGCCCGCGAACTGCTGGGCCATCCCGGGCCGCTCGGCAACCTGCGCCTCAGCGCGCTGCCGCAGTTCACCGGCATCGACCTGTGGGGGCGCATCTACGCGCCGCGCTCGGCGGTCACCACCACGGTGCTGACGACCACGGCGTTCACCATCGAGATCCTGCGCTTTCCGCACGTGTTCGGGCTGCGGCTGACGTCGAAGGTGCCGGCGGTGAGCGAACGCAGTGCCACGCTGGCGCCGGGCGTCGAAGCGTTGAACGCGGTGTTCTGAGCGGCTGGTCGCGCCACATCCGTGGCGAGACCCCTTCGTGATCGCTCACGACGGGTCTGGCTGGCATCGGGCGGCCGCCGGCCTGCCACAGCGTTCAAAATTGCCTTGCCAGCGCTGCAGCGCGCCTCTTGCCGTCATCGATCATGTCACGTGCCCGCCCGTCCCAGGTGTGCTCGACGGTCATGGCCGTGACATTGCGCACGCCGATGAAGCGCAGCCAGAACTCCACATATCCCGCGACATGGTCGAAACCTGGTTGAAGCGCGGTCTGCAGGCCGGCTTCCTCACTTTGCCCGCGGGTATAGACGACGAAGGCCTTGTCGATGTTCAACAGCGGACCGTAGGTCTTGCCGTCAAACGTGAAAAGCAGGCCGCGCTGGCACGCAAGGTCGATCAGCTGCTTGAGCTTGTAAGGGAAGGAAAAATTCCACATCGGCACGCCCAGGACGATGCGATCCGCATTCTGGAATCGCAAAGCCAGCGCGCTGATCCTGTCCCATGTGGCTCTCTCCGCCGGCGTCATCGCCTCGCCGGAGACCCCCTTGTATTTCGCGCCGATCGCGTCGGCGTCATAGTCCGGAAGAGCCTCGGACCAGACGTCCAGCGTGTCGATGACGCCGGATCCAGCGATGGTCTCCTGGTATTCAGCGAGAAATGCATCGACCACGGCCGTGGATACCGATCTGCCTCCTCTCGGTGACGTGACGATCTTCAGGATGCGCATTCCTCTTTCCTTTTATCATGAGCGCGGGCGGCACGCCGGGCGCTGTCGCTCTCCGCCCACCGCCCGCTGCGAGCGAGCCGACCTGCCATCCAGTGTTCCGGCTCGCAACGTCGTTGCATGTGCAGCCACCTCGGTACGAACTTGCGAACCGATCAGGACACTAGCGGGTGCTCCGTGCATGCGTCTCTTCCCGACACGTTGCGATCTCGCAATCCCGGCTTGCGGTCCGCCAAGCGCCCGCGATCCGCCTTCGAACGGCGACGACGCTCTGCCGAGCGACAAGTCGCGCTTGCGAGCTTCCAATCGGCGTTTCACGCGCGAGCCGCTTATCCTGCAGGCGCGCGACACACACAGGGAATAACCATCATGAAGCTCTACTATGCACCGGGCGTCTGCTCGTTGGCCGCCCACATCGCTGCCACCGAGGCCGGCCTTCCTCTCGACCTCGCAAAGGTGGATATCCGCAGCGAGCCGCATCGCATCGCGGATGGCCGGGACCTCAAGGAGGTCAGCCCCAAGGGCGTGGTGCCGGTGCTGGAACTCGACGATGGCCGGATCCTGACCGAGGGCGTCGCGATCCTGCTGTATCTTGCGGACCGCAAGCCGGAGGCGATGCTGGCGCCTGCCCACGACAGCTTCGATCGCTATCGCCTGCACGAATGGCTGACCTTTATCAGCTCAGAGCTGCACAAGACGTTCAGCCCGTGGCTCTTCCATCCGGAGTATGGCCCGCAGCCCGCCATCATCGCCAAGGAGCGGCTGCGGGACCGCTTTGGCATCCTGCAGGCTCATCTTGCCGCCCACGACTATCTCGTTGCCGACCGCTTCAGCATTGCCGATGCCTACTGCTTCACGATCATGAACTGGTCCAGGGGGCGCGGCATCGATCTCGGCGACTGGCCGCACCTGATGCGCTATCTGGCGGGGATCGCCGAGCGCCCCAGCGTCCGCGCGGCGCTCGCCACGGAAGGCCTGCGCGCGTAGCTTGCGCGGGCATCAAGCGCGGCGCGACCTTCGGCTCGGCGGGCGCGCGATCGGGCGCCCGCCTTGCTCAACCGGCCATGGTGGAATGTCCGCCGCACTCGGCCTCGAGCAGTGCACGGCGCGCCAGCAGGCCACCGCCGACATGATCGAAGAATGCCCGGACGCGCGCCGTATGGCGCAGATCCTTGTGCGTGATCAGCCACAGCTCTCGGGTGAGTTCATCGAGCGGGTCCTGGACCCGCTCGATGTCGGGCTCCAGATCGCCGAGATAGCAGGGCAGCAGCGCCAGCCCCAAACCGGCCTTCACCGCCATGAGCTGATTGATGAGGCTACTCGATCGATAGGCGAAGGCGTGCGGCGAAATATTGTCCGTCAGCCACTTGGACGCCGCCGCGACAGCGCCGCTGTCCCAGCCGATCACCGCATGATCGGACAACGCGGCAAGGTCGGAGGGGCACCCGCGATCGGCGAGATAGCGGCGGCTGCCATAGAAGGTCCATGGCGTCGACGCGATCTTGCGTCCGAACAGCTCGCCCTCGCGCGGACGCGTCGCCCGAATGGCGATATCGGCCTCGCGTCGCAGCAGATCGAGCTGCCGGTTGTCGACCAGCAGCTCGAGCTCGATGCCCTCATGCGCACGACGAAAGCCCGCCAGCACCTCGTTGAGGATGCGGTAGGCCAGCGTCTCTGACGATGTGATCCTGAGCTTGCCTGACAACCGCGCGTCCTGGCCCGTGATGGCGCGATCGACCGCGAGAATCTCCGCTTCCAGCCGCTCGGCGGCCAACACCATCTGCAGACCGGCTTCGGTCGGGACATAGGGGTGCGTCGTGCGGTCGAACAGTTGGACGCCCCTGCGCTTCTCCAGCGCATTCAGCCAGCGAAAGATCGTCGAATGATCGTGGCCGAGATCCTTTGCCGCTCCCGCCAGCGATCCGGCGCGCCCGATCGCCAGCACAATCCTGAACTCGTTCCAGTCACTCACGCGCTTGCCACCTCGCACACTGCATCGCTTTTCAAGCATCATAGATTGCCGAACAGAAAGCGAAACGTCCCACAGTGCCGACGCGTCCATGCATTTTCGCATTTCGTGTCGATGTCCGGCGGACAGGGGCGCGGTTGCCGGGTGGAAATACCGGCTTGCCAAAGCACAACGCGCATCGCGCGCACGGCATTCCTATCTTCCCGCCCGAGCGAACGCAGTCCGTGTTCGCAAGGCATTGCAGGACGAGGCGAGGACGGAATGGGGATATCTATGGGGCCGGGAATGGCATGGGCGCTTCTCATCCTGTCCGGCCTTCTCGACGTGGCCTGGGCGATCAGTGTGAAGATGGCCGAGGGCTATAGCCGCCTCGCCTGGTCCGTCCTGTCATTTGTCCTGCTCGCCGCCTTCATCTACGCCCTCGGCAAGGCGCTGCTGGTGCTGCCGCTCGGCACCGCCTATGCGGTCTGGACGGGCATTGGCGCGATCGGATCGATCGTCGTGGGCATCTTGATCTTTCGCGAACCGGCGACCTTCGTCCGCCTGTTCTGGATCGCCGTCACCCTGAGCGGCATCGTCGGTCTCAAGTTGACGAGCACATGACGGGCCCATTCGCGGCTCATGCGAATGCCGCGAACGGTCAGCGCCTTCACGCTGCGTCAGTCGTAGCCTGCAAGCCTGTTCGCAATCGACTCGAGCACGCCGAGCCGCCGCGAGGGATCCGCGATCTCGGATGCAAGGCTGACCGCTTCGCCAGGGTGATCGCGCGCGATGACCCCGATGATGGCCACGGATATCTCGGAAGCGTCCTGGTCCGTCGCAGGCGCCAGCATCCGGCGAACGGCGACAACATCGCCGTCCAGCTGGAAGGCAAGCCTCGCCGCCAGATCCCATGCAAAACGGTTCTTGACGCCGCCCTGCTTGGGCCGCACCGCCAACGCCTCGACCAATGCCTCCTTCGCACTTTCCGCCTGATCAACGCGAAAGAAGTCATCGGCGATTTTCAGGAGCTGGTCGGCATCCCTGCCGTCGCGCGCCTCTGTCCTGAGCCGCTGAAGCACCGACACGCTGTTGCTGCCATGCCCGGCTCGAATGGCGGCGTCGACGACCGTCAGCAGCATCTCCCGTCGCTTCGCATCGTCGCGAACGCTCGTGGCCAGTGTGAGCGCACCATCGACGTCACCGCGGGTTGCCCGCGATAGGGCAATGTTTTGGATCGCACCGTCGTGTTCCCACCGCAGCTTTGGATTGTCGGTCGGTGTGAACAGGGCAATGGCAATCGCCTGGACTTCAAGACGTTCAGCGCGCAGCGGCCGGCCGAGCGGAAGAGATGGTCCGCCGCCTTGTTGAAGGCACCACTGCGGGCGAAATAACCGGTTACCATCTCCGTGGCGGCCTCGATATCGTTGTCACGCCCCAATTGGGCAAGGACGCCCGTCACCAGGGGCAGATCATCCGACCAGCGCGGCCGAGCCGCCCATGTGCGCCAGGGATCAATCTCCTTGCCGGCTTCCTCGCGGCGCGACAGCCGAAGCAGCAGCCGGGCACGCTCGGCGGCTGCTCGCGCCGGATAGCGTTGCTCGGCCGCGGCCCCACGGCGGGCGGCCTCGATAGCGCCTTCGATGTCATTGCGCTCGACCATGTCTTTCATGACGCGAAGCCAGGCTTCAGAGCTGTTGGCGCGTGCCGCAGCCTTCTTTGCCTCGCCTCGCAGCACCGGAGCGAGCGTCGGATGCTTGTTTGCCAGCGCAAGAGAGGACTCCACAGCCAAATCCGAGAACGTCGTGCGTCCGAACAACCGTTTCGCCCGCCCCGTCTGGCCCGATGCAACCCAAATTTCGGCGGCCGCGATGTCGATGGGATGCTCGCCCATCACCTCCGGAATCAGTTCCGGTTCAACCTTATCCAGCAGCTCTGCCGCACGGCGCGTCTGCCCCGCTTCGGCAAGACGGTGAGCAATGGCGACGAGTCCGCCGACCCGGCGAATTCGGTCGGACACGTCTGGCGTATCGGGCTTCTTCTCGGCGAGTGCCAGGGCGCGATCGAAGCGGCCAGCCCGGGCAATCCAGTCGATGTCCCACCACTCGGCGGGATCGGGATCGTCCCACAGGTAGAACCGCAAGGCGACTTCGGGATTTGCGGACACCAGTTCGTTCTGCGCAAACCGAACGTGCTGCGCGCGATACTTGTCCTTCAGGAGGGTTTGCGCGAGCGCGAGGATATGTGGGGCAAGACACGTCAGCGTCGGTTGACGGCCACAGTCGATACCGCTCGCCTTCGCCGGCACGAGGCCCAACACGGCCGCGATTGCAATCAGGGCTATCAGCACACGAAAAAACATGTCGTCAAATCGACAAGGCTGAAAATGGACAGTGCACATTGTCGCTGTGCATCCATGGCAAATCCTCGGCCAATCCTTGGCGAAGCAGAGATGAAGTATCGATATCGCAATGAAGCCGATGTCAGAATCCTCCGGACATCCGCCACCTCCAATGACAGGCCCCTGCAGCACCAGACAATTGAAGCAACGACAACCCGCGACGCGAAGCCTGCTGGCAGCCGGGGCAGGCCACTCCGGGGCAAGGCCAATCAGCTGCGCGGCCACCACATTCATGTTCCCTAAATGTTCTTGCGCCTGTCATCCCCGTCGGCTAGCCTTGCGGCTGACAGAGGGGCGGCATGGTCCAGCACGTGTCCACGGTGGCGTTCGAAGGCATCACGGCCCGCGCCGTGGATGTGCAGGTCCAGGTGGCGCCAGGGCTGCCGGTTTTTGCGATCGTCGGTTTGCCTGACAAGGCCGTATCCGAAGCGCGCGAACGGGTGCGTTCGGCGCTGATCGCCTCGGGCCTCGCGCTGCCGGCGCGGCGCATCACCGTCAATCTCGCCCCCGCGGACCTGCCGAAGGAGGGCAGCCATTACGACCTGCCGATCGCGCTCGGCCTGATGGCCGCGATCGGCGCTATCCCCTCCGACGCGCTGAGTGGTTTCACCGTGCTCGGCGAGCTCGGCCTCGACGGCTCGATCGCCGCGGTCGCCGGCGTGCTGCCGGCGGCGATGGGGGCACACATGCGTGACGAAGGCCTGATCTGCCCCGCGGCCTGCGGACCGGAAGCGGCCTGGGCGAGCGCCGATCTGCCGATCATCGCCGCCAGCTCGCTGATCCAGCTCGCCAACCATTTCAAGGGCAGCCAGGTGCTGTCGCCGCCGCAGCCGAAGATCCGCGCGGAGACCGCGAGCCTTTTGGACCTGCGCGACATCAAGGGCCAGGAAAGCGCCAAGCGCGCGCTCGAGATCGCCGCGGCTGGCGGCCATCATCTCCTGATGACCGGAAGCGCGGGCGCCGGCAAATCGATGCTGGCGGCGCGACTGCCGTCGATCCTGCCGCCGCTGTCGCCGCAGGAGCTGCTCGACGTCTCGATGATCGCCTCGGTGGCCGGCGAGATCAAGGACGGCGCGCTGACGTCACGGCGGCCGTTCCGCGCGCCGCACCACTCCGCCAGCATGGCGGCGCTGACCGGCGGTGGCACGCGCGCGCGGCCCGGCGAGGTATCGCTCGCCCACAACGGCGTGCTGTTCCTCGACGAGCTGCCGGAGTTCGATCCGCGGGTGCTGGATTCGCTGCGCCAGCCGCTGGAGAACGGCGAGGTGTCGGTGTCGCGCGCCAACCATCGCGTCACCTATCCGGCGCGCTTCATGCTGGTGGCAGCGATGAACCCGTGCCGCTGCGGCCAGGCGTTCGAGCCCGACCATGTCTGCAAGCGCGGCCGCATCGAACGCTGCACCGCCGACTACCAGAGCCGCATTTCGGGTCCGCTGCTCGACCGCATCGACCTGCGCATCGAGGTGCCGGCGGTCACCGCCGCCGACCTGATCCTGCCGCCGCCGGCGGAAGGATCCGCGGAGGTTGCCGCGCGCGTCGCCGCGGCCCGGGCGCGGCAGGCGGCGCGCTATGCCGCCCTCGGCCTTCCGCACATCCGCACCAATGCCGAAGCCCCTGCCGCGGTGCTGGAAGAGATCGCCCGCCCGGATGCCGCCGGGCTGACGCTGCTGCGCGATGCCGCCGAGAGCCTGCGCCTGTCCGCACGCGGCTATCACCGCGTGCTGCGGGTGGCGCGCACGCTGGCCGACCTCGACAACACCGAGCATGTCGGCCGGCTGCATCTGGCCGAAGCACTGTCCTACCGCGCGCTTGCCGACGGCGTGCGCAACGCGGCGTAACAGCACCGACGCAGCCGATGCGGCCAAACGATCCAGCCCGACCCCGGCGATTGGCCCCGAGGCGCGTCAGTTTGGGCTTGCCTCCGCCGCCAAAACCGTGAATTCTTGACGCATTGCTTGATATTTATTTTGGAGGGAATTGCGATGCTTCCTTTCATCCTGGCGCAGGAATCGCGTGCATCCGGGGTCACGGCGGCGGACGCGGATCTCGAAAGCACGCATCAACGTGACCTCGCCTTCTTCACCGCGCGCGGAATTGACGTGTCCGACATCAGCGCATCGCTGACCTGGACGAAGAAGCAGGTGACAAAATCGACCGGCACGCCGCCGGAAGGTCCATTCATCGATTCCGATGAAAAGACCTATAACGAGCCTGACGAAGACCACAGCGACCAGTAGCACGCCGACGGCGGCGTACACGCCATATGCCGACCGGCATGAATGGTGCGCATCCATCTCGTCGTTGATGGTCAACAGCCATTGCCAGCCATTATCATCGCTCCCCCTGAGGATCTCCATGCGCTGACGGTCGCGTGGGAAATTCGGCAATGCGGCGGCTCGGTCATCATTCTCAATACCGCGGATTTTCCGAATCTGTGGTCGATCTCCTTGACCGCGGACGAGGGCGACGCCCCTCGCTTCGACGTCATCACCGCCGAAGGCGTGGTCACGGATGCTGCGATCAGCGGGGTGTGGTGGCGGCGGACGCGCCCATTTGCCGTTTCCGAAGCGATCACCGACGACAAGCACCGCCGACTGTGCCGTGACGATTGTGCGGCGCTGTTCGAAGGCTGGATTTACGCCCTCGGCGCGCGCGTCATCAATCCGCTGGCGGCGGAACTGGCCGCTCGCCGCAAGCCGGTTCAACTGGCGAATGCCCGGCGCTGCGGCCTGCGCCACCCGTCCACGGTCATCTCCAGCTCACCGGACGATGTCAGGGCGCTGCTGTCCCGTCACGACGGCGAATTCATCTACAAGGGTCTCACCACGCCGGCGTCGATGATCGTCGAGACACGCCCTCTCGACGAGGAAGCAAGAGGCAATCTGGCGCTGCTGCGCTTCTCCCCCTGCATCATTCAGCGGCGGATCGACGGCGGCGCCGACATTCGGGCGACGATTGTCGAGGATGAGATTTTCGCGGCCGAGATCCGGGCACGCCATCCCGGTGCGCAGCTCGACTGGCGGCTTGATCCCGCCATCGACGTTCATGCTCACACCCTTCCGGACGAGGTGGCGGGCGCGATCCAGCGCATGCAGAAGGAACTCGGCCTGCGCTATGGCGCTTACGATCTTCGCAGGGATGCCGAAGGGAAATACTGGTTCTTCGAGGTCAATCCAGGTGGCCAGTATCTCTTTGTCGAGATTGCGACGGAGCAGAAGATCAGCCGTGCCATCGCACGCGCACTGATCGCGGCCCCTGCAACGTGCGAAATCCCGCATGATGCGACCTGAGCAAACGCTCCGGTAACGAATTTTCTTTACCCTTCAGGAACCATAAGCCGACGCCGTTCGGCCTGTTCCGTGTTCCGTCGCGTGCCGAGTTCCAGTCATGTCGCGTTACAAGTTCCTCGCCTCGGTCGTGCCGCTGGTCGTGGTCGGCATCTTCGCCAGCGACCAGATCGCCCCGCGTGTCCATCCCTGCATCGCAACCGCGGGATCGTCCGTCCAGCTCGCCGAATTCGCCTGGCTGGCCCGGCATCGCGTCAGCTTCACCGCGCGCCCGACCGACGCCACCGTGCGCGTCCGAATCGTCGACAGCCCGGAGAGCGCCGACTTCACCGTGGTCGATGACGCGCAGACGGCGGAGCTCGACGGCTGCGCTGGCCGCGGCCCCGCGGAGCTCATCGGCATCGACGAGAGCCAGGCCAGGGCCCCGACGGTGATCTACCTCAGCCATGATGGCGAGGCGGACTATCGCATTTATGTCCGGTCGCGGACCTTCACCGTGCGGGACGCCGCCGCCCTCGTGGTCGGCGCCCATGGCGGGCGGCGCCAGCCCTTCGTCCACGCGCTGTAGGGCGCGTTAACGCTTTATTTACCCTGACGCCAACCCGCCGGGGATGGCGCGGAGCCCTCAAACAGTTCGCAACCTCCCCGCGGCAAGGTCTTGCGCGGGGATTGCATCGGACCAGCGGGAGCGGCTGACGGCGACGGCATCATCGGTTCTGCACCGCCTGCGGTGCGCCCCGGTCGCCGAACGCACAGGCCGCGGCAATGACGGGATCACGGCCATGACGCGGGGACTTCGGATCAAGCTGCGGCTGCGGCGGTTTGCGCGCCGCCATCCGTGGATCGCCTTCGCCGTGCGCTCCATGATGATCTTCTCCGCCACCTTCGGTGGCGCCTATGGCTTCATCGCCGGCAGCCGGTCCGACACCTACGATCCGCACGCCTTCGCAGTCGGCGCCAGCTTCCTGTTTGCCCTCGCCTGTCTTGCGCTCGCGACCTTGAGTTTCCGCATGCGCATGCTGCGCAAGCAGATGCAGAAGATCGCCCAGCGCAACGAAGCCCTGGTCGACCGCAACTGGGAACTGAAGGAAGCCGAGGAGCGCGCCCGCAGCCTGTTCGAGTCCCAGAGCGACCTGATCGTGCTGCGCGACGCCAGCGAGCGCATCACTTTCGCCAATGACGCATTCTGCCTGCTGGCGCAGAAGCCGCGCAGCGAGCTGATCGGCTCGGTGTTCGCACTGCCGGTGATCGAGCAGGGCGACGCCGCGGTCGAGCCGGACGGCACCCGCGTGCACGACCAGAAGATCGCAAGCGCGCTCGGGCCGCGCTGGGTGGCCTGGCGCGAGAGCCTCGTGCGCATCGATGCCGGCCGCCCCGCGGAGATGCAGAGCGTCGGCCGCGACGTCACCGACCGCACTGAGACCGAGCGGGCACTCGGCGACGCCCGCGACCATGCCAACGCCGCCAACCGCGCCAAGTCGCGCTTCCTGGCGATGGCCTCGCACGAGATCCGCACGCCGCTGAACGGCATCATCGGCATGGGCGGGCTGTTGCTCGACACCGCGCTCAACGCCGAGCAGACCACCTACGCCCGCGCGGTGAAGACGTCCGGCGAGGCGCTGCTGCTGCTGATCGACGAATTGCTCGACTTCTCCAAGATCGAGGCCGGCAAGATCGACCTCGAGCACCGCCCGTTCGCGCTGACCGCGCTGATCGAGGAGATCGCCGAGCTGCTGGCGCCGCGCGCGCAGGCCCGCAAGCTGGAAATCGCCGCCTATGTCGACGAGCGCCTGCCGGCCGAGGTGATCGGCGACGCGGCACGGCTGCGCCAGGTGCTGCTCAACCTCGCTGGCAACGCCATCAAGTTCACCACCACCGGCGGCGTCGCGCTGATCGTCGAGCCCGGCATTTGGCCGAACGAGATCAGTTTCCTGGTGCGCGATACCGGCATCGGCATCGCGCCGGAGGCGCGGGAGCGCATCTTCCGCGAGTTCGAGCAGGCCGACGACCGCATCGCCCGCGACTTTGGCGGCACCGGTCTCGGGCTCAGCATCTCCGAGCGCATCATCAAGCGCATGGGCGGCCGCATTACGCTGGAGAGCGCCCCCGGCCATGGCTCGACCTTCGAGGTGGCGGTGCCGCTGCTGGCGGCAACCTCGGCCGCCGATATCGGCCCGGCCTTCACCGCGCCCGACCTGCAGGGCAAGGCGGTGATGCTGGTGGCGCCGCAGGCGATCGAGACCGCACTGGTGGCGCGGCGGCTGGAACGCTGGGGCGCGCAGACCTGCACGCTGACCGACGCGGTGGTCGCCGGCGCGCTGCTGCCCGAGCGGCCCTGGCACGCCCTGATCGCCAGCCACGACCTCGATGCTGCCGAGCTCGCTCGCCTGGGGGAAGCGGCGCGCTTTCATGCCACCCATCGCATCATCATGGTAACACCGGCGGCGCGGCGCGAGCTCGATCCCGCGCACACGCCGAACTTCACCGGTTATCTGGTCAAGCCGCTGCGCGCGGCATCGCTCGCCGCGCGCCTGACCACGCCCCTCGCCAGCGACGCGCCGCGGCTCGGCCATGACGATGGCCAGGCCGCGCCCGACGCGGCCGCGCCGCCGCCGTCCGCCGGGCTCTCGATCCTGGTCGCGGAGGACAACGAGATCAATGCGCTGCTGATGCGCTCGCTGCTCAGCCGCCTCGGCCACCGCCCGGTGGTGACCGTCAACGGCGCTCAGGCGGTGGAATCCTGGCTCGCGGCGACGACCGCCGGCACGCCTTACGACCTCGTGCTGATGGACGTGCAGATGCCGGTCATGGACGGCATCGAGGCGACCCGGCGCATCCGGGCCCGCGAAGCCGCGCAGCAACTGCGGCGCGCACCGATCGTGGCCTTGACTGCCAACGCCCTGGTCGAGGACCGCTACGCCTGCTTCAGCGCCGGCATGGACGGCTTCCTGGTGAAGCCGCTCGATCGCGACAAGCTCGACGAGGTCCTCGCGGGCCTCGCCGCGATGCCCCATCTCGTCGGCTGATTCCAAAACGCCGGGATAGCCCTGCGCCTGTCATAAATCCGTCGAAGGCACGTGATTAATGGATCGTGGCCGCGTCGATTCGATGCGATCCACGAGGACGTCCATGACCCCGATGAAGCCCGCAAAGGGCGATGCCATCGCGCACTCCCGCCTCACGCCGAAGAAAGCGCTTCGGCTGGCGTCGCAGAAAACCCCGATGACCGCCAATATGATGGCGAACGCCAAGGCAATGGCCAGTCTGCTGGTGCCGGCTTTCGTCACCGAGGCGGCGATCCGCTTCAAGCCGACTGCGATCGCTCCGCTCGGCCGCCTCGGGCCGCTTGAAGTGCGCCTCGCGCACACCAAGAAGGACGTCAAGCGCGCCCAGAAGCTGCGCTACAAGGTGTTCTACAAGAACGGCACCGCCATCGCCGATGCTGCAACCATGCTGGCACAGCGCGACAAGGATGCGTTCGACGCGTTCTGCGACCACCTGCTGGTGATCGACCATGCCGCCAAGCCCTCGCTGAGCGGCAAGCAGCCTGTGGTCGGCACCTACCGCCTGTTGAGGCAGGATGTCGCGAGCCGTCACGGCGGCTTCTACACCGACAATGAGTTCAACATCTCCGGCCTCGTCGAGCGCCATCAGGACCTGAAATTCCTCGAGCTCGGCCGCTCCTGCGTACTGCCGCCCTACCGCAACAAGCGCACGGTGGAATTGCTCTGGCACGGCATCTGGAGCTATGTCCGCCAGCATGGCTGCGACGTGATGATCGGCTGCGCCTCCTTCGAGGGCACCGACCCCGACCGCCTCGCGCTGCCGCTGTCGTTCCTGCATCACTATTCGCGCGCGCCGGACGCCTGGCGTGCCGCAGCCCATCCTTCGCGCCGGGTCGAGATGAACCGGATGGCGAAGGAGGCGATCAACCCGAAGGCCGCGCTGCACGAGCTGCCGCCACTGATCAAGGGTTATCTGCGGCTCGGCGCCTTCATCGGCGACGGCGCGGTGATCGACCACCAGTTCGGCACCACCGACGTGCTGATCGTGCTGCCGGTGTCGTCGATCAGCTCGCGTTACATTGATCACTTCGGCGCCGACGCCAGCCGCCACGCGGCCTGAGCCGATAACGCCGGCGTTACAGCCGGCGCAGCGACACCGTCTCGATGACGTGCTCACCGCCCTTCTTGAGGATCAGGGTGGCGCGTGGCCGGGTCGGCAGAATGTTGTCTTCCAGATTGGCGAGGTTGGTGCGCTCCCAGATCGCGGTCGCGGTAGCGATCGCCTCGGCGTCCGACAGCAGCGCATAGCGATGGAAATACGACTTCGGGTCGTGGAACGCGGTGTCCCGCAGCGCCAGGAAACGCTCGACATACCACTTGCGCAGCACCGGCTCCTCGGCGTCGATATAGACTGAGAAGTCGAAGAAATCGGACACGAACGGCACCGCCTTGCCGTCGCTCGGCAGCCGGCCGGTCTGCAGCACGTTGACACCCTCGAGGATCAGGATGTCGGGCTGGTCGATCTCGACCGTCTGATGCGGCACGATATCGTAGGTGTGGTGAGAATAGATCGGCGCGCGCACGCCGCGGCGACCGGCCTTGATATCGCTGAGGAACGACAGCAGGGCCGGCAGGTCGTAGCTCTCGGGAAACCCCTTCTTCTGCATCACGCCGCGCCGCTCGAGAACGGCGTTGGGATAGAGGAAGCCGTCGGTGGTGACGAGATCGACCTTGGGGCGCGGCGACCAGCGCGCCAGCAGCGCCTGCAGTACGCGCGCGGTGGTCGACTTGCCCACGGCCACCGAGCCGGCGACGCCGATGATGTAGGGCATCTTGCGATCCTCGATGCCGAGGAAACGCCGCTGCGCGATGAACAGCCGCTGCGCCGCCGCCACATACATCGACAGCAGCCGCGACAGCGGCAGGTAGATCTCCTCGACCTCCTTGAGGTCGAGCCGGTCGTGCATCGAGCGCAGCGCCGCGATCTCGCTGGCGTCGAGCGTCATGGGCGTGTCGTCGCGCAGTTTCGCCCAATCGTCGCGCGAGTAGATCCGGTAGGGATTGTACTGGGTACCTGCTCGCGCATCCATGGAAGCCGCTCCCTAATCGCGCTTGCGCGCCGCCTTTTCCTCGAGTCCCGACCTGTGGGTGCGCTGCGCAAGCACGTCCTCGACGTCCTCCAGCGACACGCCCCGCGACTTCAGCAGCACCAGCAGGTGAAACATCACGTCCGCGGTCTCGGCAAGCAGATGATCGCGATCGCCTTCGATCGACGCGATCACGGCCTCGACCGCCTCCTCGCCGAACTTCTTGGCGCAGTAGGCGGGCCCGTTGTCGAGCAGCTTGCGGGTGTACGAGACGTCGCCGCTCGACGCGGCGCGGGCATCGATGGTGGCGGCCAGATCATGGATCGTAAAGCGAGCCATCGTGCGTTTCCTATCTCCCTTCGGCGCGGTCCACGCCGCGCCCGACGACGTCAGGGGTCCAGCCGCATCGGCAAACCGGCGCGGACCATGTGCTCCTTGGCCTGACGGATGGTGAACTCCCCGAAATGGAAGATCGAGGCGGCGAGCACCGCGGTGGCGTGACCATCGCGGATGCCGGCGACGAGATGATCGAGGTTGCCGACGCCCCCCGACGCGATCACCGGGATATTGATGCGGTCGGCGAGGGCCCGCGTCAGCGCGATGTCGAAGCCCTGGCGGGTGCCGTCGCGGTCCATCGAGGTCAGAAGGATCTCGCCGGCACCGAGCGCCGTCACCTCCTCGGCAAAGCCGAGCGCCTCGATGCCGGTGGCCTTGCGGCCGCCATGGGTGAAGATCTCCCAGCGGTCCGGCTCGCCCGGCGCGCTGACGCGCTTGGCATCGATCGCGACCACGATGCACTGGTCGCCGAACTTCTCGGCCGCTTCCCTGACGAATTCACGCCGGCTGACCGCGGCCGAGTTGATCGACACCTTGTCGGCGCCCGACGCCAGCAGGGTGCGAATGTCGTCGATGGTGCGCACGCCGCCGCCGACCGTCAGCGGCATGAAGCAGGCTTCCGCGGTGCGGCGCACCACGTCCAGCATGGTGCCGCGGTTCTCATGGGTGGCGGTGATGTCGAGGAAGCACAGCTCGTCGGCGCCGGCCGCGTCATAGGCGATCGCCGCCTCCACCGGATCGCCGGCATCGCGCAGGTCGACGAAGTTGACACCCTTGACGACCCGGCCGTCCTTGACATCGAGACAGGGAATGACGCGGACCTTGAACATGTCAGGCCGCCTGACGCGCGGCGCGGATCAGCGCCATCGCTTCCGCCGGATCGAGCCGTCCATCATACAACGCGCGACCGGAGATCGCGCCCGCGAGCTTTTTCGCGCGCGGCTCGAGCAGCGCGCGGACGTCGGCGATCGAGGCGAGGCCGCCGGACGCGATCACCGGCACCGCGATGGCGTCGGCGAGCGCGATGGTGGCGTCGAGGTTGAGGCCCTTGAGCAGGCCGTCGCGGGCGATATCGGTGAAGATGATGGCGGCGACGCCGGCATCCTCGAAACGGCGGGCGATATCGAGCGCGGTGACCTGCGAGGTCTCTGCCCAGCCTTCGACCGCGACCTTGCCGTCGCGCGCATCGAGGCCGACGGCGACCTGGCCGGGAAAGCGCCTGGCCGCGGTCTTCACCAGCTCCGGATCGCGGACCGCTGCGGTGCCGATGATGACGCGGGCGATGCCCTTGCTCAGCCAGGCCTCGACGGTGGCGAGGTCACGGATGCCGCCGCCGAGCTGTACCGGCATGCGCACCGCGGCCAGCATGCTGTCGACCGCCTGCGCGTTCATCGGCTTGCCGGCAAAGGCACCGTCGAGATCGACGACATGCAGGTACTCGAAGCCCTGGGCCTCGAAACTCCGGGCCTGGGCAGCGGGATCGGTATTGAACACGGTGGCGCGCGCCATGTCGCCCTGCTCGAGGCGCACGCAGGTGCCGTTCTTCAGGTCGATGGCAGGAAACAGGATCACGGTGTCCACATCAGAAAGTTGCCGATCAGGGCGAGGCCGAAACGCTGGCTCTTCTCGGGATGAAACTGGGTGCCGAAGGCGGTGTCACGGGCGACGATAGCGGTGATCGGGCCGCCATAATCGGCGCGCGCCACCACATCGGCGTCGTCAGCCGCATGCAGGTGATAGGAATGCACGAAATAGGCGTGCCGGCCGTCGTCGCCGAGCGGCAGGTCTTTCAGCATCGGATGGGCCCGCGCGACGTCGAGCGTGTTCCAGCCCATGTGCGGGATCTTCAGTCCGGCGTCGGCCGGCGTGATCTTCTCGACGTCGCCGGCGATCCAGTCGAGGCCGTCGGTGGTGACGTATTCCTTGCCGCGGGTCGCCATCAGCTGCATGCCGACGCAGATGCCGAAGAACGGCCGGCCCTTGGCGCGCACCGCCTCGTTCAGCGCGCCGACCATGCCGTCGAGCGCATCGAGGCCGTGGCGGCAGTCGGCGAAGGCGCCGACGCCCGGCAGTACGACGCGGTCGGCCTTCGCCACCACGTCGGGATCGCTGGTGACGACGATGGCCGGCGGCGTCGGCAGGCTGCGCGCCGCACGCTCGAAGGCTTTCGCCGCCGAGTGCAGGTTGCCCGAGCCATAATCGATGATCGCGACGCTCACCGGCTTGCTCCGGGCTGGGGAAACAGTCCCATGATCTCACCATTGGCGCCGGCGCCGCCCGCGGGGCGCACCGGCGGCGGCTCGCCGCGATCGACGGTGGCGCCGTCGCCGGAGGTCTGGCCCGCCGCCCAGCGGTCGAAGAAACGCCGCTCCGCCGCCTCACGGTTGTCGGCGACCACGACATCGAGCTGGCGCCATTTGCCGCGCGACAGCGTCCAGCGCCACAGGCTCTCGGCCTCGAACCCCGTCAGCAGCGCGACCAGCAGCATCACCGTGACCCGGACATCCGAGCCGACCCGCAGCGCCCATAGCCCGGCCACGAGTGCCAGCACGACGACGAGATAGCCGAGGAGGGCCCACCACAGGCGGTGAACCACGAACCACAGGGCGCCGAACAGCGCCGCCCACAGATGAAAGCCGTCACGCACAAACACGAAGCGGTCGGTCGCGGCGGAATCCACCACACCGGCCCGAACGGGAGCATGAACTGTATAGACCGGCATGCAACTCTCCGGATGTCTTTCAAGATGCGCCGCGCGCCATCGCGCGGATCGCGGCCTAGCCGCCGAGCTGCCCCTTGGTCGAGGGCACCTCGCCCACCGCCCGCGGATCGATCTCCACCGCCGCCCGCAACGCCCGCGCGAGCCCCTTGAAACAGGATTCGGCGATGTGATGGCTGTTCTCGCCATACAACGTCTCGACGTGCAGCGTGATCCCGGCGTTCATGGCGAACGCATTGAACCACTCGCGCACCAGCTCGGTGTCGAACTCGCCGATCTTGTCGCGCGGGAACGCAGCCTTGAACACCAGCATCGGCCGGCCCGACACGTCGATGACCACCCGCGTCAGCGTCTCGTCCATCGGCATGTGAACCGCTGCATAGCGGGTGATCCCCGCCATGGTGCCGAGCGCCTGCCTCACCGCCTGGCCCAGCGCAATGCCAACGTCCTCGGTGGTGTGGTGGAAGTCGACATGGAGGTCGCCCACCGCCTTGACGGTGATGTCGATGCGGGAATGGCGCGCCAACAGATCCAGCATATGATCGAAGAAACCGATGCCCGTGGACACGGTGGCAACGCCGGTGCCGTCGAGATTGACGGCGACCGCGACGTCGGTTTCCTTGGTCTTGCGCTTGATCTCGGCCGTGCGCATGGCTGAAAGCGTCCCGCTTGATCTCTGAAGGCCCCGATGGGGCCGGAACCGGGCCCTTTTAACAGGCGTGGGCTGCCTTCGCTACTGCAGTATGACGCCAAAGTAACGTCACGTCGGGCTATGGTGACCGGAATCCGGCCCGTCCGGCTGCGGCGATTGCAACGCTGCCCTGCGAACCTTAAATCTGACCGATCGCGCCGGGCAGCGCCGGCCCCGCCCGCAGCGGCGGCGGCGCCCCCTTTTTGAGAGTTTTGCGCGGTCCGGCGGGCAGACCCGGCGTCTGTCCCGGCCGGCCACGCCGATGGACAGCACATGTACGCAAGCCATTCCGAACCCGCCCCCGTCTGGCACGGCACCACCATTGTCACCGTCCGCAAGGGCGGACGGGTGGTGATCGGCGGCGACGGCCAGGTGTCGATCGGCCAGACCGTGATCAAGTCCAACGCGCGCAAGGTGCGCAAGATCGGCAAGGGCGACGTCATCGGCGGCTTCGCCGGCGCCACCGCCGACGCCTTCACCCTGTTCGAGCGGCTGGAGGCCAAGCTGGAACAGTATCCCGGGCAGCTCACCCGGGCCGCCGTGGAACTCGCCAAGGACTGGCGCACCGACCGCTACCTGCGCCGGCTGGAGGCGATGATGATCGTCGCCGACAAGGACGTGTCGCTGGTGCTGACCGGAACCGGCGACGTGCTCGAGCCGGAGGGCGGCGTGATGGCGATCGGCTCGGGCGGCAACTACGCCCTGGCGGCGGCGCGGGCCCTCGTCGACACCGACAAGGACGCCGAAACCATCGTGCGGCGGGCGCTCGACATCGCCGCCGACATCTGCGTCTACACCAACCGCAACGTGACCCTCGAAACGCTGGGCGCATGAGCAGGGTCGACGGCGCACCCTCGCACGGCCCGGCGGCGCCGGCGGTGTCGCTCACCCATGGCCTGATGATTGCCGGCGTCCTGATCGCCGCACAGGCGATGATCCTCTACGCCATGGGCCGGCTGCCGATCTGCGCCTGCGGCACAGTGAAGCTGTGGCACGGCGTGGTGAACAGCTCGGAGAACTCGCAGCACATCACCGACTGGTACACGCTGTCGCACCTGATCCACGGTTTCCTGTTCTACCTCGTGCTGTGGCTCGCGCTGCCGCGCGTCCCGCTGGGGCTGCGGCTGGCGCTCGCGGTCGGGCTCGAGGGCGTGTGGGAGATCGTCGAGAACAGCGACATGATCATCCAGCGCTATCGCGCCGCGACCATCTCGCTGGACTATTTCGGCGACAGCATCGTCAACTCGGTATCGGATACGCTGGCCGCGCTGACCGGCTTCATTGCGGCGGCAAAGCTGCCGGTGTGGCTCACGGTGACGCTGGCGCTGGTGTTCGAGCTGGTGGCGGCCTATGTCATCAGGGATAACCTGACGCTCAATATCCTGATGCTGCTGTACCCGGTCGACGCTGTCAGGCACTGGCAGGCCGGGCTCTGACCGCATGATGACCGACATGACCTACACCTTCACGCCGCTGACCGCCGCCGACCTGCCGATGATCCGGCAGTGGCTGGCGACACCTGACGTCGCGCACTGGTGGCAGGGCGTCGACGAACAGCATGCGCTGATCAGCGCCGATCTCGACGAGCCGGCGATGGCGCAGTGGATCGTGGCCCGCGGCGACCGGCCGTTCGCCTACCTGCAATGCTATACGCCGCAGGACGGTTTCGACGACAGCTTCGGCCCGCAGCCCGCCGGCACGTGCAGCATCGACCAGTTCATCGGCGAGCCCGACATGCTCGACCGCGGGCATGGCTCGGCCTTCATTCGCGCCTTCACCGACCGCCTGCTGGCGGCGGGAACGCCGCGGATGTTGACCGATCCCGCGCCCGACAACGCCCGTGCGATCCGCGCCTATGAAAAAGCCGGTTTTCGCAGAGATCGTCATGTCGACACGCCCGACGGCCCCGCCCTCCTGATGGTACGCACCCTATGACCGACTTCTCCCCCCGTGAAATCGTTTCCGAACTCGACCGCTTCATCGTCGGCCAGGCCGACGCCAAGCGCGCGGTCGCGATCGCGTTGCGCAACCGTTGGCGCCGCCTGCAACTTTCGGGTGCATTGCGCGAGGAGGTGCTGCCGAAGAATATCCTGATGATCGGGCCGACCGGCGTCGGCAAGACCGAAATCTCGCGCCGGCTCGCCAAGCTCGCCGGCGCGCCGTTCATCAAGGTCGAGGCCACCAAGTTCACCGAGGTCGGCTATGTCGGCCGCGACGTTGAGCAGATCGTGCGCGACCTTGTCGAGGTCGCGATCGGACAGACCCGCGAGCGCAAGCGCAAGGACGTGCAGGCCCGCGCCCAGCTCGCCGCCGAGGAGCGGGTGCTGGATGCGCTGGTCGGCGCCAACGCCAGCGCGGCGACGCGGGATTCGTTCCGCCGCAAGCTGCGCGCCGGCGAGCTCGACGACAAGGAGATCGAAATCGAGGTGCCGAGCTCCGGCGGGCTGCCGACCTTCGACATTCCCGGCATGCCCGGCGCCCAGATCGGCGCGATCTCGATCGGCGATATCTTCGGCAAGATGGGCGGCCGCACCAAGCCGCGCCGGATGACGGTGGCCGAATCCCACGAGATCCTGATCAACGCGGAATCCGACAAGCTGCTCGACGACGACAAGCTGGTGCTGGAAGCGATCCAGGCCGTCGAGAACAACGGCATCGTGTTCCTCGACGAGATCGACAAGATCTGCGCCCGCGACGGTCGGGTCGGCGCCGACGTTTCCCGCGAGGGCGTGCAGCGCGACCTGCTGCCGCTGATCGAGGGCACCACGGTCACCACCAAGCACGGCCAGGTCAAGACCGACCACATCCTGTTCATTGCGTCCGGCGCCTTCCATGTCGCCAAGCCTTCCGACCTGCTGCCGGAGCTGCAGGGCCGCCTGCCGATCCGGGTCGAGCTGCAGGCGCTGACCCGTGACGATTTCCGCCGCATCCTGACCGAGCCGGAGGCCTCGCTGATCAAGCAGTATGTCGCGCTGATGCAGACAGAGGGCGTGACGCTGGAGATCACCGACGACGCCATCGACGCGCTCGCCGACGTCGCGGTGGCCGTCAACGCCAGTGTCGAGAACATCGGCGCGCGGCGGCTGCAGACCGTGATGGAGCGGGTGCTGGACGAGATTTCGTTCGTGGCGCCCGACCGCAACGGCGACACCGTCCGGATCGACGCCGCCTATGTGCAGAAGCATGTCAGCGATCTCGCCAGGAACACCGACCTCAGCCGCTTCATCCTCTGACGGCCGGTTCTGCCCCGGATTCACAGGATGCCCATTGAATCCGGGATTCGACCTGCGGCAGACTGGCACAGTCCGCCGCAGGGGCTGCCGACCGACATGCCGACCTCACCGACAGCGCCCTGGCGCGCCATGATCGCCGTGAACATCGCCCTGATCGCGGCGCTGTTCGTCTACAAGTGCGCTCTCAGCTATCCGGATCTGCCCTACACCCAGTTGCTGTCGGACTATCATTTCGGCTTCGCCAAGCGATCGCTGATCGGCGCGCTGGTGGGCCTTGCCTTTCCGGTGCTGCCGAGCTCTGCGACCTATGTGGTCGGCGCCATTCCGTGGCTTGTCACCACGGTGCTGTTCCTGCGTCTATTCCGCACGACGTTCGGCCTGACCGGCAGCACCCTGCCGCTGCTGGTGTTCACCGCGGGATCGCCGCTGTTCCTGAAGAATTTCGTGCAGACGCTGGGGTATTACGACATCTACGGCGCGCTGCTGGCGATCGTGCTGCTGCTGGTGCCGGCGCGCTCGGTGCTCTATGTGCTCGGCGCGACTGCTGGCGCCATCGTGCTGCTGCTGATCCACCAGTTGCATCTGCTGCTCTATATCCCGACCATCGGCGCCATCGTCGTCCTGCGGCATCATCTGCCGCGCGGCTTTCGCGCGGCGGATCTGGCGCTGGCCGCCGGCCTGACGCTGGCTGTCGCTGTCGTGTTCGTGCTGGTGCAGTTTTACGGCGCGCCGGCGGTGGCACCCGAGGTGTTCGAGGCGCATCTGCGCGCCCGCATGACCGACCCGACCGAGACTGGCATCATGCCCGGCATCTTCTACCGCACGTTCGCCGACGAGCTGCGCGACACCTGGCAGTTCATGGCGCGCAACCTGCGGCGCCTGCCGATCTACCTCGTGCTGATCGCGCTCCACGCGCCGTTGATCGGCACTTTTCGCGAGCTGGTGCGCGGCCTGGCCGAGCCCGCCCATCGGCGCCTGGTGATTGCGCTGATCGTGCTGGTTACCTTCGGCTATCTGGTGATTGTCCTGACCGTGTTCGACTACGCGCGCTGGGTGTCGAGCTTTGGCAGCTGCATGATCCTGCTGCTGCACGC
Organism: Bradyrhizobium sp. 2TAF24; assembly: GCF_052115025.1. Classification (NCBI taxonomy): domain Bacteria; kingdom Pseudomonadati; phylum Pseudomonadota; class Alphaproteobacteria; order Hyphomicrobiales; family Nitrobacteraceae; genus Bradyrhizobium; species Bradyrhizobium sp. 2TAF24. The sequence goes on along the minus strand of NZ_JBFRFW010000007.1, from coordinate 94,688 downwards.
GGTCCGGCAGCTGCCCGCCGCGCAACAGCCGGCCCCGATCGATGGCGCCAACCGCTGGGTGCGGGCCTGCGGCTGGGCCGTGACGCTGATCCCGCGTGTCGGCACGGTGACGCCGTTCTGAACGTCCTGTGTCAGCGCCGCCGCGGCCGGCGGATGCGGACATAGAGCGCGCCACCGCCGCCATGGCCGACATGGGCTTCCTCGAAGCCGGCTACGCAGCCACGAAACTCCGGCAGCGACAGCCATTCCGGCACCTGGCGGCGCAGCACGCCGCGCTCCGAAGCTTCACCGACACGGCCCTTGCCGGTGATGACGAGGACGAACGACAATCCCTCTTCGCTCGCCTGCTGCAGGAAATGCAGCAGCACGCGATGGGCGCGGGCCTGGGTCATGCCATGCAGGTCGAGCCGGGCGTCGATGTCCTTGCGCCCGCGCGACAGCTGGAGGCGCTCGCGCCGGGCGATGCCGATCAGCGGCGGCGGCTCGGGACGACGCGCAGGCACGGTCGCGGTCGCGATCTCGCGCTTGCCGGCGGCGGGCGGCGGCGTCACCGACGCCGTCTTCCCGGCGTCCTTGGTGGTCTCTGGCGCCGCGACGCGGGTGAGGCGCGGCCGTTTCTTCAGCGGCTTGGTCGAGTCCGCCACCACGTGCCACAGCGCGCGCTCCTCGGCGCTGAGCGCCCGTCGGCGGCGTGAAGCGGGTGGCTCCGCCGTGCCGGCCCCGGGTGGCACGACGCGCTTCATTGCTCGGGCCGGCGATGATGCCGGCGGCCATGATGCCGGCGCTCGGCCGGTGCGGCGGCAGGGCGCGCTTCCGGCAATGGCACGGCCGGCCTGTCCGCGGCCGCACCGACGGTGGGTGTCGTGGGCGCCGTTTTGGCGGCGTCCTTGATGGCGCCCTTGCCGGTGTCCGGCGCCGGCGCATCGGGTTTAAGCGTGTCTTTGGGCGCTTCCTTAAGTGCCTCCGGTTTTGCCGGCACGGCCTGCTGGGGAAACAGCTTGGCGATCCTGGCCGACGGCCGGGCCTCCGGCAGCGGCATGGCGCGGCCGCGGGCCTCCGGAGCGAGGCTGTTCGGCACCAGCATCACGAACTCAGCGCCGTTGCGCAGCCGGCCGGACACCTGCCCGGCTTCGACACCGGCCCCAAAATAGATATCGGCGCGGGCTGGCCCGACGATCGCGGAGCCGGTGTCCTGCGCCACCATCAGACGGCGGAACGGCGTCCTGGTCTGCTCGGACTCAAGCGGCAGGTTGCCCGCGATGAAGAACGGCGTGCCATAGACATGGAGCGCCTTGTCGACGGCGATCGAGCGGCCCGCGGTCAGGTGCACGCCCTGGGCGCCGACCGCCTCCTCATCCGCCGCCAGCTTCACCTCGCGGAAGAACACATAGGAACGGTTCTGCCGCCGCAGCTCCTTGGCGCCGTCCGGATTGTCCTCCATCCATTGCCGGATGCGCTGCATCGACATCTGCTCTTTCGGGATGATGTTGCGCTCGATCAGGACGCGGCCGACCGGCGTATAAGGATAGCCGTTGTGGGCATCGTAGTTGATTCGCACCATCGAGCCGTCGTCGAGGCGGATCCGCGCCGAGCCCTGGATCTGGATGAACAGCAGATCGGTCTGGTTCTTCAGCCAGCAGATCTCGAGGCCGCGGCCGGCGATGGCGCCGTCCTCGATCTGGCCACGGTCATAGTAGGGCACGAGCTTGCGCCGGCCGATCTTGCGGAACACCAGCCCCTTGTTCGGCAGGCTGGCCGCATCCTGGCTGAAGCCGCGCACGAACAGATTGGACGGGCGGCGATAGACCGGAATGGTGTAGGCACCGGTCGGCGTGCGCGAGCCCTCGACGATCGGCTCATAATAGCCGGTGACGAAGCCCTCGTTCTCTCCGAGCCGCATGATCCGTACCGGGCTGAAATGGCGTTCGAAGAAAGCGCGGGCCTCGGCGCTGGTGGTGATTGCAGCCGATTTCGCGGCCCGGCAGGGGTCGCGCAGCGATCCCCCCAACGCCTGCGCCTCCGCGGGCGGGCTGCTCGGCGCGAGGATCGGTCCGCAGCTCGCGCGAAAGCTGCGCAGCGCCGCGAGCTGGTCATCCTCGGTCCAGCCCGGAATATCCGCCCAGCTCACCGGGCTATACTGAGCGCCCGGAATTTCGAGCGGCCATGCCGGCTGCGGACGGTGGGGGAATTCGACTTTCGGAAGCTGGGGCCGCGCATGGTGCCGGCGGGCCGCCTGGGAGTCCGAACTCAACAGCGGCACCACCAGGGGTAGCGCGCAGAACGCCAGTAGCAGAGATGGGACTGCGCGGCGCGCCTTAATGTCCGCTCTCCGTGCCGACCAGCTTCCAGTTCGGATCACGCGACGCCGTATCCCGCGCGAAGGTCCAGATGTCGGTGACATCGGTAACCTTTTCGGGGCTGCCATCGACCACCGCGCCGGTCTTGTCGCGGGTGACGGTCACCATCTGCGAGTGGAAACGGACCGTCACCTGGGCGCTGCGGTCGCGCAGCTCGGCCCCCACCAGCTCCGCCTTGTCGATGCCGACGAAACGGGTCTCGGTCTTCTGGTCACGCTGCTCCCGCTCGCGAATGGCATTGTCGAAGCCGTCATACACCTCGCGCGACAGCAGGTCCTTCAGCGTGCGGCGGTCGCCATTGGCGAACGCCAGCACGATCATCTCATAGGCGCTCTTGGCACCGGCGATGAAGTGTTGCGGCTCGAAGGAGGGATCGGCGGAGACCACGGCATCGAGGCCGTTGGCCAATGACGAGCCGGGCTCGGTGACGCCTTTCCAGCGATCGATGGCAGGGGCGGCGGTCGGCGCAGGCGGCGCCTGGTCGATCACGGTTCCGGGCAGGGGAACGACATTGCCGCTGGCCGCTCCGTTGGCGATGTCGCGCGCGGCGCGGTCATAGGGCGGGCGCTCGCTGCCGGTTCGCTGGCCGAGAACATTGCGCAGCCGAAGGAAGATGAACACGGCCAGCGCCAGGAAGATGATGGTGTAAATATCCACGTCTCATTCGCTTTCTGATCGGCTGGGGACCACACGCCCCGGCGCATCATCGTTCCAGTTGCAAGAACGCTCCGGTAAGCGCCGGCATCGCCTCCGGATCGACACCCCCTACGTCATTGTCTGATGTAGGGGCCAAACCCGACCACGCCAATGACGCCTTTTGGCACGGACACCCGAACCACCTCTTTTCCGCTCGATACGGTCACGATGGTCAAGGTAACCCTTCTGGCGTCGATTTTCGGCGGATTCTAGACGATCCCGCGGCCCGGGCCAACCTCTCCGGCCGCCGATCGGCGCGCGTGATCCTTGTCGAAGGCGCCGGGCCTGTGTTAGCCACTCGCCCGGACGGGGGCTTTCCCGCCACCGGGCGGTGGTCGGAAGGCATGGATGCGTGTCAGCGTCCGGATTTGCCCAAATTCCCGTCGGCTTGAACCCTGGGACGAAGCCTCTATTTGAACGCGGCCTTCACGCGAGCCGGATATTCCTTCGCCTGAACCTGCGTCTGGAGAAATTTGTATGACCAACGGCAACGGCGCACCGAACGAGAACGCCCCTCCGCCGCAGCTCAACGTGCTGGCGCAATACGTCAAGGACCTCTCGTTCGAGAATCCGAACGCGCCGGTCTCGCTCGCGCCGCAGCAGCAGCAGCCCTCCATCAATATCCAGATCAATGTCGGCGCCCGCAACGTCGCCGAGCACGACTATGAAGTGACGCTGTCGATCGAGGGCAAGGCGGAAAGCGCCGGCACCCTGCTGTTCGGCTTCGAGCTCGCCTATGCCGGCGTGTTCCGCATCCAGAACGTGCCGCAGGAGAACCTGCATCCGCTGATCATGATCGAGTGCCCGCGGCTGCTGTTCCCGTTCGCCCGCGAAATCGTCGCGACCTCGGTGCGCAATGGCGGCTTCCCGCCGCTGATGCTCGACCCGGTCGATTTCGTCGGCCTGTACCGCCAGAACATGGAGCGTCAGGCGGAGCAGATCCGTCCGAGCTGATCGGAACGGCATTCTCGTGCAATATTCACGGCCCGGGCAGCGATGCGCCGGGCTGTTTTTTTTCTGAGCTTTCTGATTGAGGCTGGACGATCAGCCCGCCGGCGGAGTGAGATCCGGCAGAAATTCCTTCCAGATCAGCTTTTCACCGAAGGTCATGACAAAGGCGCGATGGGCCTCACGGTCGGCGTCGGTGACGCGCGGGACGAGCGGCACCGGCCGCTGCCGCCGCGGCGCATCGGTGAGTGCCTGCAACTCCGCGCGCGGGGTGTCGGCCAGCAGAAGCTGCGACTGCCGGGCGCCGACGAGATCGATATAGACCTCGGCCAGCAGCTCGGCATCGAGCAGAGCGCCATGCTTGGTGCGGTGGGAATTGTCGATGTTGTAGCGCGAGCAGAGATCATCGAGCCGGTTCGACACGCCCGGATGCTTGCGCCGCGCCAGCAGCAACGTGTCGACCAGCCGATCGCGCCCGATCGGCACCCGCTTGATGCGCTCGAGCTCGGCATTGATGAAGCTGATGTCGAACGAAGCGTTGTGGATCACCAGCGGCGCATCACCGATGAACTCCAGGAACTCGTCGACCACGGCCGCGAACAGCGGCTTGTCGGACAGGAACTCGGTGGACAGGCCGTGCACCGCGAACGCTTCCTGCGGCATGTCCCGCTCGGGGTTCATGTAGCGATGGAAGGTCTGGCCGGTGGGCATGCGGTTGAACACCTCGACACAGCCGATTTCCACCAGGCGATCGCCGCGCAGCGGATCGAGGCCGGTGGTTTCAGTATCGAGGACGATTTCGCGCATGAGATAAAGGATCCGCTCGGGGGTCGCCGAATCAGGCCCGCCGCCGCGGCATTTTACCGACCTCGGCGAGAATTTCCCGGATTCGCTGCCTCACCGGCTCGATCCCGTCCGAGGTATCCACCACGAAATCCGCCCGCTTGCGCTTCTCGGCATCGGGCATCTGCCGCGTCAGGATGGCGTCGAGCGCCTCCGGTGTCATGGTGCCGCGCGCCAGTATCCGCGCCCGTTGTTCCTCCGGCGAGGTGGTCACCACCACAACCGCGTCGACACGCGCATCGCCGCCGGTCTCGAACAGCAGCGGCACGTCGAGCACGGCAACCGGCGCACCCGCGCGCTCGGCGGCGTCGAGAAACGCCTGCTGGTGCGAGCGCAGCATGGGATGCACGATCGTCTCCAGTTGCTTCATCGCATCGGGATTGTGCACCACGCGCGCCGACAGTTTCTGGCGATCGACCTTGCCACCCACGGTGGTGCCGGGAAAGGCGGCCTCGATCGCCGGCGCGGCCTCGCCCTGGTAGATCAGGTGCACGGTGGCGTCGGCGTCATAGACCGGAACGCCGGCCTCGGCGAACAGCTTTGCTGTGGTCGATTTTCCCATGCCGATCGAGCCGGTCAGTCCGAGCAGCCGCATCAATCCCTCTTCATGTCACGCGACAGCGGCCAGCCATCGTCGGCCTAAAACGCAAGCACGCCTTCGCTGCGGAAGAAATCCAGCAGCGGCAGCAGCGGCAGGCCGAGAATGGTGAAATGGTCACCCTCGATCCGCTCGAACAGGTGCACGCCGAGCTTCTCAAGCTGATAGGCCCCGACCGTGGTCGTGACGGCATCGCCCGCCGCATCGAGGTAGGCCGAGATCGCCGTCGCCGCCAGCGGGCGCATGGTCAGCCGCGCCACCGCGACATGCTCGAACAGCAGATCGCCATCACGCGCCACCGCGACGGCACTATGCAGCTCATGGGCCTGACCCGCCAGCGCCTGCAGCTGATCGAAGGCCTCGGCGCGTCCGGCCGGCTTGTTGAACAGGCGCTGGCCGAGCGCCAGCGTCTGGTCGGCGCCGATCACCAGATGACCGGGCTGCGACGCCGCCACCGCGCGCGCCTTCTCGCCCGCCAGCAGCCGCGCGACATCGCCAGGCGACGTCAGGCCAGATGACTGCTGGATTGTCCGCTCGTCGATGGCGGCGGGAATGGCGGCGCAGGCGAGCCCGGCCTGCTGCAGCAACATCAGGCGCGAACGGCTTTGCGAGGCGAGAACGAGCGGCGTGTCGCCGCGCCACAGCGTCATCGTATCATCCCCGTTGCCGCTGCCGGTCGGCAAAGAGCTTCATGATCGCGGCCGCGGTTTCCTCGATCGAGCGGCGGGTGACGTCGATCAGCGGCCAGTTGTACCTGGCGCTGAGCCGGCGCGCGAAGGTGACTTCATCGGTCACGGCCTGGCGATCGATATAGGTATCGTTGTCGACCCGGGCACCGATGCCGAGCAGGCGGTTCTGGCGGATCTGGATCAGGCGCTCCGGCGCGGCATGCAGGCTGACCACCAGCGGCTTGGTCAGCGTTTCGAGCTGCCGCGGGATTGGAATACCGGGAACCAACGGCACGTTGGCGGTGCGCACGCCGCGGTTGGCAAGATAGATCGACGTCGGCGTCTTGGAGGTGCGCGACACGCCGACCAGCACGACATCGGCCTCCTCCAGCCCCTCCACATGCTGACCGTCGTCATGCATCATGGTGTAGTTCAGGGCGTCGATGCGCTTGAAATATTCGGCATTGAGGGTGTGCTGCGCACCCACCCGGTGCGAGGTCGAGACCCCGAGATAGGCCTGGAACAATTGCAGCACCGGCCCGATGATCGACAGGCTCGGAATGTTGATTTCCTTGCACTTGCCCTCGAGACGGGACACCAGCTCCTCTTCGAGCAGGGTGAACAGCACGATGCCCGGCGATTCCTCGATCTCGGCCAGCACACGGTCGAGCTGCTTCTGGCTGCGCACCAGCGGATAGACGTGCTCGACCGGGCTGACATGGGAGTACTGCGCCGCCACCGCGCGCGCCACCGTGATCAGCGTCTCGCCAGTGGAGTCCGACACCATATGAAGGTGAAAATAGTTGCCGGTGCTAGTCGTCATCGCACCGGATATCCTGTGAATCAATGTGGGGTGTTCGCGGCATGATCGGAGGAGGGCCCGTCGGCTCTGGACAACGCTGGTTTTGCTTCACAGCCCTTCTTATGGGATGAAGTGCGGCGAACGTGGGCGATGATAGTCAGGTTATGTGGATTTGTCTCTTGATAATCGCCGCCAAACGTCCGCGAAGTCCTTCAAAATCATCGTGTTTCGGCGCCGGCCGAAAGCAGCGGGATGACGCGGATAAGTCCGTCGGGGTGTGGACAGGACGGGGACAGGGAGTCGAGGGTTTTGTGTGAGTCCAGTCCACCGCCTAACAACTACTAACCTAAGAATCTTAGAATAGATTTTAGAGAAGAGAGATGGACGGCAAGTCAGTGCGTAACCCTGTTCTCGAAGTGCTGGCTGGTCAGTCGGCGACCACCCCTCCCGTCTGGATGATGCGGCAGGCAGGACGCTACCTGCCGGAGTATCGCGAGCTGCGCGCCAAGGCCGGCTCGTTCCTCGACCTGTGCTTCAATCCGGACATGGCCGCCGAGGTGACCCTGCAACCGATCCGCCGGTTCGGTTTCAATGCGGCGATTTTGTTTTCCGACATCCTGGTGATCCCGCATGCTCTCGGCCAGACCGTAAGGTTTGCCGTCGGGGAGGGGCCGCAGCTTGCACCTTTGGGGGACGAGGCGGCGATCGACCGTTTGCCTGTGAATGTCGATCAGGCGATTCTGGCGCCGGTCTACGAAACCGTGCGGCGGGTAAGGACGGCTCTTGATCCGTCGGTGGCGCTGCTCGGCTTTTGCGGCGCGCCGTGGACGGTCGCGACCTATATGATCGCGGGCCATGGAACACCGGATCAGGCGCCGGCACGGCTGTTCGCCTATCGTCATCCGGCTGCATTCGGCAGATTGATCGATCGCCTGGTCGACAACTCGATCGTTTATCTCCATCGCCAGATCGAGGCGGGTGCCGATGCGGTCCAGCTGTTCGACACGTGGGCGGGTGTGCTGCCGCCGGAAGAATTCGTCCGATGGTGCATCGAACCGGCGGCACGCATCGTCGAGGGCCTGCGGCGACTGGTTCCGGATGTCAAAGTGATCGGTTTTCCGCGCGGCGCCGGCGCCATGCTCGGCGATTACATCGATCGGGTCGCGGTGAACGCCGTCAGCGTCGACTGGATGGCTGATCGCTCCATGATCCGGTCACGGATTCAGCCCAAGGTCGCGGTGCAGGGCAATCTCGATCCACTGGTGCTGCTTGCCGGCGGCGAGGCACTCGATCGCGCTGTTGATCGCATTCTCGCCGAATTCGGCAGCGGTCGTTTCATCTTCAATCTCGGTCACGGCATCCTGCCGGAGACGCCGATCGCCCACGTCGAGCGCATGCTTGCGCGGGTGCGCAAGGGCTGAGGTGAGCAATGTACGAGTGGTTGAAGGCGCTGCATGTCATCGCCGTGATCTCGTGGATGGCGGGCATGCTGTATCTGCCGCGGCTGTTTGTTTATCACTGCGATGCGGAGGTCGGATCGAAGCAGTCCGAGACCTTCAAGGTGATGGAACGGCGGCTGCTGAAGGCGATCATCAACCCGGCGATGGTTGTGACCTGGGTGGTGGGACTTTACCTCGCCTGGTCCGGTCACCTGTACACGGCGCCCTGGTTTCAGGTGAAATTCGTACTGGTGCTGGCGATGTCGGCGCTGCACGGGTTCTTCACCGCGCGGGTGCGGGACTTCGCTCTTGACCGAAACGCCCGAAGTCAAAAATTTTATCGTATTATCAACGAGGTAGTCACGTTGATAATGGTCGGCATCGTCGTCATGGTGATCGTCAGGCCGTTCTGACGGCGTGATCTCGGCCGCCGATGCTGCTGCCGAGCGATTCGCACGCCTGGATAGAACGGGCGTGCCGGCACACTGGCTGCGGCTGCGTCATGGTGCCGTGGAAACGATCTTGCGTAACGCAGCGCCGCTTTCTATATTTGTGACATCCCACCCAACGCAGGCGGATGTGGTTGTGACGCGGTTTGTTTTCTGAACCGGTCGCCACATCAAGTTCCAGGCCCGTCAACGGTTCCTTCGCGCTCAAGACCTGCGGATTTCCCTTCTGGTCGCAATCCGCTCAGTCGACGCCGCCCTGCTCCATCCCCTCTCCGCACCCACCAGGACCATCCCATGCGGGAAATGAAACTCCAGGACCTCAAGTCCAAGACCCCAGCCGAACTCGTCTCATTCGCGGAAGAGCTTGGGGTCGAGAATGCCAGCACCATGCGCAAGCAGGAGCTGATGTTCGCCATTCTCAAACAGCTGGCCATTCAGGAAATCGACATCATCGGCGAAGGCGTCGTCGAGGTGCTGCCGGATGGCTTCGGCTTTCTGCGCTCGCCGGACGCAAACTACCTGCCCGGCCCGGACGACATCTACGTTTCGCCGTCGCAGATCCGCCGTTTCGGCCTGCGCACCGGCGATACCATCGAAGGCCACATTCGCTCGCCTAAGGAAGGCGAGCGCTACTTCGCGCTGCTGAAGGTCAACACCCTCAATTTCGAGGATCCCGAAAAGGCCAAGCACAAGGTCAATTTTGACAACCTGACGCCGCTCTTCCCGGACGAGCGCTTCCGTCTCGAGCTCGAGGATCCGACCCGCAAGGACCTCTCGGCCCGCGTCATCGACATCGTGGCGCCGATCGGCAAGGGCCAGCGCGCACTGATCGTCGCGCCGCCGCGCACGGGTAAGACCGTGCTGATGCAGAACATCGCGCACTCGATCACCGCGAATCATCCCGAGTGCTACCTGATCGTGCTGCTGATCGACGAGCGTCCCGAAGAAGTCACGGACATGCAGCGCTCGGTGAAGGGCGAAGTGGTGTCGTCGACCTTCGACGAACCGGCGGTGCGTCACGTCCAGGTTGCGGAAATGGTGATCGAGAAGGCCAAGCGCCTGGTCGAGCATGGCCGCGACGTCGTCATCCTGCTGGATTCGATCACCCGCCTCGGCCGTGCCTACAACACCGTGGTGCCGTCCTCAGGCAAGGTGCTGACCGGCGGTGTCGACGCCAACGCCCTGCAGCGCCCGAAGCGCTTCTTCGGTGCGGCGCGCAACATCGAGGAGGGCGGCTCGCTGACCATCATCGCGACCGCGCTGGTCGACACCGGCAGCCGCATGGACGAAGTGATCTTCGAAGAGTTCAAGGGAACCGGCAACTCGGAACTGATCCTCGACCGCAAGGTGTCGGACAAGCGTACCTTCCCGGCGATCGACATCACCCGCTCCGGCACCCGCAAGGAAGAGCTGCTCACCGATCCGCAGCAGCTCAAGAAGATGTACGTGCTGCGCCGCATCCTCAACCCGATGGGCACCATGGATGCGATCGACTTCCTGCTCGACAAGCTGCGCAACACCAAGAGCAACTCAGAGTTCTTCGATTCGATGAACACCTGATTCGAACGGCATTGCTGACAATTGCGGCCGGATCGCTGAGGAAGCGGTCCGGCCGTTTTCATTTGCGGTGAGCTGTTATGTCGCTTGTGGCCGGACGAGAGCGGCCAGAGCCCCGGGATCCGTGACCGGCAGCGAGCAGCTCTGACCGCGGCAGACGAAGGCGGCGCCCTTGCCGCGCGCGGCGGTGATCTTGTCCCGGGCGGGATGGTCGGTCGCGAGCCGATCGGCCGCGGTGACATGGCAGATGATTACAGTCGCATACGGCAGACGACGGGCCGCGGCGAGGAGAGATCGCGCCGTGTCGTCGTCGCCGGTGACGACGATCTCGGCGCCGGTCAGATGAAGGTCGAGTGCGTTGAGCACCGACAGGTGCCCGAACACATTGTCGGAGGCCTTCGGCAGCAACATACCGAACAGATCGTCGCGCCGCCGGCGCCAATGGTCATCGCCAGTCAGCACCGCGAGGCGGACGAGATTCTGTGCGATCAATCCGACATGGTTCGGAATGACATCGTCGACCGTCGCATGCGGCCGCACGATCAGGCCCTCAGCATCGTCGGCCGTGAGATAGTAGCCGCCGTGTTCGGGATCGGTGTAGTGGCGGTCGAGCGCGCGTTGCCACCGGATCGCCTGCTCAAGGAAACTGCCATCACCGGTGGCCTCATGGAGAGCGAGGCCTGCGCGAATCATCGCGGCAAAGTCGGAGGCGAGGCCGGGCAGCAGCAGTTTGCCGCTGCGTAATGAGTGGCCGAGACGATCGTCCCGTGTCATCTGCTGGGTGATGACGCCGAAGGTCGTGCGTGCGACCGCCAGCCAATCCGGCCGGTCGAATGCCTGCGCGGCGTGAGCCAGCGCGGTGATCACCAGCCCGTTCCAGTCCGCGAGCACTTTGTCGTCGAGGCCAGGGCGAACGCGCTTGTCACGCGCGGCAAGAAGTTTTGCCCGTAGTGTCGCAAGACGCGGCTCATCGACCTCGGCGTTGCCGACATCTGCGAGACGATTGAGGATGGAGTGGCCTTCGAAATTGCCGGCCGCAGTGACGTCATAAGCCGCGTTGAACAGCGCCGCGTCGGCGGGGCCGAGCAGTTGTTCGATCTCGGCCGGCGACCAGACATAGAATTTGCCTTCCGCGCCGTCCGAATCCGCATCGAGCGATGACGCGAAGCCGCCGTCGGTGATTTGCATGTCACGCTGCAACCAGCCGACGGTTTCCTCAGTGCGCCGACGGAACAACGGGTTCGCGGCGCGGCTGTGTTCGAGCGCAAGCAGGTCGAGGATCTGTGCATTGTCGTAGAGCATCTTCTCGAAGTGCGGCACCAGCCAGCGCTCGTCGACCGAGTAGCGCGCATAGCCGCCGCCGAGATGGTCGTAGATGCCGCCTTCACTCATCTGCGTCAGCGCCAGCGTGCTGGTGACGAAGAAGCGCGGATCTGATGTCCGCGCGCCGGCGCGCCAGAGGAATTCGAGCATCGTGCACTGGGGAAATTTCGGCGCGCCACGCAAGCCGCCATGCACGGGATCGGTCGCGCGCGCGATCGACACCGCGGCATTGTCGAGTTCGGTCGTGCCGAGGCTGCCGGGGTTGTCGACGCGCGCACGATGCGCGAGGCGAGCGGTGAGGGCGCTGCGGTTGTTTGCGACCTTGTCCGGCTCGTCGTGGAAGACACGCGCCACCTCGCGCAGCACATCGCTGAAGGCGGCGCGGCCGTGCTGCGCGTGTTTGGGAAAATAGGTGCCGCCCCAGAACGGCGCGCCGTCGGGCGCCAGGAACATGGTCAGCGGCCAGCCGCCTGGTTCGCCGAGGTGATGCAGCGCGGTCATGTAGATCTGGTCGATGTCGGGCCGCTCCTCGCGGTCGACCTTGATGTTCACGAACAGCGTGTTCATCAGCTGCGCTGTCGCAGCATCCTCGAAACTTTCATGTGCCATGACATGGCACCAGTGGCAGGCGGCATAGCCGACCGACAGCAGGATGGGTTTGTTGGTTCGCTGCGCCTCGGCCAGGGCGGCGGGGCCCCACGGCCACCAGTCCACGGGGTTGGATTGATGCTGCAGCAGGTAAGGGCTCGTTTCCGCAGCGAGGCGATTATTGTGCGATGCAATATAGGTCATTGGCCGACTTCTGAATTTGCTGCATCGCAGCATAATCTTGTGATGTAAATTGTTGCGATGCAACATAACCGATGTCATGGGCCAAACCCTTTGCGGCGCGACATCTGCAGTGACAAATAGGCCATGGATTTCCGAGATCAAACCATCTTTGCGTTGTCGTCCGGACGAGCTCCGTCGGCGATCGCTGTCGTGCGCCTGTCCGGATCGCGCGCCGGGACTGTGCTCGATCATCTGTGTGGCCGCCGCCCATCGCCGCGCGTCGCGACGCTGGCGACGCTGCGGGACGGGTCCCGCCAGCCTATCGACGAGGCGGTAGCGCTGTGGTTTCCGGCGCCGCACAGCGCCACGGGTGAGGATGTCGCCGAGCTGCATGTCCATGGCGGACGCGCGGTGCTTGCCGCGCTGTTTGAAGTCCTCGGTGCCATGGAGGGCCTGCGCCCTGCCGAACCCGGCGAATTCACCCGGCGGGCATTCGAGAGCGGCAAGATCGATCTGACCGAGGCCGAGGGGATCGATGACCTGATCCATGCCGACACTGACCGGCAGCGGCGCCAGGCGCTGCGCCAGCTGAAGGGGCAGCTCGGCGCACAGGCCGAAATCTGGCGGCAGCAGATCATCGAGGCCTCGGCCCTGATCGAGGCCGGCATTGATTTTTCCGACGAGGGCGATGTGCCGGACAGCCTGACCGCGCCGGCGTTCGCGCGCATCGCGGCGCTGAAGTACGAGATCGAGACGGCGCTTGCAGCCTCCGCCCGAAGCGAGCGGCTGCGCGAGGGCCTGGTGGTTGCGATTGCTGGACCGCCCAATGCTGGCAAGTCGACCCTGCTCAACCGGCTGGCGCGGCGCGATGCTGCGATCGTCTCACCCCATGCCGGCACGACACGCGACGTCATCGAGGTGCATCTCGACCTCGACGGTTATCCGGTCACGCTGCTGGACACGGCGGGCGTTCGCGAGACCAGCGATCCGGTAGAGCAGGAAGGGGTGAGGCGTGCGCGGGATCGCGCGGCCTCGGCGGATCTTGTGCTCTGGATGACCGACGCCCGCGATGAGGGCGTCGATCCGTCAACCGCAGGCGATGGCGGCGCGCCGGTCTGGCGAGTGCGTAACAAAGTCGATCTCACGGATTTGGATGTCGCTGGCGCAGCCGGCGCTCAGGCTTTCGATATCTCGGCCGGGCGGGGCGACGGTCTCGATGATCTCACTGCAGCGTTGGTCGGATTTGCGGAAAGTTACTTCGGCGGGAGTGAGGCTGCCCTGGTTACGCGGACACGCCATAGGGTCCTTCTGCAGGATACCGTCGAGGGGTTGGGGCGAGCGCTCGCCGCACGGGAACTGGGTGATGAACTGATCGCGGAGGAGCTGCGCATGGCGGCGCGTTCCCTGGGACGGGTTACGGGCCGGGTCGATGTCGAAGACGTGCTGGATGTGATCTTCCGTGACTTCTGCATCGGGAAGTGATCCTGGATTGGGTCACGACGGCGGTGTTTCACGTGAAACACCGCTTGTTGCGGGGTGGCCGACCGATGTTTCACGTGAAACACGCCTTGAAGCGTTCCCGATGTTTCACGTGAAACGTTCCTGACGTGGTTAAGCATTCCTTAAGCCGCTCCGAATGCCTTTCGGGTTTCGTATTTGAGCTGTAGAAGTCCCGTCCATGAGCACATTCGATGTCATCGTGATCGGGGGCGGCCACGCCGGCTGTGAGGCGGCGACCGCGGCTGCCCGCATGGGTGCCCGGACGGCGCTGGTGACCCATCAGTTTGCCACCATCGGGGCGATGTCCTGCAATCCGGCGATCGGTGGGCTCGGAAAGGGCCATCTGGTGCGGGAAGTGGACGCCCTGGACGGTGTCATGGGCCGGGTAGCGGACGCTGGCGGCATTCAGTTCCGCCTGCTCAATCGCCGGAAGGGTCCTGCCGTGCGCGGACCGCGGGCGCAGGCCGATCGCAAGCTCTATGCCGCGGCCATGCAGGCCGCGATCCGGGACACCGCCAATCTCGACGTCGTCGAGGGGGAGGCGGAGGCTTTTCTGTGGTCCAGCGGCCGGATCACCGGCCTTCGACTGGCCGACGGGCGTGAATTCGCCTGCGGTGCGGTGGTCGTGACCACCGGCACGTTCCTGCGGGGGCTGATTCACCTCGGTGAGACCTCCTGGCCGGCCGGTCGGGTGGGTGAGGCGCCTGCGATGGGGCTCTCCACATCGTTTGAGCAGATCGGTTTCAGCCTCGGCCGCCTCAAGACCGGCACGCCGCCGCGGCTCGACGGCACCACCATCGACTGGACGGCGGTCGAAATGCAGCCCGGTGACAATCCGCCGGAGCCGTTTTCGGTCCTGACCCGCAAGATCACCACGCCGCAGATCGAATGTGGCATCACCCGCACCACTCCCGCCACCCATGAGGTGATCCGGGCCAATGTGCATCGCTCGCCGATGTATTCCGGCCAGATCCAAAGCCGCGGGCCGCGCTATTGTCCCTCCATCGAGGACAAGATCGTGCGGTTCGGCGACCGCGACGGCCATCAGATCTTCCTGGAGCCGGAAGGCCTCGACGATCCCACAGTCTATCCCAACGGGATCTCGACCTCGCTGCCGGAAGAGGTGCAGAAGGCGATCCTGGCGACGATTCCGGGGTGCGAGCGGGTGCGGATGATCCGGCCCGGCTACGCCATCGAATACGATCACGTCGATCCGCGCGAACTCGATCCGACACTGCAGGCCCGCCGGATGCCGGGCCTGTTCCTGGCGGGTCAGATCAATGGCACCACGGGCTATGAGGAGGCGGCCGCCCAGGGCCTGGTCGCCGGTCTCAATGCCGCGCTGGTTGCGGGCGGCGCAGATCCCATCGTGTTCGACCGCGCCGACGGCTATCTCGGGGTGATGATCGATGATCTCGTCACCCGCGGCATCACCGAACCGTACCGGATGTTCACCTCGCGTGCCGAATATCGCCTGACCTTGCGTGCCGATAACGCCGACCAGCGCCTGACGGCGCGCGGCATCGCGCTCGGCTGCGTTGGTGCCGAGCGGCGTGCCTTCCATGAGACCAAGATGGCGGCGCTGGACGCGGCCAAGAGCCTCGCGCAGTCGCTGTCGATCACCCCGACCGAAGCCAACAAGCGGGGGCTCGCGCTCAACCGTGACGGTCATCGCCGCTCGGCCTTTGACCTCCTGTCCTACCCCGAGATCGGCTGGGCGACGCTGGCTGGTATCTGGCCGGAACTGAACGGGGTCGATCCCTCGATTGCCGAGCATGTCGAGATCGATGCCAAGTACGACGTCTACCTCGCGCGCCAGACCGCCGACGTCGACGCCTTCCGGCGTGACGAAAGCCTGCTGCTGGCGGACGTCGATTACGCCGACGTACCGGGACTATCCAACGAGGTGCGGCAGAAGCTGACGACCGCACAACCGCGCACTGTCGGACAGGCCGGCCGGATCGATGGCGTGACGCCGGCGGCGCTCGGCATTCTCGCCGCATATCTGCGGCGCCAGGCGCGCAGCCGCAACCGGACGGACGATGTCGGCCGCGCGGCGGCCGGCCCGACGTGACCTCGAACTGAAAGGTGACAGCCGTGGCCCGTGCGCCGGCGTCCAAGACATCCTCCCTCTCGCCCGCCGACAAGGCGGCGGCCCTGGCGCTGACGCCGGTGTCGCCCGCGCTCGAGGCGCGGCTCGACCGCTATGTCGAACTGCTGCTGACCTGGCAGGCGACCACCAACCTGGTTGCGCCCTCGACGCTGCCCCAGCTGTGGACACGGCACATCGCCGATTCGCTGCAGCTTCTGACGCTGGCCCCGGCGGCGCGGATCTGGATCGACCTCGGCAGCGGCGGCGGCTTTCCCGGCGTCGTACTGGCCTGTGCCATGGCGGAGCACGATGGCGCGATGGTCCATCTTGTCGAGCGCAACGCCAAGAAGGCTGCGTTCCTGCGGGAGGCGCTGCGCGTCACCGGCGGCCGCGGCACGGTGCACCTGTCGGATATCGTGGATTATGTGGATAGTAACCATGACCGTGCCGATTGCATCACCGCGCGCGCCCTGGCTTCGCTTAACGTCTTGTTAGGATTTGCAAAATCTCCCGTTGCGTTGGGCGCGAAAGCTCTGTTCCTCAAGGGACAAGATGTAGAGTCCGAATTGACGGAAGCCACTAAATATTGGAATATTAAGCCAATCCTTCATCCTAGCCGCACCGGACAGGGCTGGATCGCCGAATTCGATGGGATCGAACGGCGCTCTGCATCCCCGGCAACCCAACGGTCCTGCGCATGAGCGAAAATATTAAAGAAAATCAAGACTTTAACCAGGGCGACGCGGAGCCGTTCCGGCCGCGCATCATTGCGCTCGCCAATCAGAAGGGCGGTGTCGGCAAGACCACCACCGCCATCAACCTCGGCACAGCACTCGCCGCCATCGGCGAGCGGGTGCTGATCGTCGACCTCGATCCCCAAGGCAACGCCTCGACCGGCCTCGGCATCGACCGTCGTCATCGCGACTGCTCGACCTATGACGTGCTGATCGGCGAGGCGCCGCTGCGTGAGGCGATCGTGGCAACCGCGGTGCCGCGGCTGCACATCGCGCCCTCGACCCTCGACCTGTCGGGCCTCGAGCTCGAGCTCGGCACCGCGCGGGACCGCGCCTTCCGCCTGCGCAACGCCATCGCCGCGCTCAACGACAATCATGCCGAGGGCCAGGACTTCACCTATGTGCTGGTCGACTGCCCGCCGTCGCTCAACCTGATCACGGTCAACGCCATGGCCGCGTCGGACGCGATCCTGGTGCCGCTGCAGTGCGAGTTCTTCGCGCTGGAAGGTCTGTCGCAACTGCTGCAGACCGTGGAGCAGGTGCGCTCGACGCTGAACCCGAACCTGTCGATCCACGGCATCGTCATGACGATGTTCGACTCGCGCAACAACCTGTCGAACCAGGTCGTCGCCGACGTGCGCCAGTTCATGGGCAGCAAGGTCTACGACACCATGATCCCGCGCAACGTGCGTATCTCCGAGGCGCCGTCCTACGGCAAGCCGGTGCTGGTGTACGACCTCAAATGCGTCGGCAGCGAAGCCTATCTCAAGCTCGCCACCGAGGTGATCCAGCGCGAGCGTGAGCTGCGCACGCACTGACGTGTTTCCGGCTGCGCGCGAATGGTCGCGCGCGCCGCTTCGTTTCTGACAGTCATGCCGAGAGTGGAGCGCGAAGTTGAATCCGAGGGAGATGGCGATGGCCGATGAGGCGCGCTCGCGGTTGGGACGTGGTCTGGCAAGCCTGATCGGCGACGTCGGCGGCGAAGCCGCAGCGCATGCCGAGCGGCCGCGCGCGCAGCGCAAGGTGCCGATCGAATTCCTCAAGGCCAATCCGCGCAACCCGCGCCGCAGCTTCGACGACGGCGAGCTCAACGAGCTCGCGGCCTCGATCAAGGAGCACGGTGTCATTCAGCCGATCGTGGTCCGTCCGCTCAAGGGCTCGACCGATCGCTTCGAGATCATCGCCGGCGAGCGGCGCTGGCGCGCGTCGCAGCGCGCCGGCCTGCACGAGGTGCCGATCGTTCCGATCGAGGTCAGCGACACCGACGCGCTCGAGATCATGATCATCGAGAACGTCCAGCGCGAGGACCTCAACGCGATGGAAGAGGCGCGCGGCTACCACGCGCTCGCCGACGAGTTCAAGCACACCCAGGAGACCATCGCCAAGGTCGTCGGCAAGAGCCGCAGCCATGTCGCCAACATGATGCGGCTGACCAGGCTGCCCGACGACGTGCAGGCGCTGATCTCGTCCGGCCAGATTTCCGCGGGCCATGCCCGCGCGCTGATCGGCGTGCCGGATCCGGTCGCTGCCGCACAGCGCATCGTCGCGGAAGGCCTCAGCGTGCGCCAGACCGAGGAGCTCGCGCACGAGGCCGGCGTGCCGGAGCGCAAGCCGCAGAAGCCGCGCGCCGCCAAGGCCGCCAAGGACGCGGACACGATTGCGCTGGAGAAGCGCATCAGCGACGCGCTCGGCATGAAGATCAGCGTCGAGCACCGCGACCCCGGCGGCACCGTGCAGATCAAATACAGCGATCTCGATCAGCTCGACGAGATCGTCCGCCGGCTCGAGCAGGGTTAGCTGTCAGCTGGCTCACCTGAAACGGCTGCGACATTCCCTGTCGGAGCTGTTGTCGTTTGACAGCCATGCTCTGCACGATCCAGCCTCAGGGCGGAACGCGACATCATCCAATGTGAGCTTTGCATTCCCCGCCGATGGGCAAGCGCTGGCCTCAGCCGCGCCGTCGCGTGTTGACCGCGATGGCCAGCAGCGCGCGCTGGGCGATCGCAGCCGCGAGGTCGGACTGCTTGCGCATCTCGAACGCGGCGTCGGCGAGTTGGGCGATGATCTTCATCAGCCGATCGGAGGTCGAGGCTTGCAGCGCGGCTTCGACCGCGCCTTTTCGCGAGAAGTGCAGCCGCGGAAAACCGGCCTCGGCGGCGGAGGATGCCGGCATGCCATCCTCGACCGACAGCCGCGCCTTGTGCAGCAGCGCCGCCTGGCGCTGCGCCGCCGCGACGATCATGCCGGGATAGGTGCCGGCGGCCACCGCCTTGGTGAATGCGCTTTCGACGTCGGCCGGCTTGCCGGCAAACGCGCCGTCGACGATGGCGTCGAGCGCGAGCGCCGAGGCGTCGGTGACCACGGCCATGACATGCTCGAGCGTCACCTCGCGGGTGCCGCGGGCATAGAGTGCAAGCTTGCGGATCTCGTTGCGTGACGCCTGGCGATCGCCGCCGAGCAGCGACATCAGCGTGGCGCGGGCGTCCTGGGCGATCCGCTGATCGAAGCTGCGCAGCTCGTCGTCGATCAGCTTGGCGAGGTCACGTTCGGTGTCGGGATAGCAGGCGATCGCAACCGCGGTCCTGGCGCGCTCGCAGGCCTTGCGCAGCGGCGCGTCGGGCCGCAGCTCGCCGGCCTCGATGACGATACGGCAATCCTTGGGCTGCATCTCGGCGAGGGTGTCGATGCCGCTGGAAAAATTCTTGCTGCCGGCGCGCACCCGAATGGCGCGGCGGCCGCCGAACAGCGGGATGGTCATGGCCTCGTCGACCAGCCGTGACGGCTCGCCGGCGAGCTCGTCGCCGTCGAGGCGGATCAGGGAAAACGGATCGTTGGGATCGTCGACCGCCGAGGCCATCAGCGCATCGGCGCGCTCGCGCACGAGCCCGGTGTCCGGTCCATACAACAGGATGATGGGCCGGCCGGGATCGGGCTTTGCCAGAAAGCTGTCGATCTCCTTGCCCCGAAGCGCGACCAAGGGCTGTCGTCCGCGGTCAGCTGCCGGCGTAGAAATACGCCGCGAGCCGGTTCGAGATGTTTTCGGCGATCGAGTTGGCGGCACGGTCCTCTGCGTCACGCAGGCCGCGCGTCTTGGCGAAGCGCTGCTCTTGGCCGGGGATGTCGTAGGACACCCTGGCGAAGGTATTGCCGGTCAGCACCGTCTTGTCGGTGGCGTTGTCCTTGAGCTCGTAAGTGACGTCGAGCGCGTAGTTCTCGACCGCCGGCAGCGAGGTGCCGGGGTCGAGGATGATCGAGGTGCGCGAGGTGCTGAGCCTCATCAACAGGCGATGGGTCGGCGGGCCGCCGGCCCCCTCGCCATAGAGGCTGAACATCAGGGCGTTGCGAATGTTGAGGCCGACCCGGGCTTCCCGCGAGGCGGTGGGATAGCTCAACGACGGCACCTCGACGCCCTGCAGCCGTGCGCGCAGGGCCGGCTTGCCGTCCGTGCGCTCGGCATACATCGGCTGGAAGCAGCCCGCCGTGAATGCGGCCAGCGCGGCCACGGTGAGCCACCGGCCGGCGTTCCGAACAAGGCGCGGATCAAGCCACGACATTCACAATCCTCTGAGGAACCACGATAATCTTGCGCGGGGCAGCCCCGTTCAGCGCCCGTTTTACCTCATCGAGGGCCAAAACGGCAGCTTCGATTTCGCCGCTGGCCGCATTTCGGGCGACTGTGACATCGGCGCGTTTGCGGCCATTGATCTGGACCGGGAGAGTCATCGTGTCCTCGACCAGCAGGTCTCGCTCGATCTGGGGCCAGGCGGCCTCGGATACCAGCCCGGACTGGCCAAGCGCCACCCAGCACTCCTCGGCAAGATGCGGCATCATCGGGCTGAACAGCTGCACGAGGATGTTCGCCGCCTCGCGGATCGCCCAGGCCAGGTCGGGTGTGACATCAGCCGAGGACGGGCCCGAGCGCGCCAGGGCGTCCGCCAGCGTATTGGCGAATTCCCGGATATGCGCCAGACAGACATTGAAGTGCATCTTCTCGATGCCGGCCGAAACCCTGTCGAGGGCGCCATGGGCGGCCTTGCGCAGTGCCAGGGCTTCCGCGCCAAAGGCGGCCGGCCGTGCTGGCGGCGCCGATTTGGCGATCTCGGCGGATTCGTTGGCCATGCGCCACAGCCGCTGCACGAACCGGCTGGCGCCCTTGACGCCTTCCTCGCTCCAGATCACGTCGCGATCGGGCGGCGAGTCCGACAGCATGAACCAGCGTGCGGTGTCGGCGCCGTAGGTCGCGATGATGTCGTCGGGGTCGACGGTGTTGCGCTTCGACTTCGACATCTTCTCGATCGAGCCGATGGTCACGGTCTCACCGGTCGAGAGCAGGGTGGCGTGGCGGTCGTTGCCGACGGTTTCGATCCTGATCTCGCCGGGCGAGGCCCAGGTTCCGTCGGGCTTGCGATAGGTCTCGTGGACCACCATGCCCTGGGTGTACTGGCCGGCAAACGGCTCGTCGAACGCGATATGGCCGGTGGCCTTCATGGCGCGGGTGAAAAAGCGGGCATACAGCAGATGCAGGATCGCATGCTCGACGCCGCCGATGTACTGGTCGACCGGCATCATTCGGTCCACCACGGTGCGGGTGGTCGGCGCCTGCTCGTTCCAGGGATCGGTGAAGCGCGCGAAGTACCACGACGAGTCGACGAAGGTGTCCATCGTGTCGGTTTCGCGCTGGGCTTTGCCGCCGCATTGCGGGCAGGTGACGTGCTTCCAGGTTGGATGATGATCGAGCGCGTTGCCGGGCTTGTCGAAAGTGACGTCGTCAGGCAGCACCACCGGCAGATCCTGTTCCGGCACCGGCACCACGTCGCAGGCCGGGCAGTGGATCACCGGGATCGGGCAGCCCCAGTAGCGCTGGCGTGAAATGCCCCAGTCGCGCAGCCGGAAATTGACCTGGCGCTTGGCGACCGGCTTGCCGTCGAGCTGCGCGGTCTCCAGCCGCTTGGCGACCTCTTCCTTCGCTTCCGCGATGGTCAGGCCATCGAGGAAACGCGAATGGATCATGCGACCATCGCCGTCATAGGCAGTGTCGGTGATCACGAATGTCGCCGGGTCCTGGCCCTCGGGGCACACCACCGGGGTATTGCCGAGGCCGTATTTGTTGACGAAGTCGAGGTCGCGCTGGTCGTGGGCCGGACAGCCGAAAATGGCGCCGGTGCCGTAGTCCATCAGCACGAAGTTCGCGACATAGACCGGCAGCGTCCAGTTCGGGTCGAACGGATGGCTGGCCTTGATGCCGGTGTCGAAGCCCCTCTTCTCGGCGGTGTCGATCGCCTCCTGCGCGGTGCCGATGCGCCGGCAGTCTTCGATGAAGGCGGCGAGATTCGGATTGCTCTTGGCCGCTTCGGTGGCGAGCGGATGATCCGGCGACACAGCGACGAACTTGGCACCGAACAGGGTGTCGGGACGCGTGGTGAAGACCTCGATTTCGCTCGCGCCGCCGGGCGTCCCCGCGGCGAGCGCGAAGCGGACCAGCAGGCCTTCGGAACGGCCGATCCAGTTGCGCTGCATGGTGCGGACCTTGTCGGGCCAGCGATCCAGCGTATCCAGTGCGTCGAGCAACTCCTGCGCATACGTGGTGATCTTGAACACCCACTGGGTCAGCTCGCGCAATTCGACCGGCGCGCCGGAGCGCCAGCCGCGGCCGTCGATCACCTGCTCGTTGGCGAGCACGGTCATGTCGACCGGATCCCAGTTCACCTTGCGCTTCTCGCGCTCGGCCAGTCCAGCCTTGAGGAAATCCAGGAACAGCTTCTGCTGATGCTTGTAGTAGGTGGGATCGCAGGTTGCGAACTCGCGCGACCAGTCGAGCGACAGCCCCATGGTCCGCAGTTGCTTCCGCATCGCCGCGATGTTGTCGTAGGTCCAGGCCTTCGGCGCGATCTTGCGCTCGATCGCGGCGTTCTCGGCAGGCAGGCCGAAGGCGTCCCAGCCCATCGGATGCAGCACGTTGTAGCCTTGGGCGCGCCGGTAGCGCGCGATCACGTCGCCGAGCGTGTAGTTGCGGACATGGCCGATATGGATGCGTCCCGACGGATAGGGAAACATCTCCAGCACGTAGTACTTCGGCCGGGGGTCGTCGTTGGCCGTGGTGAAGATGGCGCGGTCGTCCCAGATGCGCTGCCAGCGCTGTTCGGCGTCACGGGCGTTGTAGCGTTCGTTGGTCATCTGCAGTCTTTATGCGTCCGTCGGCGGGTCCGGCATTGCTCCCGGCGTCTCCGCCGGTCCGTCGTTGCCACGACAAATCCAAAACCGCACTTAAATCATCATGATGCCGGTGTCTTATCGGATCTGGCGGTGGTATCGGCGTTCATGGCGAACGGATGCAAACGCCAGAACCGGGACGGCCGGGGCGGCCGACTAGGACATGAAAGAGTGCGGCGGGTCAATGTTTTAGGGGGCGGAATCGCCGCCAGGCGGCGATTTCGCAGTCCTCACCCGGCCATCGAGATGACGGGGACGACCGGCGCGGCAAGGCCATGCGCGACGACCCGGTTCCGGCCCTGGTGCTTGGCGGCGTAGAGGGCGGCATCGGCGGCCTCGATCAGCTCGGAAGGGCACTGTTCGAGGTTCGGGAACACCGCGCTGACGCCCACACTGACGGTCACATGGCCATGCTCGCTCATGATGTGCGGGATGGACAGCCTGGCGACCGCCTCGCGGACGGCCTCGCCGATCGCGATGGCGCGGGAAGCGTCGACGCCCGGCAGCAGCAGACAGAACTCCTCGCCGCCATAGCGGGCGGCAAACCCCTCGGTGTCGTTGGCGATGCGCGCCAGCGTCTCGCCGATCCGGCCGAGGCAGGCGTCGCCTTCAGGGTGGCCGTAGCTGTCGTTGAACAGCTTGAAATGGTCGACGTCGATCATCATCAGCGCCAGCTTGCCCTCGGTCTGCTGCGTCTTCAGCCACTCGAACTCGAGCCGGCTCTGGAAACCGCGGCGGTTGGCGAGGCCCGACACCATGTCGACGGACGCGATCACCGTGAGACGGTCGTTGCTGGCGATCAGGTCGCGCTCACGCTCGGCGAGCTGGGCGGCCATGCCGTTGAACGCGGTGGCGAGCGGCTTGAACTCAGCCGGCAGGCTGTCGGCGGTGGCGCGTGCCGTCAGGTCGCCCTGGCCGAAGCGGTTGGCCATGCTTGTCATCGTGCGGATCGGGCGCATGATGAACTGCTCACCCACCAGCCAGGCGCCGAGCAGCGCAAGCAGGCTGACAAAGGCAAGCTGGACATAGGCCTTCTGAATGTCGCGGTTGATCGGCGCCAGCATGGCGTCATGGTCGATGCTGACCACGAGGCGTGCATCGGTACCCGACAGCCGCACGAACGAGATGAACTTCTTGACGCCGTTGATCGTCACCGATGTCGATCCGGTGTCCGCATTCGGATTGACCTGCGGATCGACGCCCGCATAGGGCCGGCCGGTGATGTCCTGGCCGTTCGGCTGGGCGGCCAGCACGGTACCCTTGCCATCGATCAGCAGGGCCTCGACGCCGGGGCGCTCGCCGAGATTGGACATCAGCTTGGCCATCCAGTCGACATTGAGGCCGGCGATGATCACCGATGGCTCGCCGCCTTCGACCGCCGAGGTCGGATAGTTGGCGAGCAGCAGCGGCTTGCCGGTCAGCCGGCTCGGGATCAGGTCGCTGAGCACGAAGCCGTGGGTTTCCAGCGTCTTGTGATAATAGGGCCGGTCGCTGATATCGAGGCCGACATAGGTCGGCGCGGTCGAGCAGGTGATGCGTCCATTGGGGCCGACCACCGACAGGCTGGTGATCCACGGCATCTCGACACGCAGGCTGGCGCGCAGGATCGCGCAGCTCCGGCCGGTCTGTTCGGAGGCGACATGGATGTAGGCGGTCGAGCGCAGCATGGCCTCGACCGAGGAAATCACTTCGCGCTGGGCGGCGGCGCTGTGCTTGGCGAGCTTCATCAGCTCGTCGGTCGCTGCCTTGAATTGATTGCTGCGCGCGTTCTCCAGCACCAGCACGCGGTCGAGCATCAGCGGGACCACCAGGATCAGGGCCAGGATCACGAGGCGCGTGCGAATGCCGAACAGCGCCTTCAGTCTTGACGTTCTGTTGCCGAGATGACTACCAGACACCGACATGCTCCCCCTTGCCCCGTCGCGAACCTATACGGTGGGGGAACTCAAAATCGCTTTCCAACTTTCGCTAAAATTTGAGCTACCTTCAAAATTCAAGATTCGATTGACGCCATGGCAGCCACGGACCCGCAGATCGTAACCACTTCTTTACCAACAGGGCTCGCGCTCGTGGAGCGCGAGATCGCGGCCGCGTGCCGCGACGCCAGGCGTGATCGCGCGTCGGTGACGCTGGTGGCCGTGTCGAAAACGTTCGCGGCCGATGACATCGTGCCGGTGATCGCTGCGGGCCAGACGGTCTTCGGCGAGAACCGCGTGCAGGAGGCCAAGGCGAAATGGCCGGCGCTGACCGCCGCCCATCCGGGCCTTGAACTGCATCTGATCGGTCCGCTGCAGTCGAACAAGGCGAAGGAAGCGGTTGCGCTGTTCGACGCCATCCATTCGGTGGACCGGCCGAGCCTGTGCGAGGCGCTTGCCAGGGAAATCGAGAAGCAGGCGCGCAAGCCGCAACTGTTCGTGCAGCTCAACACCGGCGAGGAGCCGCAGAAGGCCGGCATCGCGCCGCAGGATGCCGATGATTTCATCGCGCGCTGCCGCTCGGCCTATGGGCTCGAGATTGCCGGCCTGATGTGCATTCCTCCGGTCGAGGACGCGCCGGGACCGCACTTCGCGCTGACGGCGAAGATCGCCGCGCGCAACGGTCTCAAGCTGCTGTCGATGGGCATGAGCGCCGATTTTGCGATCGCCATCCAGTTCGGCGCCACCCATGTGCGGGTCGGCTCGGCGATCTTCGGCCACCGGCCGCCGCTTACCGCCCGATAACGATCCGCGTCCGCGGGCCGAGGCGCCGCAGCAGCCGCAGCATGGCGCCTTGGGTCATCGCCACGCATCCGGCGGTTGGACCGAATTGCGGCCGTGCCAGATGCAGGAACACGGCGCTGCCGCGGCCCGCCACCCGGGGACGGGTGTTGTGGTCGATCTCGATGATGAAATCATAGAGGTGGTCGGCCCGCCGCAGGTGGTCGCCCGGGGCCTCCACCGCACGACGGACCGCCTGGTTGTAGTGGCGGCTGCGGGGGTCTTCGTCCCAGGCGTCGGTCGGGGTGATGGCGCGGACCGGCAGCAAGGTCCCGGGGCGCGGATGCCGGTCGGCCCGATACCACAGCCGCAGGGGCCGGAAGACGCCGCGCGGGGTGCCGCCGTCGCCCTCGCGCTTGTCGGCCCTGATTCCGCCACGGCCGAGCGCCACAGGAATGGTCTGCCCGTCGACCATCAGCCAGCCCCGGCTGGGATGGCCGGCGGCGGCGCGCACGGCGATCACGGCAGCTGCCCGATCACGCTTCGGTGTTCGATAAGTGATTGGAAAATCGCGTGTTCCCATGCGAGCCGATAACTCTACCTTGCACTTTTGGCGGCACGTGCTCTATTCCGGCACCGAAAACCCGCCAACTTTAAGGATTGGACGCAATGGCGAATGCCCGCAAGATCCTGATCGTTGATGACGACACCGATCTCCGCGAGGCGTTGGTGGAGCAGCTGTCGCTGCACGAGGAGTTCGAAGCCTCTGCGGTCGATACCGGCGCCAAGGGCGCCCAGGCGGCCAAGGCCAACACCCCGGATCTCGTGCTGATGGATGTCGGCCTGCCCGACACCGATGGCCGCGAGGTGGTGCGCAGCCTG
The DNA here is from genome assembly GCF_052115025.1 of Bradyrhizobium sp. 2TAF24. NCBI lineage: Bacteria > Pseudomonadati > Pseudomonadota > Alphaproteobacteria > Hyphomicrobiales > Nitrobacteraceae > Bradyrhizobium > Bradyrhizobium sp. 2TAF24. The sequence continues at coordinate 68,123 of NZ_JBFRFW010000007.1, read as the reverse complement.
CGCAAGGGCGGCTTCAAGTCGCCGATCATCATGCTCACCGGCCACGACACCGATTCGGACACCATCCTTGGCCTGGAATCCGGCGCCAATGATTATGTCGTCAAGCCGTTCCGCTTCGCGGTGCTGCTGGCGCGGATTCGCGCCCAGCTGCGCCAGCACGAAGCCAGCGAGGACGCGGTGTTCTCGGTCGGCCCCTACAGCTTCCGGCCAGGCTCCAAGATGCTGACCGCGACCAGCGGCAAGAAGGTGCGCCTGACCGAGAAGGAAACCGCGATCCTGCGCTTCCTCTACCGCGCCGGCCAGCAACCGGTGTCGCGCGAAACGCTGCTGCAGGAAGTGTGGGGCTACAACTCGGGCGTCACCACGCACACCCTGGAAACCCATATCTACCGCCTGCGCCAGAAGATCGAACGCGACGCCGCCACCCCGGAGATCCTTGTGACGGAATCCGGCGGCTACAAGCTGGTACCGTGATACGATTCGGAGCATGATTCGCCTTGTTGGTCCGCGGCTTCATGCCGCGGACGGCGAGCGCTCCGATTGCACGGTCTTGGATGTCGATTGACGACGATGTTGCCTTGTTCGAACGCGTCCCCACGCTGCGGCTGCTGGGACGTGAGGCCTTGCGCAATCTCGCCTTTGGCTCCGAGCAGCGCGATGTCGCGCGCAACGAGATCCTGTTTCGCAGCGGCGACACCGCCGACGCGGGCTTCGTGGTGCAGAGCGGGACGTTTCGCGTCAGCGCCGACGATGGCAGCCAGCATGAGGTGATCGCCGGGCCGGGCGCGCTGATCGGCGAGCTGGCGCTGATCGTGCCGATGCAGCGGCCCTCGACGGTTACCGCGATCGAAGCATCGTCGACCATTCGCATCTCACGCAGCTTGTTTCAGCGCGTGCTCGAAGCCCATCCCGACGCGGCGCAGCGGCTGCGCGACGATCTCGCCGGCCGCACCAGCCAGATCGCCAGTGACATCCTGCTGGTCAGCGGCAAGCTGAGCTGACGCGGTCGGCGTCTGCCGGAGGATGATGATCTGAGGTTTGCTCGAGGTCATCCGTCACCCTGAGGTGGTCACGCGAAGCGGGACCCTCGAAGGGCGACGGCCCGAGTGTCCAAGACTCCGGCCGTACATCCTTCGAGGCTCGCTCCGCTCGCACGTCAGGATGACGGAATAGAGCTCAACCCAAACGGACTGTGCGCTAAACCTCGAGCATCGCGCTCACCGGCACATGATCGGATGGGCGCTCCCAGCGACGACGCAGATCAGTCCAGCGTTTCCCGATAGGACCAGACCGCGGCGGCGAGGACGGCGAGCGTGAACAGTGCGATTGGCCAGAGCTCCGGTGCGATTGTAGCGAAGCCATTGCCCTTGAGCAGCACGCCGCGCACGATGCGAATAGCGTGCGTGGTCGGAAACACTTCGCCGAGCCACTGCGCCCAGATCGGCATGCCGGCAAATGGGAACATGAAACCCGACAACATGACGGACGGCAGCAACGTGAACTGTGCGAGCTGCTGCGCCTGCATCTGGCTCGTCGCAACCGTGGAGAAGGCAAGGCCGAGCGCGAGGTTGCTTGCGATGTACGATCCAAGCGCAAGCAAAAGCAGCGGGATCGATCCGCGGATCGGAAGCTGGAACACGACCGACGAGATGACAAGGATGAGGATCACCTGGACGTATCCGATGATGACGTAGGGAACGATCTTGGCGAGCATGATCTCGATCGGGCGGACCGGCATTGCCATCAAGTTCTCCATCGTGCCGCGCTCGCGCTCGCGCGTAATGGAAAGCGTCGTGATCAGGAGCGTGGACATCAGCAGCACGATGCAGGTGAGGCCGGGCACGACGTTGAGGACTGTGAGCTGCTCGGGATTGTAGCGGGCGTGAAGCACGAACTGGAACGGTTGCGTGGTCGACTGACCCTGCCGGATCGGTGGCAGGTCGCGGTTGATTTCGCTGACGACGGCCGACAGCGCAGCAGTAGCATTGCCGATCGCCGTCGGATCCGTGGCGTCGGCATCGATCAGGATCTGCGGCTGCTCGCCACGATCGACCGACCGGTCGAAGTTGGCGGGCACGTTGACGACGAACAGCGCCTGGCCGGTTTCGATCGCGCGCTCGGCCTCGGCCTCAGACGAGAACAGCCGGACGTCATAGTAGCCGGTGTTCTGCAGGGCGGAGACGATGGTCCGCTCGTATTTCGACGGCTCGGCTAGCAGGAGCCCTGTGGGCAGATGTTTCGGATTAGAGTTGATCGCGTAGCCGAACAGAAAGAGCTGCATGATCGGCAGGGCAATGATCAGGCGGAGCGTCATGCGATCGCGCCGCACCTGGATCCATTCCTTGCGCAGCAGCGAATACAACCGCTTAAAGGAGAAGCCGGTCACTGCACCGCCTCCTTTGCGGCCAATTGATGAATGAATACGTCTTCGAGGCGCGGCTCGGCCTCATGCCAGTCGAGGCTTGGAAATGCGCGCGTAGCCTCTTCCAGGGCAGCGCGGTCATTGCCGGCGACGCGCAAGGCGTGTCCAAACACCGCCGCCGCCTCGACGCCCCGCATGCGACGGACACGGCGAGTGACCTCGTCGATGCCGTCGCCCGCAGCCTCGAAAATGATGAGGCCGGCGCCCCGGACGACTTCGTCGGCAGTGCCGCTAACGACAATACGGCCATCGGCGAGATAGACGATGCGATTGCAGCGCTCCGCCTCGTCCATGTAGTGGGTCGAGACGAGCACGGTCAGGCCTTCACCGGCCATGTCGTGAATGAGGTCCCAGAACTCGCGGCGCGCCTTGGCGTCGACGCCGGCGGTCGGCTCATCCAGCAGCAACAGTTTTGGCCGATGCAGCACGCAGGCCGCGAGCGCGAGCCGCTGCTTCCAGCCGCCGGACAGATGTCCCGCGAGCTGGGTCTCGTAAGCGCGGAGCCCCATCCGTGCGACGATGGCGCGGACCGCCTCGTTGCCATCGACCATTTCATAGACGCCGGCGACAAGCTCCAGATTCTCCCTGACCGTGAGGTCGTCGTAGTAGCTGAATCTTTGTGTCATGTAGCCGGTCTGGCGGCGGATCGCCGGTCCCGCCTTGCGGAGGTCGAGGCCGAGGCAAGTGCCCTCGCCGCTGTCAGGCGTGAGCAGGCCGCACAACATGCGGATGGTGGTGGTCTTGCCACTGCCATTGGCACCTAGAAACCCGCAGATCTCGCCTTGCGCGACTTTGAGCGTCAGTCCGTCGACCACGCTGCGCGCGCCAAAGCTCTTGTGGAGGTCGCGAACGTCGATGACGAATTCGCTCATGGCTGGCGCACCTCCGCGGCCGGCGCGACTGTCACGGGCTGACCGGGATTGAACAGCAGAGCGTCTTCGGGTTGCGGCCTTGCCTCAATCATGTAGACGAGCTTGGCGCGGCTTTCCTCGCTGTAGATGACGGGCGGGGTGTATTCGGCCTGTGGTGAGACAAACGAGACCCTCGCACTGATGCCGGCGCGGCAGCGGTCGCAATTGAGTCTTACGGCGTCGCCACGATGAATACGCGCCAGATACGCCTCAGGCACAAAGAAGCGCACGAAAATATTGCCGGGCGGCAGCAGCGACACGACCGGCGCGCCGGCCGCCATGGTTTCTCCGGGTCGGGCGAGCACATCGGCCACACGGCCTCTCACGGGTGAACACACCCGACGCTGCGATAGCCGCCACTCGGCCATCTCGAGCGCGGCTTGCGCCGCCTCGACGGCGGCGCGCTGCGCCTTGATTTCACCTTGACGTCCCATGGGCGCGCGGGCCTGCGCCAGTGCCGCTTCCATCGCAGCAACGCGCGCGGTGGCCGACCTGAAGTCCGCTCGCCGTTGATCCAGTGTCTGCACCGTGACGGCGCCATCCCTGATGAGCGACTGCGCACGATCGAGATCGACCTTGGTGCGTTCGACGGTGGCGCGGGCGTCGGCGAGATTGGCTTCCGCCTGGTCGATCTCGGTCGGCTTGCCGGCGGATTCGAGATTCGCAAGCTGATCCCTGGCTTGCTGAAGTTGGCGCGCGGCCTGATCGCGTGCTGCGCGGTCCGCCGTTTCATCCTGCACGAACAACGGCGCGCCGATCTCGACCTCGCTGCCGCGGACGACGTTCACCGCTGTCAGCAGGCCCTGCTGGGTCGGGCCGACTTTCACATAATCGGCCTCGGCATAGCCCTGCCAAACGATGCGAGCCGGCGCGCGCGGGTACCACCAGACGCCGAGCCCAACGGCGATCGCAATCAGGACGACACTAAACATGAACGCTCGGCCGCGCATCGAACCACCCGATAGTTTGCAACGAAACGGTATCGTTGCATTATAGCCCAAAACTGTGCTATGACAACACCGATGGACCGGCTGGGATGACAGAGCTTGCTGAATTCAAACGCGGCCCCGGAGGGCGTCCGACCCGCGCGGAGGCCGAGCGGCGCCTTGGCACGGTTCTGGAAGCCGCGATGCGGCTGTTCCTGGAGCGCGGCTTTGATGCGACTTCAGTCGAGGAGATCGCCAAGCAGGCCGGCGTTGCGAAACGATTCATCTATGCGCGCTATGGCGACAAGGCCGAGCTGTTCATCGCCGCTGCCGAGCATAGCTTCCTCGGCAGTCTGGAAGACACGCTGCATGCCATCAAGCCGTCGCACCGTGGCGTCGAACGCGACCTCTACGAATTCGGACAGAAATGGGTCACCATGGCGCTGCAGCCGGAGGCGATTGCGCTGCATCGACTATTCGTATCGTCCGCCCCGCAATTTCCCGACATCGCAAAGCGCTTCGTCGAGCGCAATCGCGAGCGCGCCCTCGGCCCCGTCGAACACATGTTCCGATTCTATGCCGATCGCGGCGAGATCGAGCTTCAGCATCCGCAGCTGATGATCGAGCAATTCTTTATTTCGGTGATCGGTATTCCGCAGCGTCTCGCACTGATGGGCATTCGCGAAAGCGCCGAAGACGAGGATCGGCGCCTCCGTATGGCCGTGCGCCTGTTTGTCAATGGCTGCCGACCATCGCGCAGAGACGATGCGGGGTGAGCCGCGGAAGCCCGGCGTGCGACGCGCACTGGTGACGACCTTCCCCGCGGCCTGGCGCAGGCGGCGAAGATAGCCGCTGGCTCGCCTGATCTTGCGATTGCTGATCCAACCGAGCCTCGCTTCGAACTATCGCCAGGTCGCTGACGCAATCGGAGAACAACAGCATTGCCCCGCTAAACCTCGAGCGTCGCGCTTACCGGCACATGATCGGATGGACGCTCCCAGCCACGCGCGGCGCTGGTGATGGCAAAATCGCCGACACGGTCGCCGAGCGCCTGGGACACCCAGATGTGATCGAGCCGGCGGCCGCGATTCGACGCCACCCAGTCGGCGGCGCGATAACTCCACCAAGTGTAGACCTTCTCCGTCATCGCAATGCGTTGCCGCGCGACGTCGATCCACTGGCCGCGCGCCTGCACGCCGAGCAGCTTCTCGCACTCGATCGGGGTGTGCGACACGACGTCGACCAACTGCTTGTGCGACCACACGTCATGCTCGTGCGGCGCGACGTTGAGATCGCCGACCAGGACGTGGCGATCAGTCGCCGAGGGATGCAGCGGATCGCAGGCCTGCATCTCGTCGAGAAACGACAGCTTGTGGGCGAACTTCGGATTTTGCGCCGGGTCGGGAATGTCGCCGCCGGACGGCACATAGAAGTTGTGCACCGTCAGCGGTGCGGCAAGGCCCGCGGCGGCGCCGAAGGTCGCAGAGACATGGCGGGCGTCGAGCTTGCCGCAGAAGCTGCGGGCGTCGCGCGAATCGAACGGCAGCTTTGAGACGATGGCGACACCGTGATAGCCCTTCTGCCCGTTCAGCGCGACATGCTCATAGCCGAGGCGCTTGAAGCGCTTCAGCGGAAAGGCGTCGTCGGGACACTTGGTTTCCTGCAGGCACAGCACGTCCGGCCGGACCGTCTTGATGAACCTCGCCACCAGCTCGATGCGCAGGCGCACCGAATTGATGTTCCAGGTGGTCAGCGTCAGGCGCATGAGCGGGATCGTGTGTGAAACGGCGCCGGACTATTGCGGATTGCGGTACTGATCGATCGCATAGTCGATCTTGAACAGGCCGGGATCGATCTTCCTGATGCTGTCGAGGTTGTAGATCGCGATCGTGGTGTCGTAGCCCTGCGGATCGGTGATCGTCCACTGCTTGAGCTGGTTGTCCTTGGCGCCGAGCATCAGCATCAGCCGGCTGGTGCCGACCAGCGGCTGCTTCTCCTCGATGGTGACGCTGACGAACATGTCGTCGGCGCTGACGCTGACCACATTGGTGTCCTTCATCAGGTCGATGCGGTCGGACAGCAGGAAGCGCAGCGGCGTCTGCGACAGCGGATAGAGGTCCTGCGTTGCGAGCTTGGTGTCGCGCACCACCACGGACGAGCCGTCGGCGATGATCGCGATCTTGCTCGGCGGATCATACTCGAAGCGCACCTTGCCGGGCTTCTGGATGTAGAAGTTGCCGGTCGATCGCGTGCCGTCGGGACCGACCTGTACGAAATTGCCGGACAGGTTCTGCAGCGACGACAGGTAGCTGCTGATCTTGGCGGCTTGCGCACGCTGGTTGGTGTCGAAGGTGGTGAAGATGCTGGTGACCGCGCGGTTGCGCGGATCGGGAATCACCGGGTCGGGTGGTGTCGCCGCAGCCGCCGCTGCGGGTGCTGCCGGCGTCACCGAGCGCACGGTCGACGCCGTGTTGCCGTCGCGCCCTTTCGGCGCGGGCTTCGGCAGCGGGATCGCCTGGGCCATGGCCGCCGGCACCAGCACGCCGGCGAGCAGCGCGATGGCAAGGCCGGTCGCAGCGCAGCGCAGATGCGCGGCGCGCGCCCTTGCCGAAGAGGCCGATGGTCGATCTGCAATCATGCTCAATGGTTTGATCCGTCCGGTGCGGCGTCTGTCCGGCAAAGTCGAATCCGGCGTGCGTGAAAGACCAGTTCCCTCGAGCGGGGGGCGAATGAGCCGAGGGCCGGTAGACCAGTGTGGCGGATCTGATATTCGCTCAGCATTTGCCGTGAGTCCCCCGAGCGAATGTCTGATCCAAAAACCATACTGGAAACCTGTACTTGCTGGTGTCTCCGATGGCTCCAACATGCGCAGAGAGTCCGCCGCGAAAGGGTGCGAATGTCAGAACCGGGACACTAGCCGTTTTCCCGGCTGGCGCTAGCCCAAAGCTGTGGCGATTTCGCGACCCGGTCCGCAGGTGCTGTATCACTGATGTCACCACGGCTCAGTAGCGCTCTTCTTCCTCACCAACGAGGATCTCGCGCTTGCCGGCGTGGTTGGCCGGACCGACGATACCCTCCTGCTCCATCCGCTCCATCAGCGAGGCGGCGCGGTTGTAGCCGATCTGCAGCCGGCGCTGGATGTAGCTGGTCGAGGCCTTGCGGTCGCGCTTGACGATCTGGACCGCCTGCGCAAACAGGTCGTTGCCTTCGCCGCCACCCATGCCGGTGGAGTCGAACACCGCGCCATCCTCCTCGGCCTCTTCCTCGGTGGTGACGGCTTCGAGATATTCCGGCGAGCCCTGCGCCTTGAGATGGCGCACCACTTTCTCGACTTCGTCGTCGGACACGAACGGGCCGTGGACGCGGCTGATGCGGCCGCCGCCGGCCATGTACAGCATGTCGCCCTGTCCCAGCAGCTGCTCGGCGCCCATTTCGCCGAGAATGGTGCGGCTGTCGATCTTCGACGTCACCTGGAAGGAGATGCGGGTCGGGAAGTTGGCCTTGATGGTGCCGGTGATGACGTCGACCGAGGGACGCTGCGTCGCGAGGATGACATGCAGGCCGGCGGCGCGCGCCATCTGCGCGAGGCGCTGCACGGTGCCTTCGATGTCCTTGCCGGCCACCATCATCAGGTCGGCCATCTCGTCGACGATGATGACGATGTAGGGCAGCGGATCGAGATCGAGCTTCTCTTCCTCGTAGATCGCCTTGCCGGTCTCCTTGTCGAAGCCGGTGTGCACGGTGCGGGTCAGCTCCTCGCCATTGGCGCGCGCTTCGGCGAGCCGCACATTGTAGCCGTCGATGTTGCGCACACCGAGCTTGGCCATGTTCTTGTAGCGCTGCTCCATCTCGCGCACCGCCCACTTCAGCGCCACGACCGCCTTCTTCGGGTCGGTGACCACCGGGGTCAGAAGATGCGGGATGCCGTCATAGACCGACAATTCCAGCATCTTGGGATCGACCATGATCAGGCGGCACTGGTCCGGGCGCAGCCGGTACACGAGGCTCAGGATCATGGTGTTGATCGCCACCGACTTGCCGGAGCCGGTGGTGCCGGCGATCAGGAGATGCGGCATGCGGGCGAGATCGACCACGATCGGCTCGCCGCCGATGTTCTTGCCGAGGCAGAGCGGCAGCTTGGCGGTCGACTCCGCGCCCTCCTTGGTCGACAGCATCTCGCGGAAATAGACCTTCTCGCGGTGCTCGTTCGGCAGCTCGATGCCGATGGCGTTGCGGCCGGGGACCACCGCGACGCGGGCCGACAGCGCGCTCATCGACCGCGCGATGTCGTCGGCGAGGCCGATGACGCGCGACGACTTGATGCCGGGCGCCGGCTCGAGCTCGTACAGCGTGACCACGGGGCCGGGCCGTGCATTGGTGATCTCGCCGCGGACGCCGAAGTCCTGCAGCACGCCCTCGAGCGCCTTGGAGTTGTGCTCGAGCTCGGCCTTGCTGAGCGGCTTGCGGTCGCCGGCCTTGGGTGCGGCGAGGACCGACAGCGGCGGCAGGGCGAACGCGACGGACGATTTCTTCGCGGGCGGCGCGGGCTTCGCCGCACGCTTGCGCGGCGGCGGGGCGACCGGCTCCTCGTCGTCCTCCTCGTCCTCGCCGACATCTTCCGCCTCGACATCGTGCTCGGCCGCGGCGGCGTAGTCGTCGTCTTCCTCGTCGTCGTCGTGATGCGGGGCGATCGACGGGCTCTTGCGGTCGCCGAGCCGCGGCTCGCGCCGTTCCAGCGGCGCGGCCCGCGCGGTCTCGCGGTTGGCGACCAGCAGGCCATAGCCGATCCGCATCGCGCGCCACAGCTGCGCCTTCAGGCTGAGCAGGCCGTGCACCAGCCATCCCAGCGACACCGAGCGACGCTCCTCGTCCTCGTCCATCGGCAGATCGTCATCCTCGTCGCGCGCCGGGGTGCGCGCGTCGGCGATGCTTTCCTGCGCGCCGAGGCCGCAGGCGAACAGGAACGTCACCGCCATGGCCACGAACAGGATGCCGCCGAGAACAGCGCGATAGGTAAAGCCGGGGGGCCCGAAAATGACCGCGGGCGCCCGCACCAGGGCATCGCCGACCACACCGCCGAGCCCGGTGGGCAGCGGCCATGTCGCCGAGCGCGGCCAGCAGCTGCAGAAGCCGGCGGCGATGGTGGCGCTGAGAATCCAGCTCGCGATCCGCAGCGCTTCGCGGTCGAACGGCCGGTGGGTCATCATGCGCCAGCCCCACACCGCGACCGGCAGCACGATCATGACGGCGCCGAGCCCCATGATCTGCATCAGCAGGTCGGCGCCGATGGCGCCGGGGAAGCCCATGATGTTGTGGATCTTGCCAGCGGTGGCGTGGCTGAGGCTCGGGTCCTGCACCGACCAGGTGATCAGCGCGGCAGCCATGACGCCGGAAAGCGCGACGAGGCCGAGGCCGGCAAGCTCGCGCAGGCGGCGCACCACCATCTCGCGCAGCGGGTCCGGCAGCTGGCCGACCAGCGGAATGACGCGCTCGATCGCCGGCATGCTCATCGCGCCTCCTGCGCGGGGGCCCCGTCCAGCACGGCGACGATGCGGTGCAGCGCATCCGCGGTGATGTCGCTTTCCTGCACCAGCGCGACGCGGATGTAGCCGGCGCCGGGGTTGCTGCCGTCAGCCTGTTGTCGCGCCAGATAGCTGCCGGGAATGACCCGCACCCCGGCCTCCTTGAACAGCCTGACCGTGGCGGCCTCGTCGCCGCCATGGGCGGAGACGTCGAGCCACAGGCAGAAGCCGCCGGCCGGGCGCTTGTAGCCGAAGCGCGATCCCAGGATCTGGTCGGCGAGGTCGAACTTCAGGCGGTAGCGCGCGCGGTTGTCCTCGACATGCGCCTCGTCGCCATAGGCGGCGACGGCGACATGCTGCAGCGGCACCGGCACCGTGGGCGCCGCGACGTTGCGCAGTTCATGCATGCGGGCGAGGAACGCCTTGTCGCCGGCGGCGAAGCCGACGCGCATGCCCGGCAGGTTCGAGCGCTTCGACAGCGACTGGAACACGGCGACATTGGCGAAGTCGGGCCCGGCGCATTCGAGAATGCTGCCCGGCGCGGCATGGGTATAGATCTCCGAATAGCACTCGTCGCTCAGCACCACGAAGCCATGGCGGTCGGCGAGCGCCTTCAGACGCCTGAAATAGTCTGATGAGGCCACCGCGCCCTGCGGGTTGGCGGGGGAGGCGAGAAAGAACGCCACGGTGCGCGCCAGCGTCGCCTCGTCGAGGGCGTCGAGGTCGGGCAGGAAGCCGTTGTCCGGCGTGGTCGGCAGCAGCACGCGCTCGCAGCCGGCGGCATCGGTGCCGGCCGCATAGGCGGGATAGAACGGGTTCGGCAGCAGGATCGCGGGCTTGCCCGGGCGCGGCCCGACATGGCGCGACGCGGCGATGGCGGCGAAGAACAGCCCCTCGCGGCTGCCGCTGAGTACCAGCACCTCGGTGTCCGGATCGATCGGCCGGGGCAGGGTGAAGCGGCGGTCGAGCCAGCTGGCGGCGGCCTTGCGGAACGGCTCGATGCCCTTGGCGGCGGGATAGCGGCCGAACTCGGTGGCATGCTGGGTCAGCACCGGGCCGACGAAGGCCGGCACCGGGTGCTGCGGCTCGCCGAGCGACAGGTTGATCAGCGGCTTGCCCGGCTCAAGTCCCCTCAGCAGGTCGGTCAGCCGCGCGAACGGCGAGCGCTCGCTGTCCTGGCTGCCTTGCGCCGGGGAGGGAGAAGCGGGTGTAACCATCTTGAAACGCCAGCACTTTTGATCTGTCGATCGCACCGTGAGATCGAACGGGACCGGATCAGATCACCATAGATGCGGCGAGGTTAAGACGCGATTAACCATCGGCGAGAGCGCGGGACCGGCGGCAGTGATTATGCCGGTTCCGAAAAGGTGAAGGGCCCCGGCTTGCGCCGGGGCCCTTCGTACGGACGGGGCATTGCCGGGTTAGTGCCCCAACCGTGTCCCTTGAGAAGCGCCGCCTTACATGTTGTAGGCGCGCTCCGTGTGCTCGGTGACGTCGAGGCCTTCGCGTTCCTTCTCGACATTGACGCGCAGACCGACGATGACGTCGACCACCTTGTAGAGGATCGCCGAGCCGATGCCCGACCACACCAGCGTGGTGGCCACGGCCTTGAACTGCGCGATCATCTGGGTGGTGAAGTCGTAGTCGCCGATCTTGCCGGCGACGTAGTCCATCACGCCGGTGCCGCCGAGCGCCGGGTTGACGAGGATGCCGGTGCCGAGCGCGCCGACGATGCCGCCGATGCAGTGCACACCGAACACGTCCAGCGAGTCGTCATAGCCGAGCGCGTTCTTGATGACGGTGCAGAAGAACAGGCAGACCACACCGACCACGAGGCCGAGCACGATGGCGCCCATCGGGCCGGAGTAGCCGGCCGCCGGCGTCACCGCGACAAGGCCCGCCACCGCACCCGACAGCGCGCCGAGCAGCGAGGGATGACCCTTGATGATCCACTCGGCGAACATCCACGACAGCGCCGCAGCGGCGGTGGCGAGGAACGAGTTGGTCATCGCAAGCGCGGCGCCGCCGTTGGCTTCGAGGTTGGAGCCGGCGTTGAAGCCGAACCAGCCGACCCACAGCAGCGAAGCGCCGATCATGGTCATGGTCAGCGAGTGCGGGGCCATCAGCTCCTTGCCGTAGCCGGTGCGCTTGCCGATCAGCAGGGCGCCGACGAGGCCGGCGATGCCGGCGTTGATGTGCACCACGGTGCCGCCCGCGAAGTCGAGGGCGCCCCACAGATACACCTGACCGGCATCGGCCATCACTTCGTCAAGCTTGGCCTGCGCCGCCGCCTTGGCATCGGGAGCCGCCGCCGCCAGCGCCTTCGCTGCATCGACGATGGCGTCCGGGCCGGCCCAGTACCAGACCATGTGGGCGATCGGGAAGTAGATGATCGTCACCCACAGCGGGATGAACAGCGCGATCGCCGCGAACTTCATGCGCTCGGCGAAGGCACCGACGATGAGAGCTGGCGTGATCGCCGCGAAGGTCATCTGGAAGCAGAAGTAGATGAGCTCGGAGATGTTGGCGCCGGCGGTGAAGGTCGCCGCCATCGAGTCGGGCGTGATGCCCATCATGAAGGCCTTGGAGAAGCCGCCGATGTAGGGCGAGCCGCCGGTGAAGGCGAGGCTGTAGCCGTAGAGCGCCCACAGCACGCAGACGACGCAGACGGTGTAGAACACCTGGGCGAGGACCGACAGCATGTTCTTGGAGCGGACGAGGCCGCCGTAGAACAGCGCAAGGCCGGGGATGGTCATCAACAGCACGAGCACCGTCGAGGTCAGCATCCAGGCATTGTCGCCCTTGTTGACCGTGGGTTCGGCATGCGCGGCAGTCGCGGCGAGAACGCCGACGGCAAGAGCTGCCAATCCCGCGCCGGTAGGACGCTTGAACGTCATATGTTTTACTCCTGAGTGAATGAAAAGCGCGAAATCAGAGGGCAGCCGCGTCGGACTCGCCGGTCCGGATGCGCACCGCGTGTTCGAGGCTCATGACGAAGATCTTGCCGTCGCCGATCTGGCCGGTTTTGGCCGCGCCGGTGATGGCGTCGATGGTCTTGTCGACCTGGTCCGAGGCGACGGCGACCTCGAGCTTGATCTTCGGCAGGAAACTCACGGCATACTCGGCGCCGCGGTAGATTTCGGTATGGCCCTTTTGGCGGCCATAGCCTTTGACTTCGGTTACCGTCAGTCCGTGAACGCCGATGGCGGTCAGGGCGTCACGGACCTCTTCCAATTTGAATGGCTTGATAATGGCCATAACAATTTTCATGGGTTCATTTCCCCGCTTGGGCCCGGCCGTCACTGGCCAGGCGGTACTGACTGAAGGTCACCACGCGAAGACGAGCACTTCCCCACGGGCCAGCCGGCACCCATAGAATCAAATGCCGTGCCAACCGGCCGGTGCGGCCTAATGGTCTATGAATCCGAGGGTTTTCTTGCGGGGGTGCAAAAGAGGGGGTGCGCGCCAAACTGTCGCGCCCAAAACTTAGTCAGGTTAGCCCAACTCATGGGCAAAACAGATAATCGACACAATTGTGCCCAAGCGAGCGGCAGCAAAAAACAAAGGCGGATGGGGTCCGCGAGCTGTGGCCGGCTGCCGAAGGGCCGCGGAAAATCCAGCAGAAACATAAGGATATCGGATGGCCGGTTGCCGCCTCGTCGCTCGCAGGCGCGTCCCGCGGCCCGCGCCCTTGCCTGGGTTACGCGGCGGCTTCCCGCGCCGACACCACCCGGTCGATCAGCCCGAACGCCAGCGCCTCGTCGGCGGACATGAAGTGGTCGCGGTCGAGCGTTCGTTCCACCTCCTCATAGCTGCGCCCGCAGTGCTCGGCATAGAGGCGGGTGATGCGGTGCTTGGTCTGCCGGATCTCCTCGGCATGGATCAGGATGTCGGAGGCCTGGCCCTGGAAGCCGCCGAGCGGCTGATGGACATGCAGGCTGGCATTGGGCAGGGCGGTGCGGTGGCCGGGCTCGCCCGCCATCAGCAGGAACGATCCCATCGAGCGCGCGGTGCCCATGCACAGGGTGTGCACCGGCGACTTGATGAACTGCATGGTGTCGTACATCGCAAGCCCCGAGGTGATCACCCCGCCATAGGAGTTGATGTAGAGGTTGATCGGCTTGTTGGGGTTGTCGGCCTCCAGGAACAACAGCTGCGCACAGACGAGGCCGGACATCGCGTCATTGACCTCGCCGTTGAGGAAGATGATGCGCTCGCGCAGCAGCCGCGAGTAGATATCGAACGAGCGTTCGCCGCGGCTCGACTGTTCGACGACCATGGGGACGAGCTGCATCATGTCGCGCATCGGCGACCTCCCTTTCAGTGATGAGGGTGGGGATCAGGCGTTAAGCCGCTTGAGCGAGACCAGCGATCGTCTCGCCGCTCAGGCGGCGCGCATCAGAACGTCGTTGCTGTTGGCGCCGTGCAGCGCCTGCGCGGCGTGGTGTTGCGTGATGCCGAGTTCGTGGATGATGTAGACGCGCGTGCCGCCTGCCGGTGTCGGGGTCAGGCGAAAGGTGACGACGCTCTCACGAAACGGCGGCCGCGGATCGCGCATGCGGTAGCGCACTTCCTCGCCGTCGACGGTGGTGTCGGGTTCGGCCGTCGCAAGATCGGCATCGGGGAGCCAGCGCTCGCGCAGCGCCGGGATGGTGACCGCGCGCCAGACCTTTTCGGGCGGCGCCTCGAACTCATAGTCCAGCTCCAGCCTGTCGTGCTCGGGGGTGCGGTCCGCAGTCGCCGGCTCGGTCATTGGTCCATGTCCTTCAGCAGGGTCCGGAGCGCGTCCATCCGCTGTGGCCAGTAGGCGCGGTAGCGTGCGAGCCACGTGCCGATGTCCGCGATGCCGTTGGGGTCGACCTCGTAGTTGACGAAGCGGCCCTGGCGCTCCTCGCGCACGAGCCCGGCGGCGCGCAGCACCGCGAGGTGCTGCGACATGGCGGGCTGGCTGATGGTCATGCCCTCGCGCAGGGCGCTGGCGTTCTGGCTGCCGCTCGCGAGCTTGTCGAAGATCGCTCGTCGGGTGGGATCGGCCAGCGCCTTGAAGATGTCGTTCTCCATGAACGACACATAAGCAAATACTTATTTGAAATGCAAGCCCTGCCTGGCAGGGATGCGCCGCGCCGACCGAAGCCGTGCGCGGCGCAGGTCTGCGGCGGCTACTGCAGCGCCTCGCCGTGCTGGGTGATGTCGAGGCCTTCCAGCTCCTGGTCCTTGGTGACGCGCAGCGGCACCATGACGTCGACGATCTTGAGCAGCACGAAGGTTACGCCGCCGGTCCACGCGAAGGTGACGGCGATGCCGTAGAGCTGGCTCAGGATCAGCTTGCTGTTGCCCTCGATCAGCCCGGACGAGCCGCCGATCGCGGAGGTGGCGAACACGCCGACCAGCAGCGTGCCGAGCAGGCCGCCGATGCCATGAATGCCGAACACGTCGAGCGAGTCGTCGTAGTTGAAGCGATGCTTGAGGCTGGTGCAGGCCCAGAAGCACACCGCGCCGGCGACGATGCCGATGACGATGCCGTGCCACGGCGCCACGAAGCCGGAGGCAGGCGTGATGGTGCCGAGGCCCGCGACCGCGCCGGAGATCATGCCGAGCACGGAGGGCTTGCGACGTGTCAGCCATTCGATCGCGGTCCAGGTCAACGCGCCGGCGCAGGCGGCGAGATGGGTGGCGAAGATCGCCATCACCGCGCGTGAGCCGGCTTCCAGCGCCGAGCCGCCATTGAAGCCGAACCAGCCGACCCACAACAGGCCGGTGCCGATGATCGCCAGCGACAGGTCGTAGGGCGCGAGATTGTCGGTGCCGTAGCCGCGGCGATTGCCCATCACCAGCGCGGCGACGAGGCCGGCCGTGCCGGCGCTGAGGTGCACCACGAGGCCGCCGGCGAAATCGAGCGTGCCCGCTGCGGCAAGGAAGCCGCCGCCCCAGATCCAGTGCGCGAGCGGCACATAGACCAGCGTGAACCAGCACAGCGAGAACACCACATAGGCAGAGAAGCGCAGGCGATCGGCCACCGCGCCCGCCACCAGCGCCACGGTGATGACAGCGAAGGTCATCTGGTAGAGCGCGAACAGCGCCTCGGGAATCGTCTTCGCCAGCGGATTGACGCTGGTCATGTCGACGCCGGCGAGCAGTCCGCGGTCGAGCGTGCCGATCCAGGCGCCGTCGCCGACGAAGGCGAGGCTGTAGCCGTAGATCACCCACAGGATCGAGATCAGCGCCACGGCGGCGAGGCTCTGCGCCATGGTGGCGAGCACGTTCTTCTTGCGCACCATGCCGGAGTAGAACAGCGCGAGGCCGGGAATGGTCATCATCAGCACCAACGCGGTCGCGACGATCATCCAGGCGGTGTCGGCGGCATTGATGCTGCCGGATGCGGCCTGCGCCAGCGCGGGCGTGGTGCCACCTGCGGCCAGCAGCGCCGCGGCGCCGAAGGTCGCGGCGGCGAGACCGCGGCGCGAAGTGGCGATGAAATGCGCGCGTGCACGCGTCGCAAGAGCAGCCGCACGCGACGCGCGGCAGGGCGTGATCGTCATGGAAGATCCCCGGCAGGCAACAATGAAGGCGCGCGCGGCGTTGGGCGCGCCGAGACGAGAATGAGAAATGGCGTCAGAGCGCGTCGGTGTCGGTTTCGCCGGTGCGGATGCGCAGCGCGTGATCGATCGGCGTGACGAAGATCTTGCCGTCGCCGATCTGCCCGGTGCGCGCGCCCGCGGTGATGACCTCGACCGCCTTGTCGGCGAGCTCCGAGGAGACAGCGATCTCGATGCGCAGCTTGGGCAGGAAGTTCACCACATACTCTGCGCCACGATAGATTTCGGTATGGCCCTTCTGGCGGCCGTAACCCTTGACCTCGGTCACCGTCATGCCGTGCACGCCGATGGCGGTCAGTGCCTGGCGCACCTCGTCGAGCTTGAACGGTTTGATGATCGCAACAACAAGTTTCATAGTCCCCGGCCTTCCCAGCTCTCTCATGCGCCTCTCTCATGCGCCCTGGACCGCCGTCCGCAAAGCCCGCTGGCAGTCCACGCCGGCGGCGTCACGGGATCGCGCCCGTATGTCAGCGATATGACATCAGCGATATGACAATTGACGACGACGCCCTTCCGCGCCTGCCGACGCGGGCGGCACGGACGCAGGAAATAAGCAGGTTTATTGCCTGCGATAAAGGCTGTCGGCAAAATATTACGGCAATTCCGGGCGGGTGATGCCCAATTGCACGGCACGGCGGGACGTCGTGGCCAGCGGCAGGCCGCGGCGCGGCCTGCACGGATGGGTCATCAGCTCTTGCGCTCGCGGATCGAGCCTTCCTGGGCGACGGAAGCGACCAGCGTGCCGTCCGGCTTGAAGATCAGCCCGCGGGTCAGGCCGCGGCCGCCCTGGGCGCTCGGCGAATCCTGGCTGTAGAGCAGCCATTCGTCGGCGCGGAACGGGCGGTGAAACCACATCGCATGGTCGAGGCTCGCCGGCATCATGCGCTTGTCGAACAGGGTGCGGCCATAACGCGCCATCGCCGCGTCGAGCAGCGAGAAGTCGGAGGCGTAAGCGAGCGCGCACATGTGCAGGGCCGGATCGTCCGGCAGCTTGGCGGCGGTGCGGATCCAGACATGGATGCGGCCATCCTCGATCTTCTGGCCGAAATAGCGACCGAGCTCGACCGGGCGCAGCTCGATCGGGCGGTCGGATTCGTAATAGCGGCGGATGAACTCCGGCATCTCCCGGAACATCGGCTGCTTGGCGACCTCTTCGGCGGTGAGCTTTTCCGGCGGCGGCACGTCGGGCATCACCTCCTGGTGGTCGAACGAGCCTTCTTCCTCGACATGGAACGAAACCATGATGGAAAAGATGGCGTGGCCATGCTGGATCGCGGTGACGCGGCGGGTACTGTAGCTCTTGCCGTCGCGCAGCCGCTCGACCTCGTAGATGATCGGGATCTGCGGGTCGCCCGGCAGGATGAAGTAGCAGTGCAATGAATGCGGCACGCGGCCTTCGACCGTGCGGCACGCCGCCACCATGGCCTGGCCGATGACCTGGCCGCCGAACACCCGCTGCCAGCTGGTCTTGGGACTGATGCCACGGAATAAATTCACTTCCAGCGGCTCGATGTCGAGAATCGAGATCAGGTCAATCAGGCTTTTCGACATGGCGTGTCTCGGTCCTCGGTTGCGCCGGACCCGTCGGTCCGCCGTCGCAATTTGAACATTTCCGGGCACACGGAATTGCTGATAGAACAACAGCATCCGCCGTGTTCCAGGCGCGGGACTATGTTGCCCAAGCGTGCGTGCGTGGCAAGAGCGAGTATGGAAAGACGACCATGTCCACGCAACGAGGTATCGTCATCGGCGGCGGCGCATTCGCAGGGCTCGCCCTGGCGCTGGCGCTCCGCCAGGGGTTCGGCGATACCACCCCGATCATCGTCGCCGATCCGGCACTGGCGACGCGGCCGTCCCGCGACCCCCGCGCCTCGGCGATCGTGGCCGCCTGCCGGCGGCTGTTCGAGGCGCTGGACGTGTGGGGCGACGTCGCAGCCGAGGCGCAGCCGATCCTCGACATGGTGGTGACCGACAGCCAGCTCGCGGATGCGACGCGGCCGGTGTTCCTCACCTTCGGCGGCGAGGTCGCGCCGGGCGAGCCATTCGCGCACATGGTGGAGAACCGCCGTCTGATCGACGCGCTGGCGACGCGCGCGGAAGCCTCCGGCATCACCCTGCGCGCCGCCGCCGTGACGACATTCGAGACGCGCAGCGACGGCATCGCGGTGCGCCTCAGCAGCGGCGAGACCATCGAGGCTGCCCTCCTGGTCGCCGCCGACGGCGCGCGCTCGAAGCTGCGTGAGCGCGCCGGCATTGCCACCCATGGCTGGGAGTACGATCAGTCGGGCATCGTCGTCACTGTCGGCCACGAGCGCGATCATGAGGGCCGCGCCGAGGAGCATTTCCTGCCGGCCGGGCCGTTCGCGATTCTGCCGCTGATGGGCCGGCGCTCGTCGCTGGTGTGGACCGAGAAGCGGCACGAGGCGGCGCGGATCGTGGCGCTGCCAGCCGACGAATTCCAGCGGGAGCTGGAGATGCGGTTCGGGCTGAAGCTTGGCGAGGTGCGGGCGCTGGATGCGCCGCGCGCGTTTCCGCTCGGCTATTTCGTCGCCCGCTCCTTCGTCGCGCCGCGGCTGGCGCTGGTCGGCGACGCCGCCCATGTCATCCATCCGATCGCCGGACAGGGCCTCAACATGGGGCTGAAGGACATCGCCGCACTTGCCGAATGCGTGGTGGATGCGGCGCGGCTCGGTATCGATCCGGGGCAGGCCGACGTGCTCGAGCGCTATCAGCGCTGGCGGCGCTTCGACACCATGGCGATGGGGGTCGCCACCAACACGCTGAACATGCTGTTCTCCAATGAATCGACGCTGCTGCGCAGCGTGCGCGACATCGGGCTCGGCCTCGTTGACCGGTTGCCGCCGCTGAAAAGCGCCTTCATCCGTCAGGCTGCGGGCCTTGCCGGCGAGGTGCCGCGCCTGCTGCGCGGCGAGGCGCTGTAGCGTCCGCAAGCCGATCGTGGGCCACGCGGTTAGGCTGTTTCCCAGAGTTTGCGACGTCCCATGCGTCATTGCCGGGCTGGACCCGGCAAACCAGCCTACTCACTACACGACGTGCGTTTCTTAAGCAGGATCACCGGGTCAAGCCCGGTGATGACGCAGAAAATGTGGAAGCGCGCTGTGTCCCGTCGCGAACCGTCTTCCGCCTCAGTCCAGCTTGCGCGCCTCTTCGGGCAGCATGATCGGGATGCCGTCACGGATCGGGTAGGCGAGCTTGGCGGAGCGCGAGATCAGTTCCTGCCGTTCGGCATCGTACTCCAGCGGGCCCTTGGTCAGCGGGCACACCAGGATCTCGAGCAGTTTCGGATCGACGGCGTCCGGGCGCTGGGTCGGGGATGTCGTCATGGCAGGCTCCGGCGTGAACTCGTGAAGATGCTCTCCTGCTAGCACATCTGTGCAGCGGATGGATATCGCGCGGGCGCGCTGTTCAGTCGCGCGCGCCGGCCATCCGGACCAGTTCGTCGACCAGCGCCGTCAGCGGTTCGGCGGGCGGCGCCCGGTCCGACAGCGCGAAGCCGAGAAACGCCCAGTACAGGATCTGTGCGCGGGCTTGTGCGGCGGCCGCCGGCACGCCGGCGGCGACCAGCAGGTCCGCGACATAGCCGAGACGGCGGCGGTCCACCGCCTGCACGGCCCGGCGCGCCGCGGCATCATGGGTTGCCCAGCCGCGCACCGCCATCTCCAGCGCCGGCCGTGCGGCGAACACGCGGCGCAGCAGCCGGCGCAGCGGCATGTCCTCGGGCGGCGCCTGTTCCACATCGGCGATGATGTTGTCGAGCGCAACCTCGCGCCAGCGTCCGAGCACCGCGGCGTGATAGGCGGCGATGTCGGCGAAATGCCAGTAGAAGCTGCCGCGGGACACGCCCATCGCC
The DNA here is from genome assembly GCF_052115025.1 of Bradyrhizobium sp. 2TAF24. Classification (NCBI taxonomy): domain Bacteria; kingdom Pseudomonadati; phylum Pseudomonadota; class Alphaproteobacteria; order Hyphomicrobiales; family Nitrobacteraceae; genus Bradyrhizobium; species Bradyrhizobium sp. 2TAF24. Next base: position 47,875 of record NZ_JBFRFW010000007.1, on the reverse strand, counting down.
TTCGCCAGCGGATCCGCTTTCAGCGCGATGAAGCCGTCGCGCGCCAGCGTTCGCAACCCCTGGTCGAGCCAGTCCTGCGCCGACAGCTGATCCGCCATCTATCGACCATCCATCTCGTTCATGAGTCACCATACACAACTGTATTGACAGGGGCCAGCGATCGGCGCATCGTCACCATACACAACTGTATGGTGACGATGATGCGTGATCTGATGCTGCAGATTGCCGGCGTGATCGCGATTCTCACCGCGCTGGTGCACGGCGTGCTCGGTGAAACCAAGGTGTTTGCCAACGCCACGATCGAGCCGCGGCGACTGCGCACGCTGATTCGCCTGGTCTGGCAATGCAGCACCGTGGCATGGATCGCCGGCGGCGTGCTGCTGGTCGCGGCGCCGCATGTCGCACCAGCGACGGCACGGCACTGGATCGTGGTGATCGTCGCGGCGATGTATGCGTTCGGTGCGCTCGCCAACGCCTGCGCGACGCGCGGCCGGCATCCCGGCTGGATGGCGTTGGCGCTGGCGGTCGGATTGGCGGCGGCGGGGTATTGAGCGTCCGCGCGGCGGGCGACGGGTTGTCGGTTACTGCAGGGGCGGGTCGCCGGATGTCTTCTTCTTGGCGAGGTCCATCTCGGTCACCGCGATCAGGATCTCGGCGCGGGTCTTGAGATCGCGCGCCTCGAGCAGTGCCTGCTTCTCGGCGGCGCCAAAGGGCGACATCATCGCGAGCGCGTTGACCAGCGCCTCGTTGGGAGCGCCGTCGATGCCTTCCCAGTCGACCTTGAGCTGGTTGGCCTTGAGGAACGCGCGCAGCGCCGACAGCAGCGCCTCGCGGTCGACCTCGTCCTCGCCCTTGCGGGCGGTGAAATCGTCGATGAAGGGCTCATAATTCACACGGCAGCGCCGGTAGGCGGTGGTCACCGCGATCTCCTCGACCACCTTGAAGCGTGATACGCCGGTGAGCTCGAGGATGTAACGGCCGTCGCCGGCTTCGGCGAGCTGGGTGATGCGGCCGACACAGCCGACCTGGAACAGCACGGGGCGGTCGGCATTGTGCGAATGCGCGACGTCCGGCTGAATCATGCCGATCAGGCGATGGCCCTCACGCAGCGCATCGTCGACCATCGCGAGATAGCGCGGCTCGAAGATGTTGAGCGGCATCTGCCCGCGCGGCAGCAGCAGCGCGCCGGTCAGGGGAAACACCGGAATGATGGCGGGAAGATCCGCAGGTCCGCGATATTCGACGTTGATCGGCATCGGTTGTTTCTCGGCTTCACATCGCGGCGGCGTCTCGTCGGAGACGCGGGGCGGTCGCCGCGGCGGCGCCGCCCGCGCGCGGCGTCAGGAGAACAGGATCGAGGACAGGCGGCGCCGTCCCTCGGTGGTCGCCTCGTCGGTCGGTCCCCACGCCTCGAACAGCTGCACGAGCTGCTTGCGTGCGCCGTCGTCGTTCCACTTGCGGTCGCGGCGCACGATCTCCAGCAGGTGATCGGTCGCTTCCGCCCGCTTGCCGGCGGCGTTCAGCGCGGTGGCGAGGTCGAACCGCGCCTGATGATCCTTGGGATCCGCGGAAACCTTCTGCTCGAGCTCGGCGAGCGGGCCGAGTGATTCGGCCTGGGCGGCGAGGTCGAGAATCGCCTGCACCGCCTTGACCGCCGGATCGTTGCGCTTGGATTCGGGCACCATGGCGAGCGTCTGGGCCGCCTGGTCGATGGCGCCGGTTTCCGCATAGCAGCGCGCGAGCCCCGCCAGCGCCGTGATGTTCTCCGGATCTTCGCCGAGCACCTGGGCGTAGATCGCGGCGGCCGTCTCCGCATCGCCGGCAGCCAGGGCTGCGTCGGCTTCCTTGAGCAGGTCGGCGGCCGTGCCGGTCGGCGGCTGGTTCTTGGTCAAGCGCTCGATGAAGGCGTTGATCTGGCCTTCCGGCACCGCGCCCATGAAGCCGTCGGCCGGCTGGCCGTTGACGAAAGCGATCACCGCGGGGATCGACTGGATGCCCATCTGGCCGGGAATCGCCGGATGCTCGTCGATGTTCATCTTGACCAGCTTGACCTTGCCCTTGGCGGCGCGAACGGCCTTTTCCAGGATCGGGGTCAGCTGTTTGCAGGGACCGCACCACGGCGCCCAGAAGTCGATCAGCACCGGCTGCTGGCGCGATTCCTCGATGACGTCCTTCATGAACGTCTGGGTGGTGGTGTCCTTGATCAGATTGGCGGAAGCCGGCGGAATTTCGCCGCTGTTCTGGTCGATAATTGTCACGTGGTCCTCGCCTGGCGCCCGTTGGCCGTCCCGATGCCCCTCGCATTGTCGGGATGGGCCGATCCTATCACGGCCCCGAAGATAAATGGCGGCAAAGGCCGGTATTTTCAATCACCGGGAACCGGCGCGAATCGCCGCTGGCGTGGCGAAATCCAGGCCGTTGAGGCCGCGAAATGTCGCAAAACCGTCTGTTAAGCGTCATCGCCAGTTTAATTGCGACCAGCCTGTTGCATTCCCCGGCGGCATTTGGCATAGGACAGCCCGTCGGCGCTCCGCGGGGCGCCAATATCTCGGATGCGGGTGTAGCTCAGGGGTAGAGCACAACCTTGCCAAGGTTGGGGTCGAGGGTTCGAATCCCTTCGCCCGCTCCAGATCTTCTCAAGACGAACAGCTTCTCAAAACGATCAGTGGTTTGCGAGAATGCGCGCCGCACGGCGCGGCACCGCCTTGGTGCACCGTCTTCATCATTCCCGGCACGTTACAATGGTCGACCGTCCGCTCTCGCCGACGAGCGGCGACCTAGATCCGCTCGCCCGCCAGCCTGTGCACCAGCATGTCGACAAACAGGCGGGTGCGCGCCGGCGTGCCGACGCTGCCAGGCCACACGGCGCTCACCGGTATCGGGGGCGGCTGGTGCTCGGGCAGAAGAATTTCCAGGCGGCCGTCGTCGATGTCCTGGCGAACCTGCCATAACGGCGCGAGCCCGATACCTGCCCCATGCAGCACCGCCACATTCGCGGCTGCGGCATCGTTGGTACGGAACGCGCCTTTCACGGCTGTTCGCACCACCGCGCCATTCACTGTGAGTGGCCACGCGTCGCCCTCCGGGCCGACCGTGCGCACGACGCACAGATGCGACGCGAGATCGTCGGGCGTGCGTGGAGAGCCGTGGCGCGCGAGATAGCTTGGCGCCGCGACAACGATTCGGCGGAGTTGGGCGACCTTGCGCGACCTCAGGCTTGCAGCGCCGAGGTCGCCGATCCGGATGGCGACGTCGAGCCTGTCCTCGATCATGTCAGCGAAGGCGTCGGTCAGAGCGAGCTCGATCTCGAGATCCGGAAATTTGTGCTGGAACGCGACCGCGGACGGGACCACAAAGTTTGGGGCAAACCGGACAGGGGCGCCGATCCTGAACAGTCCGCTCACCCGCGCGGTCTCTCGTTTCGCGTCGGCCCGGGCATCGTTGATGTCCTTCAACGCGGCTCGCAGCCGCTCATGGAGGGTGAGGCCGGCCGGCGTGGGATTGAGCCGCCGGGTCGTCCGCCGCACGAGCTCGACCCCGAGCTCTTCCTCCAGTGTCGCGATCGCGCGGCTGACCGACTGCAGCGATCGGTTCAGGCGTTTTGCGGCCGCCGTCAGGCTGCCGCGGTCGATGGTTTCGACGAACGCCTCATACTGCTCGATGCTCGCCATATTCTCACGATTAGTGGAATAACTATTTGCATTTTTGGTGGATTATCACTTCGATCGGGTGAATGCAAAAGGCCAGCGGTCCATATTCAAATGGACTCCCAAAAGGACCCTCATGTCTTCCCTTTTGCAATCGAACCAGCAACAAGCCGGTCGCGGCGGATCAGCCGAGATGTCCGGGGGGCTGACGCTCCTGTTCGCCATCGCGGTCGGCGTCGTCGTCCTCAGCCTGTTCGCGTCCCAGCCTCTGATCGGCCTCATCGGGCCGTCATTCGGCCTGAACGCGAGCGCGGCGAGCCTCGTCACTACGCTGACATTGCTCGGCTATGCGAGCGGTCTATTCCTGCTCGTGCCCCTCACGGATCTCGCCGAGAACCGGACCGTGATCGTCACGACCCTGGCGATCGACGTCGTCGCCCTCGCGGCGGTCGCGTGCGCGCCGACGCCTTCGCTGTTTCTTCTTGCCTGTTTCGTCGCGGGCGTGACGACGAGCGCGATCCAGATGCTCGTACCCGTGGCGGCGTTGCTCACGCCCGAAGCGCGGCGCGGTCGCGTGATCGGAAACGTGATGAGCGGGCTGATGATCGGCATCCTGCTGTCGAGGCCGACGGCGAGCCTCGTTGCCGAGTTTGCAGGCTGGCGCTGGCTCTACGGCGCGCTTGCAGGCCTCATCGCCGCGCTCACCCTCATCCTGATGGTCGTCATTCCCCGGCGCTATCCCCCGACGTCGACGAGTTATCCGCGCCTGATCGGCTCGATGTGGAGCACCTGCGAGAGGAATCCGTCCTGCAGCGGCGCGCATTGTATCAGGCGCTGTGCATGGGCGCGTTCAGCGTGTTCTGGACGTCGGTGGCGCTTCGGCTTGCCGCGCCGCCGTTCTCCCTTACCCAGAGCGGTATCGCGCTGTTTGCTCTGGCCGGTGCCGCCGGCGCTGTTGTCGCGCCGGTCGCGGGGCGCGCCGGCGACCGTGGCTGGACACGCGCAGCAACGCTCCTGGCCCACCTCGCCGTGATCGCGGCGATGATCCTGGCCGGCATCGGCGGCGGCATGCGCGCCCTTGGCGGGTCGGCAGTGTCCTCGCATGCCGCCCTGGCGATCCTGGTCGTGGCCGCGGTGCTGCTCGACCTCGGCGTGATCGGCGACCAGACATTGGGGCGGCGCGCCATCAATCTGCTGCGGCCGGAAGCGCGGGGGCGTTTGAATGGTCTCTTCACCGGCCTGTTCTTCCTGGGCGCCGCAGCGGGATCGGGCGTGTCGGGGCTCGCGTGGGTCACCTTCGGCTGGACGGGGGTCTGCGCCGTCGGTGCCGCCTTCGGTGGCGCTGCGCTCGCTGTCGCATTGACCGAGCGGGCCGGTACGCGGCGGGCGTGATGGCAGGTCGTCAGCGCGTGCGACGACCGATCACAGCGCCGCGGACGGGGCGTCCGCAAAATACTCCAACGCAAGCGCTGCGATGGCGCAGATCGCGAGCGTGGCGGCGAACAGCAGATGTCCGCCGCTCCATGCCATCGCCGTGCTGCCGGCGAACAGCGCGAGCTTGGCCGGAATCCGGGCCGGAAGTGGCAGGCGCCGCCGCGCGCGCGGTGCGAGGAAGGCGCCCCAGATGATCGCAACCGCCGCGACCGCAACGGCGGCGCCCGCCACACGCAGCGGCAGGTCGGGAAAGCGATCGTATCCCCAGCGGCCATAGGCCCAGAGCATCGCGATCTCGACGCCGAGCGCGAGGACCGCAGCAACAACATTCACCATCAGGATGCTCCAGGCGGGCTCTGCGGACGTTCGATCGACGATGCGAATCGCCATCGGCCACGATCGAAAGCAGGTTACGGCAACGCCGTCCAGCTCGCGCCGTGTGTCGGCCACGACGCGACCTCGAACGCGCCGGAGCGCTGCTCGCGTGCAGGGCCTCGTGGAGCCGCATGGCGCCGCGCCCAGAACGGCTGGTCAGGCCAGCGTTGCTCGACGCCGTACCAGGCGGCGAGATGGTCGCGATAGGTGGCGCGAACCCCGGCGATCTCGGCTGTGTAGTCGACGGCCGCGGCCGCATCGCCGGCCAGCATGCGGTCGGCGGTCTCGGCGCCGGCGAGCCCGGTATACAGCGCGTTGAACAACCCCTGCGACGACAGCGGGTCGAACGCGAGGGCCGCATCGCCCACCGCGATCCAGCCCGGTCCTGCAGCGGGCGCGAGGGCCGCGCCGTGGGCTGCACACGCGCCGTGGGCGGCGTCGTTCCATGCGGTGGCGCCGAGCTGCTCGCCGAGCATCGGCAAGCGTCGCGCGCGCTGGAGCAGCGCGCCGCGGTCACGGCACAGCCGCGCCTCGGCAAGATCGGCGTCGGTGTGGAAGGCGAGCACGGCCTCGCCATGGGGCAAGGGCGCGGCATACCACCAGCCGCCGGGCTCGGCCTCGATCTGCGTCGCGCCGGCAGCGAGGGGCGCTCGCGCGCGCAGCCAGGTGCAGATCAGCCGGTCGTCGCCGCTGCGGCGCGCCTCGCCGCGAGGCAGCATGCGCGAGTTGCGGCCGGCGGCATCGACGATCAGTCGCGCGTGGATTGTGACGGCATGTCCGTCGTGGTCGATGTTCACTCGCCAGCCGTCGCCGTCGCGGACGAGTGCGCGCGGTCGGGCGGGTGCGAGCAGCACGGCGCCACGCGCGGCGGCGGTGGCGCGCAGGCGCCGTTCGAAGCGGGCGCGATCGAGGTGCCAGCCATGGCCATCGGGATCGGCGAGGGCGTCGCGTTCGGTCGCCTCGTCCGAGCCCCAGACGCTGCGATGGAGATAGCGTGGCGCATGGCCATCGGCGGCGAAGCCGTCCCACAGGCTCATGTCCGTCATCAGCCGTCGCGCCGCGCCGGGCAGCGATTCGCCGATCCTGCCGCGCGGCGCCGGCCTGCGATCGATCAGCAGCACGCGGTGGAACGGCGCGAGGTTGAGCGCGGCGGTCGCGCCCGCCGGGCCCGCCCCGACGATGACGACATCGCAGTCGGCCACGGCCGCCTACTTGAACTGCACGGGCAGCCCCAGCGGAAACCGTCGAAACTTGTCGATGCCGGAAATGTCGAGGCGCCGGTTGGTGCCGGGCGCGCCGGCATGGGTCGCGCCCTGGTGCGCGGGCGATCTCAGGCTGCGCGGTCCCCGGCCGCTCTTGGGAATGACGTCGTGGATTGTCGCTCGGCGGTCCTCCACCTCGATCACCGCCGGGAACGCATCGGTGTCCTTGGGGCCGGGATGGACTTCAACGACGCCGAGATGGTCGAAGTGCTCGATCATGTTGTTGATCTGGTCGGTGTAGCTGGTCGTGCCCAGCGGATCGATCCAGGCGGCGCGGTTGGCGAATGCCGCGCGGCGCTCCGACAGCGGCCGCTTGTGGTCCATCACAATGTCATAGTTATCCTTGGTCAGCACCTGATCGGGGACGCGGGCCGGCCAGAACGCGGGAACATAGGGGTCATAGGTCGCGACATAGCCCGAGCGGCAGCTGGCGCTGTCGGTCTGCCACGGCACGGCCATCCAGCGGGTGATGCCGCCGGGGATCTGGCCGTACAGCGGGCCGTTGGGAATGGTCATGCTGTCGCTGGTCAGCGTCTCGCCGAGATTCGGCGCCACCCAGTCGGGCAGCACATGGGCGAAGCGGAACGGCGCCATGTACATGGTCGCCGTGCGCACCGGCCAGGTCATCTCGCAACCGGGGTGGAAGGCGTCGGCGAGGCAGAACTCCAGTGCCGCCTTGGTCAGGACGTCGCCCTGCTCGGCGAGCGGCACCTTGTCGATCGTGCTCGGCGGCACGTGGTGCGGCTTGTAATCGGCGTCGAAATTGCCGGCCGCCCACTGGTCGAGCATCGCCAGCTGGCAGTTGCTCAGCGCGCAATTCTGGCGCGGCGTCGGCGCCGGCGGAATGTTCATCGCATCGCCATAGAGCCACGGCCATGGTTTGGGCGACCAGGAATCGACAGCGAAGCGCCGGAACGAGTTCGACAGCACGCGGCGGAATTCCTGATAGGCCGGGCCGGGATCGGCGAGCTTGGCGATGCCGTCCGGCGTCGAGAAGTCGAACGCGCCGCGCCAGCCGAAGCCGGCGGCAAAGCCGGCGTTGACCCATTGCAGGCCGGCCATGCGCTGGAAGATCGGCAGGATGTCACGGGTGAACGACGGCCGCTTGGGGGCGGCGAGCGTGCCGGCCGTGATCGCGACATCGCGCATCAGGTCCCACATCGTCCGCACCGACTTGCGCTGCGGGCCGAAATTCGGCGGCGCGACGACGACCCAGGCAGGGATGACCTCGAGCGGCGTGCCGTCGAGGGTGACCTTGGCGGTGACCGGGCCGTCGGAGATGTCGTCGTGCCAGCCCTCGTTGTTGGCGAAGGTGATCGCCCAGGTGCCGTCACACGATGCCGACTTGCCATGCCCGCCCAGAACGATCAGGCGCTGCTCGTCGTCGGTGGAGATTTCGCCGAGATAGACCTTCCGCCCCATGAACTCGCCGCTGTCGAACGCCTTGGGCTTGGCGTGCCGACCGGCGGCCTCGCGCGACCCGGGCGTGATGGCAAGGCGCGTGCGGTCGGCGACCGCGGCGTTGCGCAGCACCGTCGGTGGCGCAGAGGCAGCTTCCGGAATATCGAGCGCGAGCTGGAAGCCGTACCAGGCCGATTTGGTGTTGGCGAGTTCGACTGACCAGGTGATGGCCACGTCGTCGTTCTTGCCGGTGAGCTCGCGGACGATCTCGCCCTTGGCATTGACGCCATAGATGCGAAAGCGCGCCGCCTGCCGTTTCAGGCGGCCGTGCTTGTCGCGGTAGGCGCCGGCCGGCAGCGGCTCGGGATCGGGCGTTTCGGGGCCGAGGTACCATTCGTCTGGACTGTTGCCGACCCGCGCGATGCCGATCGACGGGTAGATCACGGCCTTGACCACGCAGGTGTCCGGCGGGGTGTCGGGCGGCAGGTGCGCCTGGCGCGGCTGCGGCGGGTCGTGCAGCGGCTGGCCGTTGGCCTCGTGGCGGGTGTTGGCGCTGGCGGCGTACACCGCCCGGCGCACCGCCGCGATCGAGGATTCCGGCACCGGCGCCTGCGCCGGCGGCACGCGGAAGATGTTGAAGGCCAGTGACTGGCCATAATCCGCCTGGCCGCGGTCCTCGACATCCTGGCGCGGGATGATCAGCGTTGCGATCTGGATGAACGGACTCTCGGATTCCGGCCACTCGACCGTGGCTTCGTCGAGCGGCATGGTCGCGGGATTGGTGCGGCGCTGGACCATGAAGCGGAAGCGGTATTCGCCGTGCAGCAGCCGGTTGGCCATGTCGGTGGCGAGATAGTTCGGCGCGTCGTTGGCGACATTCTCCGGCGGCGTCTCCGGATCGAGGCGATACTTCACCGCCTGCTTCTCGCCGGCGCCGAACGGCAGGATGCCCCAGTAGGTCGTGGTCAGCACGCTGCCTTCGACCTTGGCCATCTCGTCGAGGATGCGTTTGGTCTTGGGGTGGTGCGCCAGATAGGTCGGATAGTCGCCCTGCACCACGCCGGCATAGGTGAATTCGCACATCTCCTTGGCATTATCGACGAAGAAGACGGGGTAGTTCTGCATGATGAAGTCGGCGGTGTCGCCGGCGCCGCCATAGGCCTTCTCGCCGGGCACGCCGAACACCTTGAGACCGATGCCGACCGTCGACTGCAGGTCGGGCGAGGTCGGCGAGGTGTCGCTGGAGAAGCGCATCCAGGCCACAAGGCTGTCATGGGCGAAAACGCCGACCTTGAGGTCGGCGGGGATATTCTTGGCCATCTCCAGGCGACCGTGCGCGGTGCCGTGCAGTTTACGGAACACGGGGCGCTCGGCGGGCGTCTGGCCCAGCCTGATCCGCTTCTTCTGAGCGATATCGACGAACATCTCGATCAGGCGATTGATCGGATCGTCGCCGCAGTCGAAGCACGGTGGTATCGGCGGGTTCGTGACGCTCATCAGATCCCTCCCCTGCGCATGCGGGCGAGGAAGGGGAACATGCCACCAATGGTTGAGTCAATATGATTGACTCGCCTTTTACGGCCAGATCGCTTTCAACAGTTCGGCGAGGTGGGCGCCGGCTTTCGCCAGCTGCTTGCGCTTGATCGCATCCTGGGCGCGCAGATAGGTGGCGTGGTCGTCGAAGGTGACGGTCCAGCGCTGCGCGCCGCCTGGTGTGAAGGTCAGGCCGGCAAAAGCCTGCTGGGCGACGGTGATCGAATCGGATGCCCAGGCGGCGGGCCAGTCGTCGAGACTGCCGGGCGTCGCCGGCTGCGATCGCGCGTCCGCCAGCAGCTCCCGCGTCGCCGCCTCGCCGAGGTCGGTGGGAATGTCGTCCCATTCGCGATGCAGGTTGATGTTCTCGTCTTGGATGAAGTTGGCGCCGGCGGTTTCGGTGGCGGGGTCTGCGGGGTGGGCCGCGTCCGGATCGATGCGGCCTCCGGCGGCGTCGAGATAGACCGAGCCGACATGCAGCGGCTGATGCAGGTCGCCGAGGAAATGCGCCAGCATGAACAGCGCCTCCCTCTTGCTGGCGATGGCGAAGGGCGGCGGCGCCGGCTTGCCCTGCAGCACGGCGACTGCGGCGTTGATCGCCGCGACGAGGTCGTGTGGGTTGGTGCCGGCGAAAGCGCGGTCGAAGCGGCCGCGCTGAAGGGCGACATCGTCGAAGTGGTAGGTCTCGTGGCAGCCGCGCTGGTGCACGCCGTCCGGCAGATACGTGCAGGTGAACCAGTTGCGCTTGACGAACGCGACCATCTCGTCGCGCAGCTCCGGCGTCTTGAACTTGGTGCAGGGCACCTCGTATTCGAGATGCTCCGGATCGATGGTGTAGGCGTAGTTATCGTTGTCGTCACGGCGGACGGCCTTCAGGCAGTCCATCCAGGGACCGGCGGTGCGCAGATCGGTGCCGAGGATCTCGCCGACCTTGCGTCCGGCGTTGGTGTCCTTCAGCAGGCGGTCGGCGATCGATCCGACGACCTTGTGGCCCTGATAACCCCACGCCGCGGCCGTGTCGTGCGCCGCAGACACAGCGAGGACGGCGACAGCAGCGACAACGATCAGACGCCGCACGATATGGCCGATCATGGATGTGCCCCGCCCGATGCCCTTGCCGGATGAAGTGTAGCGAACCTTTGTTGCAGCTCAATGGTGGGCGCCGCAGCGGTTGCCGCACTGCAGCGAAGGATGGTCGATGTTGCACCGCACGCTGAGTGGTGCCATCGAATCTTGTCGATCGCAAAAACAAAGCGCCTGCGCAGGTCTGCATGGACTGTCCATGCGTATCCGGCGCGTCGCCGTGATCACGGTCCTTCTTGCGTCCAATCGCAGTGGCTTTGCGACGGATGATGCGATAGACGCTTCAAGGAGGGGCCGATCGCTTCATGTCTCGAAGCGAGCTGCGGTCAGATGACAATTCTTCAAAGCGACAATTCTTCAAAGCGACGCAGAAAGACGACCATCATGTCAGGCAAAAATCGCATCTCGTCCGAAGAGGCGCTGGCGTATCACCTCGAGCCGGTGCCGGGAAAATATGAGATCGTTGCCTCGACGCCGATGGCGACGCAACGCGATCTGTCGCTGGCCTACAGCCCCGGCGTGGCGGTGCCGGTGCAGGCGATCGCCGAGCGGCCCGATGCGGCCTACGATTACACGGTGAAGGGCAACATGGTCGCCGTCATCACCAACGGCACCGCGATCCTCGGGCTCGGCAATCTCGGCGCGCTGGCCGCCAAACCGGTGATGGAAGGCAAGGCCGTCCTGTTCAAACGCTTCGCCGGCGTCAACGCCGTCGATATCGAGCTTGCCACCGAGGATGTCGATGACATCGTCAAGGCGATCAGCCTGATGGGGCCGACCTTCGGCGGCATCAATCTGGAGGATATCAAGGCGCCGGAGTGTTTCGTCATCGAGCAGCGGCTCAAGGAGATGATGGACATTCCGGTGTTCCATGACGACCAGCATGGCACCGCGGTGATCTGCGCGGCCGCCCTGATCAACGCGCTGGAGCTGACCGGCAAGACAATCGAGAACGTGCGCATCGTGCTCAACGGCGCGGGCGCCGCGGGGCTTGCATGCCTCGCGCTGCTGAAGGTGATGGGCGCGCGGCGCGAGAACTGCATCCTCTGCGACACCAAAGGCGTTGTCTGGGAAGGGCGCGCCGAGGGCATGAACCCGTGGAAGGCGGAGCACGCGACCGCGACCTCCGCGCGCACGCTCGCCGACGCCGTGGCCGGCGCCGACGTCTTCATCGGCGTGTCCGCCAAGGGCGCGTTGACAGGATCCATGGTGGCCAGCATGGCCGCGGACCCCGTGATCTTCGCACTGGCGAATCCGGATCCCGAGATCACGCCGGAAGAAGCCCGCGCCGTGCGCTCCGACGTCATCGTCGCGACCGGGCGGTCGGATTATCCGAACCAGGTCAACAACGTCCTCTGCTTCCCGTATCTGTTCCGCGGCGCGCTCGACATTCGCGCCCGCGCCATCAACGACGAGATGAAGATTGCCTGCGCCAAGGCACTGGCGCAGCTGGCCCGGCTCGACGTACCGGAAGAGGTGGCCGTTGCCTATGGCCGCAAGCTGTCGTTCGGGCGCGACTACATCATTCCGACGCCGTTCGATCCCCGGCTGATCCATGTGGTGCCGCCGGCGGTGGTCAAGGCCGGGATGGCGACCGGCGTGGCGCGGCAGCTGATGGACGATATCGACGGTTACGCTGAAAGGCTCAAGGCGGGATTGCGTCCCACCCGGACATGAACCGCCTGGCGCGCTGATCGGCGCGCCGGCCGCGGCGCCTTCGCAACGCGGGCGCCGGCGCGTCAGCCGCGCTCTGCCTCCGTGCGGGGCTGCGCTGTTCCGGCGCCAGCGATCGGCATGCGCGCCGCAACGGGCCGCTGGGCCTGCTGGCTCAGCCAGACGCTGCCGACCACCACGGCCATGCCGATCAGCTGGGTCGGCGTGAGGGACTGGTCGAGCACGATCCAGCCGAGCACCACCGCGGTCACCGGGCTGAGGAAGCCGAGCGAGGCGACGACCGACGGCTCGAGCCGCGCGACGCCGCGAAACCACAGGATGTAGGTCAGCGCCGCGCCGATCAGGCCGAGATAGACGAAGCCGATGACATTCGCCGGTGTCAGCGTGGTCAGCGGCGTCTCCAGCAGCAGCGCCACCGGAGTAAGCAGCACGCCGCCGGCGGTGAGCTGCCAGGCGGTGAAGGTCAGCGGCGACACCGGCGGCTGCCAGCGGCGGCTCAGCACGGTGCCGAGCGCCATCGACACCGCGCCAGCAAGCCCCGCGGCAATGCCGACGGGATCGAGCGTCGCGCGCGGCGTCAGCAGCAAGAGCGCGACTCCGGCCATGCCGCCGAGCGCGGCAAGCACTGCGACAGCACGAATCGGCGTGCCGAGCAGCGGCCGCGCCAGCATCACCACGACCAGCGGCTGGATCGCGCCGACAGTGGCGGCGACACCGCCGGGCAGGCGATAGGCGGCGACGAACAGCATCGCCCAGAAGAACGAGAAGTTCAGGATGCCGAGCAGCGCCGTGCGCAGCCACCACACGCCGGTCGGCAACTGCCGCACCATCAGCAGCAGCAATAGCCCCGCCGGCAACGCCCGCAGCATCGCCACCGTCATCGGATGGCCGGCCGGCAGCAACTGGGTGGTGACGAGATAGGTGCTGCCCCAGATCGCCGGCGCGATCGCGGTGAGCAGCAGGTCGATGTGGCGGGAAGTCATTGGCGTCCAGTTGTTTGAAAATGGTTTTGCCCGTCGCTCTTCCGGCGTCGTGGGCGGGTGCGCCGGCGAGCGGCCGGGGTATTGCCTGAGATGTAGGATGTTATGGATCGCGCGGGAATGACCGTCAGCGCATGGTAACTCTTCGTCAGCGAGGAATACCGGAGCGGGATTGAATGACTGTCGTCGTTGTTTGACGCCACGCTTTCATATTTTTCCGGCGTCATCACCGGGCCGACGCGAAGCGTCGAGACCCGGTGATCCAGCTTGCATTGGTGCCCGTTATGATGCGGGCGAGCTGGATGCGCGGGTCAAGCCCGCGCATGACGCGGTGGGTGTGGCTAACGGTCAAGTCAGCCCGGCGGTTGTCGCCTTGTGCTGGGCGAGGCTGGCTGATGCGAGCGCCTTCGGATGACGGAAGTCAAGGATAGCGCGGACCAGTCCAGCAGCCTCAATCCCCCGCCCTCGTCTGTGCCGCCATGTTGCGGTCGATCAGCGCCGAGGTGCGGCGGTAGTGGGCGGCGAGCAGGGCGGTTGCTTCCTCGGAGCGGCGGGCGAGGGCCGCGTCCATGATCTGGCGGTGCTCCAGCGGCACGTCGCGGGCTTCGTCCGCGAAGGCGCGGCCGGTCAGCATCGGCAGGCGGTAACGCTGGGTTTCGGCGTAGAGCTGCTCGGCGAGGTCGAGCAGCCGGCGCGAGCGGCATCTGGCGATCAGCGCGCGGTGAAAATCCTGGTGGCGGACCTCCAGCGCCGAGAGGTCGTCGTCGCCGGGCTCGCCGAGAATGGCCTTCACCCGCCGCGCCTGCAGGTCGAGCGCATGAAAAGCGGCGACGATGCCGGCCTCCCAGTCGTCGTCGCCATTGTCGATCGAGCGGCGCAGCGCTTCGCACTCGACCAGAATTCGTGTCTCGGTGGCGTCGCGCATCTCCTCGGACGAGAACGGCGCGACTGAGAATCCGCGCAGCGCCGCGGCCACCACCAGCCGCTCCGACTGCAGCCGGTTCAGCGCCTCGCGCAGCGGCGAAAAGCTGAAGCCGTAGCGTTGCTTGAGCAGCTCCAGCCGCAGCGGCTGCCCCGGCGCGAACACGCCGGCGATGATGTCGCGGTGCAGCCGCCGATAGGCGGTCTCCGCCAGCGTCGCCGGCTCATCCGCCGCCCGCGGCTGGGTGTCGCCGGCCATCGGCTGCGCCACGTTTCGCTTCCCGCTCACCTGATCGCTCCTCCCGGCCTGCTGTCCGGTCTACACGGATTCGAACTCTAACGCAAAAACCACTTCCTTTCGAAAATCCTTTCTGTCATATAAATCGCACGGAGGACAACACCATGGCCAATCCGACCAGAGAAAATCACCGCGAGGACGTTGCCGGCCGCGCCAATGTCGAGGACACGCCGGAGCTGCTCGCCTACTACGACGAGCTCGAGCGCATGGACGCCGGCGCCCTGTGGACAGTCGCCAACAAGATCGAGCCGTGGCAGCCCAAATCGTCGTCGGTGCCGGTGCTGTGGCGCTATCAGGACCTGCGCGACTATGTGCTGCGCTCGGTCGCGCTGGTGACGCCCGAGAAGGCCGGCCGCCGCGTCGTCTATCTCAACAATCCCGGTCGCCGTGATGTCGCCGCCTGCGTCGGCTGGCTCTACTCCGGCCTGCAGGTGATGCATCCGGGCGAGGTCGCCTCGGCCCACGCCCACTCCGCCTCGGCGCTGCGCTTCATCATGGAAGGCAAGGGGGCCTACACCATCGTCGACGGTCACAAGATGACGCTGGGCGCCAACGACTTCGTGTTGACGCCGAACGGCACCTGGCATGAGCACGGCGTTGCCGCCGACGGCACGCCGTGTATCTGGCAGGACGGCCTCGACATCCCCCTCGTCAACGCGCTCGAAGCCAACTTCTACGTCGTGCATCCCGACATGCAGCAGAGCGTCGGCCATCCTGTCGACGACATGTCGCATTCCTGGGGCGCGCCCGGCCTGCGCCCGGCCAATGCCGAGTGGGCGAAGGGCTATTCGCCGCTGCTCAAATACGAATGGGAGCCGACCTACGAGGCGCTGCAGCGCTATGCCAAGGCGACCGACGGCTCGCCGTTCGACGGTGTGCTGATGAACTATGTCAATCCGGTCGCCGGCGGTCCGGTGATGCAGACCATCGGCGCCTCGATGCAGATGCTGCGGCCCGGCGAAAAGACCCGCGCCCATCGCCACACCGGCAGCTTCGTCTACCAGGTCGCCAAGGGCGAGGGCTATTCCGTCATCGACGGCAGGCGCTTCGACTGGAAGGCGCGCGACATCTTCTGCGTGCCGTCGTGGGCCTGGCACGAGCATGCCAACGCGTCCGCCAGCGAGGACGCCTGCCTTTTCACCTTCAACGACCTGCCCGTCATGCGCTCGCTCGGCCTCTATCGCGAGGAAGCGTTCGGCGACAACGGCGGCCAGCAGCCCATTCTCGCCTGAGGACTTTCAAACCATGCGTCTCGTTACCTACCGCGCCACTGTCGAATCCGAAGCGCGCCTCGGCGTCATCGTCGGCGACCTCGTCGTCGACGTTGAAGCCATCTCGGCCAAGGCGGGCCTGCTGCTGCCGTCGTCCATGCTGACCTTCATCGATCTCGGCCCGTCCGGGCTCGAGACTCTGGAAGAGATCCTGGAGGGCCAGGACGGCCGCTTCCCGGCCGGCACGGCGCTGCCGCTCGCGAATGTCCGCCTGCTGGCGCCGATCCCGCGGCCGCGCAAGAACATCTTCGGCATCGGCCTGAACTATGTCGAGCATGTCGCCGAATCGGCGCGCACGCTCGACACCTCCAAGGACCTGCCGAAACAGCCGGTGATCTTCTCCAAGCCGCCGACGGCGGTGATCGGCCCGAACGAGGCCATCGAGCACAACAAGGCCATCACCCAGCAGCTCGACTGGGAAGTCGAGCTCGCGGTGATCATGGGCCGCACGGCGCGCCGCGTCACCGAAGCCGACGCGCTGAACTACGTATTCGGCTACAGCGTGATGATCGACATCAGCGCGCGCGACAACCGCCGCGCCGGCCAGTGGATCTATTCCAAGGGCCAGGACACCTATGCGCCGTTCGGGCCGTGCATCGTCACCGCGGACGAGATTCCGGATCCGCACAATCTCGACCTCTGGCTCACCGTCAACGGCGAGACCAAGCAGAGGTCGAACACCCGCCACATGCTGTTCAAGGTGCCGTTGCTGATCTCCGACATCAGCGCGGCGATGACGCTGGAGCCCGGCGACATCATCGCCACCGGCACGCCGGATGGCGTCGGCGCCGGTCGCACACCACAGGAATGGCTGTGGCCCGGCGACGTGGTCGAGGCCGGGGTCGACGGCATCGGCCGCATCCGCCACCCCGTCGTGGCGGTCTGATCTCCTCATCACAACAGCGGCGGCGCATCGCGTCGCCGCATCAATCAATCCAGGGAAGGGACACAATCATGGGTGCAAGGATGTCGAACCGCCGTCGCGTGGTCGCCGGCCTGCTCGCCGCCGGCTCGCTCGCCGCGTCGGCGGCGTGGAGCGCGGCGCCGGCCGCCGAGGTGTCGATCGGTTTCATCACCACGTTGTCGACCCCCGCCGGCTATATCGGCGAGGACATCCGCGACGGCTTCAAGCTCGCGATGGATGACGGCAAGCTCGGCGGCGTGCCGGTCAAGCTGACCATCGAGGACGACGCGCTCAAGCCCGCCAACGCCAAGCAGGCGGCTGATGGCATGATCCAGTCCGGCGTCAAGCTGTTCACCGGCATCAACTTCTCCAACGTGCTGGCGGCCGTGGTGCCCGGCGTGCTGGAATCCGGCGGCACCTATGTCAGCGTCAACGCTGGTCCCTCGACCTTCGCCGGTGAGAAGTGCAACCCCGGCTACTTCGTCGCGTCCTACCAGAACGACGCCTTCCACGAAGCCGCGGGCCTTGCCGCCAACGAGCTCGGCTACAAGAAGATGGTGCTGCTGGCGCCGAATTATCAGGCTGGCCGTGACGCGCTCGAAGGCTTCAAGCGCACCTATAAGGGCGAGATCGCCGGCGAGATCTACACCAAGCTCGACCAGACCGATTTCTCGGTGGAGCTGGCGCGCGTGCGCTCCATGGCGCCGGACGCGATCTATCAGTTCCACCCCGGCGGCGCGGGCATCAACTTCGCCAAGCAGTACGCCAACGCCGGCCTGTCCAAGACCGTGCCGATGCTGATCCCGAGCTTCTCGATGGATGCCCGCATGGTCACCGCCACCGGTGACGCGGCCGACGGCATCTATGCCTCGGCGATCTGGACGACCGAGACCAACAACGCGGACTCGAAGGCGTTCGTCGCCGCATTCAGGAAGGCCTATTCGCGCACGCCCACCATGTACGCCCAGCAGGCCTACGATACCGCGCATCTCATCGGCAGCGCGCTGAAGGCGGTCGGCGGTGACATCACCAAGCGCGACGACTTCCGCAAGGCGCTGCGCGCCGCGCAGTTCACCTCGATCCGCGGCAAGTTCGCGTTCGGGCCGAACCAGCATCCGGTGCAGGACTATTACCTGACCAAGTACGAGAACAACGGCTCGGGCGAACTGGTGCAGACCATCGTCCGCAAGGTCTCCAGCGACTACGGCGACGCCTACGCCGCCAAGTGCAAGATGGACTGAACAGGGCTTCCCGGCGCGCCGCGGTGATCACCGTGGCGCGTCCGCGCGCCCGGATGCCGCCATGCTCCTCCTCGTCGAACAGCTTCTCAACGGCCTGCAATACGGCGCCATGCTCTTCATGCTGGCGTCGGGCCTCACCCTGATCTTCGGCATCATGGGGGTGATCAACCTCACCCACGGCGCCTTCTACATGGTCGGCGCCTATTGCGCGGCCTATGCGGTGCTCGCCACTGGCTCGTTCGCCGCCGGCGTCGCCGCGGCGCTGATCGGCGCCGGCGCCTATGCCGTGCTCATCGAGGTCGCGGTGGTGCAGTGGCTGTACAAGCGCGACCATCTCTACCAGGTGCTGGCGACGCTGGGCCTCATCCTGTTCACCAACGAGGCCGTCAGCATGCTGTTCGGCCGCAAGCCCCCGCTGATGGACATCCCCCGGCTGCTGCGCGGCTCTGTCGGCCTGCTGCCGGGCCTCGATTATCCCCTCATTCGCCTCGCCTTCATCGCCGTCGGCGCGCTGGTGGCGATCGGGCTGTGGCTCCTGGTCAATCACACGCGGCTCGGCATGCTGATCCGCGCCGGCGCCGACGACCGCGAGATGGTCGACGCCCTCGGCATCGATATCCGCCGGCTCTACACCCTGGTGTTCGGCCTCGGCGGCCTGCTGTGCGGCCTTGCCGGCGTCATGGCGGCGCCGCTGCTCGCGGTCGAGATCGGCATGGGCGAGCGCGTCCTCATCACCACCTTCGTGGTCATCGTCATCGGCGGTGTCGGCTCGATCCGCGGCGCCCTTGTCGGCGCGCTGCTGGTCGGCATGGTCGACAGCCTCGGCCGCGCCTACCTGCCGCAGGCGCTGCAGTCGGTGCTGCCGGCGTCGGTGGCCGACACCCTCAGCGCCGGGCTGGTCTCGGCCAGCATCTATGTGCTGATGGCGCTGGTGCTGTTGGTGCGCCCCCTCGGCCTTCTTCCGGCGCGGAGCTGACATCATGATGCCCAGCACGCTTCGCCGCTCGGCGGCCCTCGTCGGCCTCGTTCTCTTCCTGGTGCTGCCGTTCGCTGCGGAAGCAGCGGGGATCGCCAAGGCGATGGACCTCGCCACTCGCATTCTCATTTACGCCATCGCCGCGGTCAGCCTCGACCTCATCCTCGGCTACGGCGCCATGGTCAGCTTCGGCCATGCCATGTTCTTCGCGCTCGGCGGCTACACCGTCGCGATCGTCGCCTACCACACCGCCGCCGGCGACAAGCTGTTCGGCTGGTCCGGCACCAATGCGGCGCTGATCGTGTGGCCGCTGGCGCTGGTTGCCTGCGCGCTGCTGGCGACGCTGGTCGGTGCGCTGGCGCTCAAGACCCGCGGCGTGCAGTTCATCATGATCACCCTGGCGTTCGCCCAGATGATCTTCTTCGTGCTGGTGTCGCTGCAGGCCTATGGCGGCGACGACGGCCTGCTGATCGATCGCCGCAACGAGCTGCCGCTGATCGACATCTCCCGCCCGCGCACCTTCTACTATCTCTGCCTCGGCGTGCTGGCGCTGTGGACGCTGGCCTGCGCCACCATCGTCAATTCGCGCTTTGGACTCGTGCTGCAGGCGCTGCGCCAGAGCGAGCGCCGCACCATCAACCTCGGCATTCGCCCGCTGCCGTTCCGGCTGGCCGCGTTCGTGATCTCGGCGGTCGGCGCCGGCCTCGCCGGAGTGCTGTGGGCGAACTACGCCCGCTTCGTCACCCCGGACATGGCGGCCTGGACCAAGTCCGGCGAGTTCATGTCCATTGTCATCCTCGGCGGTCTCGGCACGCTGCTCGGGCCGATCGTCGGCACGGCGGTGTACATCGCGCTGGAGCAGCTGCTGACCAGCTGGACCGAGCACTGGATGATTGTCATGGGCCCGGTGCTGACCTTGATTGCGCTGTTCGGCCGCAAGGGCCTGACCGACCGCCTGTTCGGAGCGCACCATGACTGAGCGCACAATGACTGAGCCGGTGCTTGCCATCGAGGGGCTGCGCAAGGCGTTCGGCGCCGTCGTCGCCACCGACAATGTCTCGCTGACGGTGCAGCCGGGCGAACTGCATGCCCTGATCGGGCCGAACGGCGCCGGCAAGTCGACGCTGATCACCCAGATCTGCGGCGAGCTCGCGCCCAACGCCGGCCGCATCGTGTTCGCCGGGCGCGACATCACCGCACTGCCGGCCTATGCGCGGGCGCGGCTCGGCCTCGGACGTTCGTTCCAGCTCACCCAGCTGTGTCCGGAATTCTCCGCGCGGGATAACGTCATGCTGTCGATCGAGGCCAAGGGTGGCGGCTCGTTCAACATGTTCGCCAATCCGCGCCGCAACACGAGGCTGCGCGACGCGGCCCAGGACTGGCTCGACCGCGTCGGGCTCACCGGCAAGGAAGACCGTGCGGTGATGACGCTGGGCCATGGCGAGCAGCGCCAGCTCGAGATCGCGGTGGCGCTGGCGCGCGATCCGCAGCTCCTGCTGCTCGACGAGCCGATGGCCGGCATGGGTCCGGAGGAATCCGCGGCGCTGACGCGGCTGCTGTCCGAGCTCAAGGGCCGCTACGCCATCCTGCTGGTGGAGCACGACATGGACGCGGTGTTCACGCTCGCTGATCGGGTCAGCGTGCTGGTCTATGGCCGCGTCATCTTCACCGGCACAGTCGCGGAGGTGCGCGCCCATCCCGACGTGCGTGCGGCCTATCTCGGCGGAGACGCGCCATGCTGACGATCGACAATCTCGAAGCCGGGTATGGCGCCAGCCGCGTGCTGTTCGGCCTGTCGCTGGAAGCTCCCGCCGGGCAGGTGGTGTCGCTGATCGGTCGCAACGGCATGGGCAAGAGTACGACCGTGCGCACCATTATGGGCATGCTGCGCCCGCGCGCCGGTCACATCCGCTTCGACGGCCGCGATCTCGCGGGGCTTGCGCCCAATGCCATCGCGCGGCTGGGTCTTGGTCTCGTGCCGGAGGGGCGGCGGGTGTTTTCCTCCCTCAGCGTCGAGGAGAACCTCGTCGCCACCGCGCGGCCGGGGCGCGACGGTGGCTGGACGCTGGCGCGGGTGCTGAAACTGTTTCCACGGCTCGACGAGCGGCGGCGGCAGCTGGCGAAAACGCTGTCGGGCGGCGAGCAGCAGATGCTGGCGATCGGCCGCGCGCTGCTGATCAATCCGCGGCTGCTGATCCTCGATGAGGCGACCGAAGGCCTTGCGCCGCTGATCCGCGCCGAGATCTGGCGTTGCCTGCAGCAGCTCAAGACCGAGGGCCAGACCATTCTGCTGATCGACAAGAATCTCGGCGAGATGGCCTCGCTGGTCGATCGTCATCACGTGGTCGAGAAAGGCCGCGTGGTCTGGGCCGGCTCGCCGGCGGAGCTTCAGGGCGACCCGCAGATCGCCCACCGCTATCTCGGTTTGTAGAGTGGAGCGGCCCGCGATGCTGCGCTATTCCCGTCATCCTGAGGTGCGCGCTCTTGCGCGCCTCGAAGGATGAACGGCCGAGGCCTCACCGCTCGAGCCGTCGCCCTTCGAGGGCCGTGCTTCGCACGGCCACCTCAGGGTGACGGGTTGGGTGGTGTGGATCGAATTCCATGTCATGCAGTCGTGTGAACCAAAGTTTATCGACGACACGCGGAGACGGCGCCATCGCGTCACCCGCGATCCCACCAATCTTCACCGTGTGAGGCCCCGCCATGCTGTTTGACATGTCAACACTAGCGCCGGACCTGCGCTACAAGGTTCTCACCGCCACCGTGACGCCGCGGCCGATCGCCTGGGTCAGTTCGGTGTCGGAGCAGGGCATCGTCAACGCGGCGCCGTTCTCGTTCTTCAATGTCATGGGCCATGAGCCGCCGACGGTGACGCTCGGCCTGCTGCGGCAGGCGGGTGGCGAGTTCAAGGACACCGCAGCCAATATTCTCGCCACTGGCGAGTTCGTCATCAACCTGGTGTCGGAAGACAATGCCGAGGCGATGAACATCACCTGCATGGACGCGCCGCCGGAGGT
Organism: Bradyrhizobium sp. 2TAF24; assembly: GCF_052115025.1. Taxonomy (NCBI): domain Bacteria; kingdom Pseudomonadati; phylum Pseudomonadota; class Alphaproteobacteria; order Hyphomicrobiales; family Nitrobacteraceae; genus Bradyrhizobium; species Bradyrhizobium sp. 2TAF24. The sequence goes on along the minus strand of NZ_JBFRFW010000007.1, from coordinate 25,858 downwards.
CGATGAGCTTGCCTGTGCCGGCCTGACCGCGCTGCCATCGCTGCGGGTCAAGCCGCCGCGCATCGCGCAGTCGCCGGTGTCGCTGGAATGCCGCTCGGTCGCCTCACTGGTGATGGGGCCGAAACAGACGCTGGTGATAGGCGAGGTGCTCGCCGCCCATGTCGACGACGCCGTGGTGCTCGATGCCGAGCGCTGCCATTTCGATACGCCGAAGCTCAAGCTGATCGGGCGCATGCACGGCAGCGGCTGGTACGCCCGCTCCAGCGACCTGTTCGAGCTGCGCCGTCCGAGCTGGGCCGAGTGGTCGGCGAAGCATAAGGGCTGAGGCAGCAATCCGCCGACGCACGCATCGGCCCCCTCATCCTGAGGAGCAGGCGCAGCCTGCGTCTCGAAGGATGAGGTCGAGGCTTGTGGCCTCATGGTTCGAGACGGCGCAAGCGCGCCTCCTCACCATGAGGAGAGATCGGCTTGATGCGGTCGCGTCTCCGCATTCGTCAGGACATACGCTCGGGCTCCACCAGCGCTTCGATCAGTGTCCGCGCCAGCCAGGCCTCATAGGCATCCGCGCTCCAGCCGCCGTCCAACACCAGCATGCGGTAGACGTCACGGCTGGTGTACATCCACATGATCCGCCGCGCGGTGGCGACATCCAGCTCCTTGCGCGCCATCGACTGGGCGAACAGCAGCGCGATGCGCGCCTTCTGCATTTCGAACCGGGTGTTTTCGAACTCTGCTTCCAGCTTGCGCAGCTCCGGCGCGAAGGCCGAGGCGCCGCGCAGCACGCCAAGCTCGGAACGTTCGCCGTCATACACCGCGCGGGCGACCCGCGCGGTCAGCCGGATCAGCGTGGCCGGGTCGGTCACGCCGGCAAGCGCCTCCTGGGTTGCGCGAAAGCGCGCGCCGAACAGCGCCGAGGTCATCAGCGCGCGCAGAATGCCGGTCTTGGACGCGAACAGCGCATACACCGTGGAGGCGGCGACCTCCGCCCGCTCGGCGATCGCGGCGATGGTCACTTCGCTGATGCCATGCCGCGAGAACAGGGCCTTGGCGGCGTCGAGGATGCGCTCGCGGGTGGCGGCGGCTGCCTCGCTGCGCTGGGCCGATACATATGTGCGCTTGTTGGACCGCTTCGGGCCAGGGGCGGGTTGTCGTTTCGAGGATTTTGACATATTGGATATGGCTTACTATATTTAATTTGAATTGCGGAGCCGCCGATGACCTTTCAGGCTTATCTCGACAATATCAAAGCCAAGACCGGGCACACGCCCGATGATTTCCGTGCGCTGGCCAGGCGTGCCGGGCTGCTCACGCCGGAGCTGCGGGCATCCGACCTCGTGGCATGGCTGAAGAAGGATTTCGATCTCGGCCATGGCCACGCCATGGCGATCTGGGCGAGCTTCAAGGCCAAGGGATGGGTCGAGGCGCCGACGAAGTTGATAGCGGCGGCGGCCGGTAGATCGACCGCCAAGGCCAAGCCAAAACCGGTGGCGAAAGCGAAGAAGAAGTAATGCGGCCGCAGGCGGAGCGACCCGCTGTGTGATCGCCCCTCCGCGCCATCACCGTGTCTGCGCGCGAGCGCCGAGACCCGGTGATCCAGCTTAAGAACATCACGTCGCGTGGTGAGTAAGCTGGATTGCCGGGTCAAGCCCGGCAATGACGCAACATATGTGGCGCGCCAGTCCCGACTACCCCTCCGCCACCGCCTGCACCACGGTATCCGTCGGCCCGAGCAGCCGGCCATCCTGCGCGCGCAGTTCGAGCTTGCGCACCGGCAGGCCGTTCTTGCGGTCGACCAGCAGCACATGGGACTCGGCGGGGTCGAAGAAGTAGGTCTCGCCCCATTGCCGCAGCGCCGTCAGCAGCGGAAACAGGCCGCGGCCTTTTTCGGTGAGCACGTAGTCCTGATAGGCACTGCCGTCGGAGGCGGGCCGGGTCTCGAGGATGCCGTGCTGCACGAGGTTGCGCAGCCGTGCCGACAGCACGTTCTTGGCAACCCCGACGCTCTTCTGGAACTCGCCGAACCGGCTGAGACCGTCGAAGGCGTCGCGGATGATCAGCAGCGACCACCAGTCGCCGATGGCGTCGAGCGGCCGGGCGACGGGGCATGTCCGGGTGCTGTGGCTGGTTCGCTTGGCCATGGCTGGCCTGTCTCCTCGCGCGGCGGCCGGTGGCCCGCACAGTCCGTGGACCATGGCCGCAGGCGTAATCTACTGTCCCCTGGTTGCTATGTAAAACTTCCTGCCGGCGAGTCCAGCTGGTCCTAGATGAAAACCACTGAGGGCGCTTCGCGGAGCGCCCGCAGCCCGTCTCTTCGCCAAAAGCTGTTCGCAATCAACTATTAATGCCATGTGACAAGTCAATGCCATGCGCCGCATGTCTCCCGTGCAGCAGCAGGTGGTTGCAGATAAAAACCAGCTTGAGTATCGATCGAAGCAGTTTCGATGTAAAACCAGCTGGAGGTCGGCGATGGATCTGGATGGCAACGGCTCGCTCGAAAGGGCCGTCGCGGCGGATGCCGCATACGCCGGGATCAGCAAGGCGGTGGCGCCGTCCGTATCCGCGCCGGTGGCCTGGCTGCTGGCGCTGGCCGCGGGTCTTGCGGTCGCCAACGCCTACTATGCCCAGCCGCTGATCGACGTGATCGCCGATACGTTCGGCCTCGGCCACGCCGTCGCCGGCGCGATCATCACCCTGACCCAGGTCGGCTATGCCGCGGGGCTCGTGCTGGTGGTGCCGCTCGGCGACCTCTTCGACCGCCGCCGCCTGATCATCGGCCAGCTCGCGGTGCTCGCCGCCGCGCTGCTGCTGGTGGCGTTCGCCGGAGATGCCGGCGTGCTGCTCGCGGGCCTTGCCGCGGTCGGCATGCTCACGGTGGTGACACAGCAGCTGGTCGCCCATGCGGCGTCGCTCGCGCGGCCGTCCGAGCGAGGCCGCATCGTCGGCATCGTCACCAGCGGCATCATCACCGGCATTCTCGTGGCGCGCACGGTGTCGGGCACGCTGTCCGATCTCCTTGGCTGGCGCTCGGTGTATATCGTCTCGGCCGTGGCGATCCTGCTCATCGCCCTGCTGCTCGCCGCGACGCTGCCGGCACAGGCGCGACCGAGGGTCCGCGTCCCCTATGGCCGTCTCATCGTGTCGGTGTTCACGCTGTTCGCACAGGAAAAGGTGCTGCGCCTGCGCGGCGCGCTGGCGTTGCTGATCTTCGCGGCGGTGACGGCGCTGTGGACGCCGATGGTGCTGCCGCTCAGCGCGCCGCCGCTGTCGCTGTCGCATACGCAGGTCGGCCTGTTCGGTCTCGCCGGGGCGCTCGGCGCGCTGGGCGCGGCGGCCGCCGGCCGGCTCGCCGATCGCGGCCATGCCGAGCGCACCACGGGCATCGCGCTCGCGCTGATGCTGCTGTCATGGTGGCCGGTGGCGCTGCTGCATGTCTCGCTGTGGCCGCTGGTGATCGGCATCGTCGTCATCGACTTCGGCCTGCAGGCCGTCCATGTCTCGAACCAGAGCCTGATCTATCAGGTGCGCCCGGACGCGCAGAGCCGGCTCGCCGCGGCCTACATGCTCTGCTACTGCGCCGGCTGCGGCGGCGGCTCGCTCGCATCGACGCTGGTCTACGACCGCTTCGGCTGGTCCGGCGTGTGCCTGCTCGGCGCCGTGTTCAGCGCGCTGGCGCTGCTGGTCTGGGCGGTTGCCCGCCCGCGCCCCGCGCCGGCTCGCTGAGGCGCGCAGCATGTCGATCTCCTCCTGCGTGCCGCACGGCTCACGGCAACAGTCCGCCTTTCGCATCTGGCTCGCCGTGGTTGCGCTCGGCATCGCCACCTTCGCCATCGTGCTCACCGAATTCGCGCCGATCGGGCTGCTGTCGCAGATTGCCCAAAGCCTGGGTGAGAGCCGCGCCGCGATCGGCCTCACCGTGACGCTCTATGCCTGGATCGGCGCCGCCAGCGCGCTGGTCTGCGCGGTGCTGCTCGGCCGGCTGCCGATCCGCCCGCTGCTGATCGTGCTGATGCTGGTGCTCGCGGCGTCCAATGCGCTGGCGATGCTGTCCGGCAGCCTTGCGGCGTTGCTGGCGTCGCGGGCGCTCGGTGCGGTGGCGCACGGTTTCTTCTGGGCGATGGTCGCAGCGGTGGCGGGGCGGATTGCGCCGCCGGATCGTCTCGGCCTCGCCACCTCCATCGTGTTCGGCGGCATCACGGTGGCCACCGTGCTCGGCGTGCCGCTCGCCAATCTGATCGGCCAGGCCGAGGGCTGGCCGGCGGCGTTCGGCGCCACCGCCGCGCTGTGCGTCGTCACCGCGCTGCTGCTGTCAGCGGTTCTTCCGCCGGTGCGGGCCGACGCCGCGGTCGGCATCGCCGCGCTCGCGGAGGTCGCGCGCAACCGCCCGCTGCGCCGGGTCTACATCGCTGCGGCGTTCACGGTGATCGCGCATTTCGGCGCGTTCACGTTCATCGAAGCTTTCCTCAGGGACATGCCGGGCGTCACCGCGCCGATGATCGCGGTGCTGCTGTTCGCCTTCGGCGCCGCCGGCATTCTCGGCAATGTGCTGACCGGCATCTTCATCGATCGCTTCATGCGTCCGGCCATCGCGCTCGGCCTTGTCGTGATGGCGGTGGCGCTTGCTGTGCTCGGCCGGGGCGGCGCGCAGCTCGATCTCGCGGCGCTGGTCGTCCTGCTGGTGGCGTGGGGCATGGCGTTCGCGGTGCTGATGGTCGGCCTGCAGGCGGCGGTGCTGCGCACCGCCGGCACTGCCGCGATGCCGGCGTCCGCCATCTACACCGCGGTGTTCAACACCGCCGGCGGCGCCGGCGCGGTGCTCGGCGCCGCGGTGCTGGGCGAGGCCGGTCTCTCCGGCCTGATGCTGTCAGCCGGCGGCGTCGCCGTGCTCGCCTTGCTTGTACTCGTGTCCGGCCGGCGGCCGGGCGCCTGACACCGTCGCCGTGCCCCGGTGGCACGGCGACATCCACCGATCGATGTCCTCAACCCACGGAGCCTGACCATGCTGCTGCTCGGAAGCTACTACTCGCCCTTCGCCCGCCGTGTCGGCGCCGCGCTGATCGCGCGCGATATCCCTTTCACCCATAACGGCGTCAACGTGTTCGTCGATCCGGCGCCGGTGGCCGCCGTCAACCCGCTGGTCAAGATCCCTGTGCTGCAGCTCGACAGCGGCGAGGCGCTGATCGACAGCATGGCCATCGTCGATCACCTCAACGAACAGCTCGGTCCCGACCGTGCGCTGGTGCCGCCGTCGGGCGCCGAGCGGCGGTCGGTGCTGCGTCTGGTGGCGATCGCCGGCACCGTGTGCGAGCAGATCATCGCCTGGGAGGAAGAGCTGCGGCGCACGGAGAGCCAGCCCAAGGCGATCGCCCGCCACCGCCGCGCCATCACCAATGGCTTTGCGGCGCTCGATGCGGCCAGCGGTCAGGATGGCGTGATCGGCCGCGCGCCGCTCGATCTGGCGACCATCAGCGCCTACATCGCCTATGACTACTATGTCGGCAGCGAATTGCCCGAGCGCGACGGCCCGGGCCTCGCACCCCGCCTTGCCGCGGTGGTGGCGCGGCTTGCCAATGATCCAGCGTTCGCGCGCACCCGGTTCCGGAGCTAGCTGCCATGACCGGGCGGATCTGTCTCGTCACCGGGGTCGGCGGCGCCACTGGTGCCGCGATCGCCCGCCGCTTTGCCCGCGATGGCTATCGCGTGGCGATGCTGGCGCGGAACGGAGAGCGTCTCGGCGCGCTGCAGCGGGAGATCGCCGGCAGCGCGGCCTATGCCTGCGACGTCGGCGATCTCGATGCGCTGGCGGCGACCCTCGCGCGGTTGCGCGCCGACCTCGGCGCGCCATCCGTGCTGGTGCACAACGCCGTGTCCGAGACCTTCGCCACCTTCATGGAGGCGGATCCGGCGGCGCTGGAGCGCAACTTCCGTGTCAACACCACGGCGCTGCTGCATCTGGCGCGGGCGCTGGCGCCGGACATGGTAGCGGCCGGGCAGGGCGCCATCATCGTCACCGGCAACACCGCGGCCCATCGCGGCGCGGCGAACTATGCGCTGTTCGCGCCCACCAAGGCGGCGCAGCGCATCCTCGCCCAGGCGCTCGCCCGCGATCTCGGGCCGAAGCGCGTCCATGTCGGCTATGTCACCATCGATGCGGCGATCGATGCCGCCTGGCTCGGCGAGGGCGGCCGCACCCGTCCCGCCTGGGTCGAGCCGCCGGCCGGCTGGCCGTGGCCGCGCGAGGACTACTTCGCCAAACCCGAGGCCATCGCCGACGAGGTCTTTCACATCGCCCACCAGGATCCGTCGGTGTGGTCGTTCGACCACATCATCCGGCCGTTCGCCGAGAAGTGGTGATGTGGAGGGGGGCGCACCTGACCGCTCCAGCGGCGTGGTCACAAGCGGATAGTCCAAGTTCTGTGTCGTCGCCGGACTTGTTTCGGCGACCCCGATAAGGAAGGCACTGCGTCCCTGAGCGCGGTTGCCGGGAGACCTTAGTCCTGGCGATCCGTCAAAGACGGATCGCGCTGCCCGGCAACGACAACGGATAGCAACGCGTTGGCCGCGTGGTTAAGTCAGTCGCTCCACGCCGCCCGTCCTGCGACCAAACGTCCATCGCCCGGCGAAAAGATTCCGCGCCCGCAACATTGCTGCAATTTCCGCCGACGACACTGCCCGCGCCGCCCGCCCCTGTGGGGTGACTGGGGTGGCAGTCCCGGCCGGCGGAGCGGCCCGTTCCGGGGCGTCTCGTCGTGCCGCGTGGTGTCGGGCCCCATTGCATGCGAATCCTGGTCGTCGAGGATGAGCCGGAGATCGCGGCGCTGCTGCGCACCGCGCTCGAGCGCCAGGACGCCGTCGTCGACCATGTGCTGCTGCTGGCCGAGGCCGAGGAGGCGGCGCGCCAGGGCGTGCATGATGCGGTGATTCTCGACCGCCGCCTGCCGGATGGCGATGGCCTGACGCTGGTGCCGCGCTTACGCGCCCGCGGCGTCACCACCCCGGTCATCGTGCTCACCGCGCGGCGCGACCTTGCTGACCGCGTCCAGGGTCTCGACTGCGGCGCCGACGACTACCTCACCAAGCCGTTCGCGCTGGAGGAACTGCTGGCGCGGCTGCGCACCGTGCTGCGGCGGCCCGCTTGCCTCGAGAACGAGGAGATCGCCGCCGGCACGCTGGTTTTCAACCTGCGCCACCGCACCGCCAGCGTGCGCGGCGTGCCGATGGGTCTGTCGCGGCGCGAAATCCTGGTGCTGGAAACCCTGGTGCGCCGCGCCGGGCGCACGGTGGCGCGTGCCGCGCTGGAGGAGGCGGTCTACGGCTTCGGCGAGGACATCCAGCCGAACGCGCTCGATCCCCATGTGTCGCGCTTGCGCCGCAAGCTCGGCGAGGCCGGCGCCGATGTCGAGATCCGCAGCGTGCGCGGCGTCGGCTACCTGCTGCGGACGCTGCCATGAGCCCAAAGAAAGAAAAGCCGCCGGGATCGCTGCACTGGCGGCTGGTGCGCAGCATCATCGCCATGCAGGTGGTCGCCCTCGTCCTGCTGCTCGCCCTGATCATCTTCGTGCTGAGCTTCAACGACCTGCAGGACGATGCCGCTGTGGTCGATGCCGCTCGCGATGGGGTGTTTCGCGACGCCACCGGTGCGCTGGCGCTCCGTGATACGCCGGATCTCGTCGCTCTGCGCGCGGCACATCCGAAGCTGTGGCTGGTGGTGCGGGATGCGAACGGCGCCATGGTCTCGTCCGGCGAGGTGCCGCCGCGCTTTCGCGGCGAATTCGGCACCGTGCTCGCCACCGCCGACCGCGCCAGTCTGAGCTGGGGGCTCGGCGACAACAGCCCGACCGCCAGCCTGAAGCGGCTGAAGACCGAGGCGGGCCAGGTGCAGATCCTCGGCGGCACCGGCAATCCGGTGGCACGCGCGCACACCGTGAGCCTGAATGTCGACGCGCGCCTCGAGGTGATGGAGAACGCCACCGGCTGGCGCACCTGGCTGCGCATCGTCGCCGCCCTCGCCGTGCTGGTCGTCGTCACCGGGATCGCGCCGATCGTTCTGGTGATGGGCGTTGCGACCATGGTGGCGACCCCCATCGTGGTGCGCCGGGCGCTCGGCGGCCTGCGCGCGACGGCGGAGCACGCCAGCCTGATCGACATCAATCGCCTCGCGGTGCGGCTGCCGACCAGCCAGGTGCCGCGCGAGGTCGCGCCGCTGGTGCAGGCGGTCAATCGCGCGCTGGAGCGGCTCGACGATGGCTATGACCGGCGCAGCCGCTTCATGGCCGACGCCGCCCACGAGCTGCGTACGCCGATCACCATCCTGCAGACCCGCCTCGAACTGCTGCCGCCGAGCCCCGAGCGCACCCGTCTGATTGAGGACGTCACGCGCCTTGCGCTGCTTGCCGAGCAGTTGCTCGACCTGCAGCGCCTCGATCATATCGACGTCTTTACGCCGCTCGATCTTGTCGCGCTCGCCCGCCATGTCGTCGAGGACATGGCGCCGATCGCCATCGCCGCCGGCTATGACCTCGCGTTCGAGCCGGACGAGACGCGCGTGCCGGTGCTCGGCGACCAGACCTCGCTGGAGCAGGCCGTGACCAACCTGGTGCAGAACGCCATCGAGCATGGCGGCCGCAGGGGCGTCATCACCGTGGCGGTCGATAGCTCCGGCGCGGTGGACGTGCGCGACGAAGGCCCCGGCGTGCCGCAGGACGAGCGCGCGCGGGTGTTCGAGCCATTCTACCGCCTGCATCCACGCTCCACCGGCGCGGGCCTTGGTCTCAATCTCGTGCGCGAGATCGCCCGCCGCCATCTCGGCCGTGTCAGCGTCACGGATACGGCCATTGGCGGCGCCTGCTTCCGCATCGAGCTCCACCGTCATGCGGAGGCGGCGCCCGCCGCCGCGCCGGCCGTGGCCGACCCACGAATGCTCAAGTGAAAGGGATGCTTGCGTGAAACTCCTGCCGCCGATGCGTGGCCGCCGTGGCCTCGCCGCGCTCGCGCTCGTCTCCACCCTGCTGCTCGCCGGCTGCGCCTCCGACATCATGAAGGGCTATGTCGGCCAGCCGATCGAGGCGGCGATCGCCGACTATGGTCCGCCGATCAACAGCTTCGACCTCGGTGACGGCCGCCGCGCCTTCCAGTGGCGGCAGGTGCACAACGACGTCGTGCCCGGCAGGTCGCGCGTCGACATCCGCGACACGCGCTATGGCGAGCGCCGCGTCGAGACCCATACGCCGGGCTATGTCGAGAGCCGTGAATGCTTCTACACTCTCTACGCCACCCCGCGCGACGGCCGCTGGTTCGTCACCGATTTCCGCAAGCCGACGCTGATGTGCGAGTAGTGAAGGTGTGCGACGCGCGTGATGCCCGGTACACGTTGTACGGCGTCCGCGTTGAACTGTGGCGCTAGCCACACCCACCGCGTCATTGCCGGGCTCGACCCGGCAATCCAGCTTCGTCGCTACGTATTGTAAGTCAGGAAAAGCTGGATCACCGGGTCTCGGCGCTCCGCGCCGGCCCGGTGATGACGCAGAGGGTGCGGAAGCGCTTGTTCGTCGCACAAGCGCACTGACTTGCGGGTTTCTTCGCTTTCCTGCACAGCGCCGACGTTGATTGTCGTCATCCGTCACCCTGAGGTGCATAGCCCCGGCTTTAGCCGGGGCGTTCTTTGAAAGCCACAAGTCGGGCAAGCCCGACTTGTGGTGCGGAGCATGGCCCTCGAAGGGCGACGGCCCGGGCGGCAGCTCAGCGGCCGTTCATCCTTCGAGGCGCGCAAGAGCGCGCACCTCAGGATGACGGGACACGCGCGCCGGAAATCGCCGCGCTCACTCCTCCGCCCGCAACACCTCGCCCAGCGTCCGCGCTGCGCGCCGCAATGCCTCGACACTGAACCCTGAGAATCCCAGCACCAGCCCCTGCCGTGCCGGTGCATCGAGATACATCGGCGACAGCGCCCGCACGGCGACGCCGGAAGCCTCCGCCGCCGTCACGATCTCGGTATCGCGCCGCGGATGGTCGAGCGCCGCGACGAGGTGCAGGCCCTGCTCGGGCACGGCCACCGCGAGATGGTCGCTCGCATGGGCCTGCAGCTGCGCCACCAGCGTGTCGCGCGCCGCCTGCACCGTGCGCCGGGCGCGGCGCAGGTGGGCGGCGAAATGGCCCTCGCTGATCAGCGCCGCCAGCGCATTCTCCATCACCGTCGGCGGATGGCGGTCGGAGCGGGCGCGCAGCTCCAGCACCGCGCCGAGCAGCGGCTCCGGCAGCACCGCGTAGCCGACGCGCAGGCCGGGAAACAGCACCTTGGAGAAGGTGCCGAGATAGGCGACGCGGCCGCCGCCATCCATGCCCTGCAGCGCGGTGAGCGGCGGGCCGGCGTAGCGGAATTCGCTGTCGTAGTCGTCCTCGATGATCCAGGCGTCGTGGCGCTGCGCCCATTCGATCAGCGCGAGGCGGCGCGCCATGGTCATGGTGACGCCGAGCGGGAATTGATGGGACGGCGTGACATAGACGAGGCGCGCCGGCCGTGAGGCGCCCTGCGCGATGTCGAGGCCGGACGCGTCCACTGGCAGGCCGGCGAGCTTCGCTCCGGTGCCGAGCAGCGCCGCGCGTGCCATCGGATAGCCGGGGTCCTCGATCCACGCGGTGTCGCCGGGCTTCAACGCCGCGCGGGCGACGAGATCGAGCCCCTGCTGGGTGCCGGAGGTCAGCACGATCTCTTCGGCATGGCAGCGCACGCCGCGTGCCGTCGTGAGATACGCCGCGACGGCCTCGCGCAGGGCTCGGCTGCCGCGCGGGTCGCCGTAGTGGAAATGGTCGGGGTGCGGCCGCATCAGGTCGCGCGACAGCAGGCGGCGGAAGATCTGCAGCGTGCGCGCATCGGAGACCGCGACGCCGAGGGTGCAGGCCTGCGGCATTGCCGCCGGCGGCGCCGCGCGCGCCGTCTTTTTCGATGGCCGCGCCGGTGTTGCCGGCACCGCCTGCGACAGGTCCGGCACCCGCGCCGCGACGAAGGTGCCGGCGCCGGTGCGCGCCTCGACGAAGCCTTCCGCGCCCAGCATCTCGAACGCGGCAACGGCGGCGGCGCGCGACAGCCGCAGGCGCTGCGCGAGGTCGCGCGTCGTCGGCAGCTTCGCGCCCGCCGGCACGCGGCCGCCCTCGATCAGCTGGCGGATGGCGCGGTACAGCGCTCGCGCGCGCGGCCCTTCGCCCGGCAGCACAGGCATCAGCGCCGACCAGTCCGGCGGATTGGTCGCTGTTTTTGATCGAGAATTGGTCCTTTTTCGAACCATTGGCATGGCGCACAGTGGTCCTGCCAGCCTGACGATGCAAGCCAGATCGAGGACAGAAGCCGTGAGCGACAGCCCGCCGACCACCTCCGCGCCGTTCCCGACCACCGAGCGCAACCGCCTCAAGCGCTACCACGAGCGCGGCAGCTACGATCGCGATGCCGTGTTCGCCGTGCTCGACAGCGCGATGCTGTGCCATGTCGCTTATGTCATCGACGGCCAGCCCTACTGCACGCCCACCATTCACTGGCGCGAGGACGACCTGCTCTACTGGCACGGCTCGTCCGCCAGCCGGATGCTGCGCCATCTGCGCGCCGGCACGCCGGCGTGCCTCACGGTGTCGCATCTCGACGGCCTGGTGCTGGCGCGCTCTGGCTTCAACCACTCCGTCAACTACCGCTCGGCGATGTGCTTCGGCACCGCGCGCATCGTCGATGATGCCGACGCGAAGGCGCGCGCCCTCAACGGTCTCGTCGACCGCTTCTATCCCGGCCGCGCCGCAACGCTGCGGCCGACCACCGAGCAGGAGATCAAGGCGACGACCGTCATCGCCATGCTCATCGACGATGCCTCCGTGAAGTCCCGCGCCAAAGGCGTCGGCGATGACGAGGAGGATTATGATTTCCCGGTGTGGGCCGGCGTCATCCCGGTGCGCACCGTCGTCGGCGCCGACGAACCATGTCCGCGGCTGTTGCCCGGCGTCACGCGGCCGGAGGGACTGGCGGGATATCGCGAGGGTGAGAGGTTGGATGAGGTGTTTGGTGAGGCGATGCGGAAGAATGAGCCATAAGATTTGGTAAATTCGCTTCGCAGAGATGGTTCTGATGGTGCGCGAACTACATCACTGTCCACGGTATCCCGATGTTGCTGAATCTATTCGTATATGTCCACCGCTTACCTCCAGCTTAGTGGTGAGCTCGTCCGTCGCTTCTGTGTGTCTCTCCAACGCCGGGTAGGCGCCTTTGTTGGCCCCTGAGGTCTGCGTTCGCAGAGAGCGGCGGAGCAGAATTGGCAAACTCTAGGGAACCGCTATAGTGCGTTGATTGCTTCTCTATTTTGTATTCAAAGGAAGATAGCTATGGCGAATAAAGTGATTTTTGTAGCGTTTGCTATCGAAGATGAAAAAATCCGCGATTTGATCAAAGGACAGTCTCTCCATACGAAAACGGCTTTTGAATACACCGATATGTCGGTGAAGGAAGCGTATGAAGAAGAATGGAAGAAAAAGGTTCGAACGCGCATTCTTCGATCCGATGGTGTTCTTGTCATCGTCAGCGCGAACTCATCCACTTCTAGTGGCCAGAAATGGGAGATCAAATGCGCTCAAGAGGAGAAGAAAAAAATTCGCGGCATTTGGGCGTATAAGGACGACAGAACGAAGATCGATGGCGTCAATACTATGGTGTGGACGTGGGACAACATCAAAGACTGGATCGATTCTCTCTGAGCGCTGGAGTAGCGCATGCGGAAAGCTCTGATTGTCGGCATTGATCACTATGAGCATATCGGGCGTTTGAGCGGATGTGTGAATGACGCGCACGCGGTAAAGGCAATGCTAGACCGTCACGCAGACGGCTCGGTAAATTTCGGTACAAGGATTGTCGCAGGAACAGGCCCGACAGACGTCATAACGCGCGTTGGACTAAAGCAGGCCATCCGAGAGCTTTTTGTTGGCGATACCGACGTGAGCCTTTTTTACTTCGCTGGACATGGTCACATCGAGACTACGGGTGGCTATCTCTGCGCTGGCGATTGTAAGACAGGCGACGACGGTATTCCGCTTTCTGAAATCATGACTTTTGCAAACGAAAGTCCTGCTCGAAACAAAATCATTGTTCTCGACAGCTGTCATAGTGGAGCGCTCGGCGACAGTCATACGAATAAGCAAATCTCAGAAATTGCCGATGGCATGACGATTCTGACGGCGTCTACCAAGGATCAGTATGCTGTGGAGGCCAACGGTGGCGGTTTATTTACCGGACTTTTAGTGGATGCACTTGGTGGTGCTGCGGCGAACTTAGTCGGAGAAGTTACGCCGGGAAGCGTCTATGCGCACGTTGATCAGTCGCTGGGCAGCTGGAGCCAACGACCAGTTTTCAAGACAAATGTGAAAGGGTTCATATCCCTTCGTAAGGTGCAGTCACCCATACCCCCAGCGGATCTGCGCCGCATAGCAGAATTTTTTCCTCAGCCTGGATGCGAGTTTCAGCTTGATCCAGGCTACGAGCCGGAACATCCGGACGCTGATCCAGAAAAGACGCCGATTTTCTCTATCTTGCAAAAGTACAACCGAGTGAACTTGGCCGTACCGGTGGGCGCGCAGCATCCATATCATGCGGCTGTGGAGAGCAAGACGATGAAGCTAACCGCGCTCGGTGAGCATTATCGGCGCCTTGCGATAGCTGGTCTCCTATGAAGGAAAATGACGTTACCAAGAGGTTAGAAGATCTGATAGAGCGTCTCGCCGCGATCGAACATGAGCGATGGTCGCATTGGCAGAGATACTTGCACAGCAAGTGTATAAGACAGTCGGATGGTTCGCTGCTGATGCCCGTGCAGCTTGTTCAGCGATGGGAGAAGCAGCTTGCGACTTCCTATGTGGATCTGACTGACGCGGAGAAGGAGAGTGATCGCGAACAAGTAAGGAGGTATCTGCCCCTTATAGCTGAGGTAGTGGAGCGCGACGCTTGAGCTGTACTGATCTGTACCCACACGAAGGTAGAGTGAGCTAGGCTTTTCCAAGTACTCAGAGCCAAAAGATCGTCCTTGCACCCCACTTGTAGAGCAAACTGCATGAGACTTCTAACGCTCGGATCCTCGTCGTAGGCCTACGCGACAATCGAATTGCGGCCGTTGTGCTACTCCCTCTTCCCCGCGGGCCTGATCGCCTCGCCGAGCGCAACGATGCAGGCGCAGATCGCTACCAGCACGAGCGATGCGGCGGAGGCGGCGGCGAGGTCGGTGCCGGTCTCGGAGATCTTGCTGTAGAGCACGAGCGGCAGGATGTTGACCTGGGTGCCGACAAGGGCCAGCGCGGTGCCGTAGGCGCCGACGGCGACCGCCGAGGTCAGGCAGAATGCGGCGACGAGGCTCGGCAGGATCTGCGGCAGCATCACCTCGATCACGGCACGGAACGCGCCGGCGCCGAGCGAGCGCGCCGCCGCAAGCTGGCTGCGGTCCAAGTTGCTGATCGCCGGCAGCACGATCAGCACCACGCGCGGCACGAGGTAATAGGAGTAGGCGAGCCCGAGGCCAATGGGCGAGAAGATGAAGGCGCCGGTCACCGCGGGATCGAAGCCGAGCTCGGCGAGCAGCAGCGTGACAAAGCCGGCGCGGCCCAGCAGCAGGATGAAGCCGTAGGCGACGATCAGGCCCGAAAATGTCAGCGGCAGCTACGATCGCGGTGCGGTGTTCGCCGTGCTCGACAGCGCGATGCTGCGCCATGTCGCTTGCGTCATCGATGGCCTCGTGCTGGCGGTGCGACGATGCAATTGCACGTCGCAGCCGCCGGCTGAATGCGATCAGATGCGCTGGACGAGGCCGAGCGTCGTCCAGGCGTCGAGGGCATCGGCGATGTCCCAGTGCTCGGCGAGCAGTCCGTCGCGCAACTGGTAGAGGTCGGCCGTCGCGAAATGCAAGGTCTTGCCAGTGGCGGCGAGACCACGAAACGGGCCGAGGTGGGTGCCGGACCATCGGGTCATGGCCATGAGCTGTTGAGCTTCGACCACGATATCCGTGTGGACAGGTTGCAGGTCGGGAAGGCCGACATGGAATGCAGTGACGAACAGCTTGTAGGCCGGCCGCATGTCGAGAGGCTCCGGATCTGACGGCCGGGACGCGCGGTAGGCCGCGAACACCGGCGCGATGTTGTCGCTGTGGCTGCGAAACAACGGATGAACGTATTCGTCCACGGCTCCAAGGTCATGCCGTATGTACAGCCGCTCGCGGAAATCGAGAAAGCGGGATCGAATGCTTGTCG
Organism: Bradyrhizobium sp. 2TAF24; assembly: GCF_052115025.1. Taxonomy (NCBI): domain Bacteria; kingdom Pseudomonadati; phylum Pseudomonadota; class Alphaproteobacteria; order Hyphomicrobiales; family Nitrobacteraceae; genus Bradyrhizobium; species Bradyrhizobium sp. 2TAF24. The sequence continues at coordinate 10,603 of NZ_JBFRFW010000007.1, read as the reverse complement.
TGTCTTGCATGGCGGTCTCCTGGTGAGGCTCAGCGGGATGGTCGCGCGGACGCCGAGAGCCCGCTGGACAGGATCGGGAGCAATCCAATGATGATCGCGCTCACGACCACGTCGGAGGCGAGGCTCAGCGCAAACGCGGACGCATGGTCGGCAGCTCCCGCGGTGGGGCGAGACAGGCCAAAGTACAGAATGCCGGCTGCTGCGACGCCGAATGCGCCTCCGATCTGCTGGGCCGTCGCGATCAGGCCGGAGGCCGAGCCGGCCTGCGTCCGCGACACGCTTCCGAGCGACACATTCAGCAACTGGGGAAGGAGCAGGCCCTGGCCCGCGCCGACGATGGCGAGTGCGGGAACAAGCGTCCAGGCGGCGGCGGCCGTCTGCATCATGGTGACGGCGGCGCAGGCGGCGTAGCCGACGGCCATGCCGACGGCGCCGAACATCATCGTGACACCAGCGTCGAGACGCGCGGCAAGACGGCTTGCGACCACCGACGTGACGAGAAACGCCGCCGGTGTCGGCGCGGTGAACAGGGCCGCTTGCCAGGGCGTGCAACCAAGTCCGGTCTGGAGGTGCAGGGTCAGCACGAACAGGAATCCGACGAGCGTGGCATGCAGTAACCCGGCGATAATCGTGCCTGCCGTGAAGGCGGTGTTGGTGAACAGCGCCAGCGCGATCAGCGGAGAGCCGCCGGCCCGCGACTTGCGGCGTTGATCGTGTCCGGCAATGCCGAGCAGGGCGATGCCGGCAGCCAGCATCGCGACGGTCCAGCGTGGCCAGCCGAGAGTCGGGCCGGCGATCAGTGGATACAGCAGCAAGCCCAGCGCGGCGGTGCACAGCAGCGCTCCGCTGATATCGAGTTCCGAGGCGGTGGCGTCGCGCGTCTCCGGTATGAACCGCCAGGCCGTGGCGCAGGTGATGACGCCAACCGGCACGACCGCGAGGAAGATCATGCGCCAGCCAAAACCAAGGATATCGGTGGTGATCAACGCTCCGCCGATCAAGGGGCCGGCGATCCCCGACAGGCCGAGCGTGACGCCGAAGGCGGCGAAGCCACGCGTCCGTGCCAGTTCGTCCGCTGCGGCGACGCGGATGATGGAGAGGACCTGAGGATACATGAGCGCGGCGAAGAGACCCTGTCCGATGCGGGCGGCGATCAGGCTGCCGATCGTAGGGGCGAGCCCACACATCAACGAGGTCGCGCTGAAGCCGGCGAGGCCGACGATAAACAGGCGTCGACGCCCGTAGAGATCGCCGAGGCGGCCCCCTGTGATGAGCATCATGGCGTAGGCCAGACCATAGCAGGCAACGACCGCGGAGACGTGCGCAGCGGTCGCCTCGAAATCCCGTCGGATGCCGGGAAGCGCGACATTGACAATGAACGCGCTGGAGACGGCGAGAAACACGCCGCACAGCAGCGCGGTGAGGCCGCGGATGTCTAGACGCAGATCTTCGGTGGTCTGGCTTTGGCTGTTGCGGTGCACGGCGATCGCCTTTGCGGTCGGTTGTCGTTGATCGTCGTGCGCATGATCGTGCTTTGATCTATCATTCGACCAGAGAGCACTTTATCCGGGTATAGTGAGTATCAGGATCGCAATGACCATTCGCAGCCGCAGGCCGGCGCGTGAGCAACTGGCCGCCTTTCTCAGAAGCCGCCGTGCGCGTCTTTCGCCCACGGATGTTGGCTTGCCCGCGACGCCACGGCGGCGGACGCCAGGGCTCCGCCGCGAGGAGGTCTCGCATCTCGCGGGTGTTGGTGTCGCCTGGTATACGTGGCTGGAGCAGGGCCGCGACATCGACGTCTCCAGCCATTTTCTTGACCGGGTTGCGCAGGCATTGCGGCTGGATGCGACCGAGCGGGCCCATCTTTTCATGCTGGCGCACGACCGGCCGCCTCCAGTGGGAGCAGTGTTGCCAGCCGAGGTCTCGCCGTCCTTGCAACGCATGCTTGAAGCCGTATCAGGTCCGGCTTACTTCGCGACTGCATCGATGCAGGTGGTCGCCTGGAATACGGCGCTGTCCGCGGTGTTTGGTGACCTTGCCAAACTGCCCGCAGAGGACCGCAACATGCTGTGGCTGGTTTTCGCCAGTCCAGCGCATCGCGCAGCGATTCCTGATTGGGAAACCGATGCACGTGCAATGCTGGCCCGATTTCGCGTCGAATTTGGGCGGCATCGCGACGATCCAGCGTTTGTGCAACTGATCGAGCGGCTGCAGCGCGCGAGCCACGAGTTCTATCGCTGGTGGCCAGAACAGGACGTCAGTCGTCGTGGCAACAAGACCAAGCGCTTCGATGTGCACGGTGTGGGCCGTATGGAGCTCGAGCAGAGCACTTTCCTGCTCGAGGAATTGCCGGGTCTCCGGCTTGTCGTCTACTCAGCCGTAGATGTCGAGAGCGAGCGAAAGGTCTCGCTGCTGCGGCGCCGCTGGCTCAAGGCGGAGCGACTTCCGGTCGGATGATCATTACCGCTTCCCCGCCGGCCGGATCGCTTCGCCGAGCGCGACGATGCAGGCGCAGATCGCCACCAGCACCAGTGACGCGGCGGAGGCGGCGGGCAGGTCGGTGCCGGTCTCGGAGATCTTGCTGTAGAGCACGAGCGGCAGGATGTTGACCTGGGTGCCGACGAGGGCCAGTGCCGTACCATAGGCGCCGACGGCGACCGCCGCCGTCAGGCAGAACGCGGCGACGAGGCTTGGCAGGATCTGCGGCAGCATCACCTCGATCACCGCGCGGAACGCGCCGGCGCCGAGCGAGCGGGCGGCGGCGAGCTGGCTGCGGTCGAAGTTGCTGATCGCCGGCAGCACGATCAGCACCACGCGCGGCACGAGATAGTAGGAGTAGGCGAGCCCCAGCCCGATCGGCGAGAAGATGAAGGCGCCGGTCACCGCGGGATCGAAGCCGAGCTCGGCGAGCAGCAGCGTGACAAAGCCGGCGCGGCCCAGCAGCAGGATGAAGCCGTAGGCGACGATCAGGCCGGAGAAGGTCAGGGGCAGCGAGATCGCGATCAGCGCCGCGGTGCGCACGCCCGGCGCGACGCGCGCCAGCGTCAGCGCGACGCAGAAGCCGATCGTCAGCGAGAACAGCGGCGCCACGGTGCCGAGCAGCAGCGTGCCGCGCAGCCCGTTCCAGAACACCGGGTCGGCGGCGAGCCGGCCGAACGCCGCGCCGCCGTCGGAGAACGCGCCGATCAGCACCGCGGTGACCGGCGCAATGAAGAACAGGCCGAGCACCAGCACGCCCGGTGCGGCAAAGGCGGTCAGCGCAGTCTTCGGGGCGCGGGTGCTCACGCGGGTTTCTCTCCAAGGAAGAAGTATCGTGACGTGAATGCCTCCGTTCCGAAAGCGGAGGAAGCATTCGACACACGACGCCATCCACTCCTCATGGTGAGGAGGCGCAATTGCGCCGTCTCGAACCATGAGGCCACAAGTTGACGCCCGGCCTCATCCTTCGAGACGCCCGCTTTGCGGGCTCCTCAGGATGAGGGTTGGGACGCTCGCATTGCAAAAGGTCACGCGCGTTTGAACGCGGCAGCCCTTCGCTCACTGCCCCAGCACGGCCTTGGCCCAGCCGGCGTCGATCTCGCCCTTCTTGGCAACCGCTTTCGCGATGTCGATGGGGCGGATCTGCGGGGCGGCGGGCATCTTGTCGGCGACGGACGGCGGCAGCGCGGCGCCGGGCACGGCGGGGCGCACGAAACCCTCGGCAAAAATCTTCTGGCCGTCATCGGTCATGATGAAGTTGAGCCACAGCTTGCCGGCATTGGGGTTCGGGCCGCCCTTGACCAGCGAGATGGCGTAGGGCGCGGCGGCCGAAGCTTCCTTGGGGATCACCACCGCGATGTCGTCGCCCATGCCGTCGACATGCTTGGCCTTGAGGCCGTCGTTCTCGTAGCCGATCCAGATCGGGATCTCTCCTTTCAGGAACTGGGCGTAAGGCGTGGTGCCCATGGTGCGCAGCACGTTGCCGGCTTTCGACAGCTTGCCGAGATAGTCGATGCCCGGAGCGATGTCGTCCATGCTGCCGCCGTTGCCGAAGGCGCTTGCGAACGCGATCACCTGGCCCTGGCCGGTGGAGCGCGGGTCGAGATAGACGATGGCGTTCTTGTAATCGGGCTTGAGCAGGTCCGCCCAGCTCTGCGGCACGTCCTTGACCAGCTTGGTGTTGACCAGGAATGCGACGTTGAGGGTGTGGATGGTGAACCACTGGCCCTCGGGATGGCGCAGCGTGTCCGGCAGCTTGTCGAAATTGACCGGCTTGAAGTCGGCGACGACGCCGGCCTTGGCGGCGTCGAGCGCGGACGCGGCGAAGTAATAGGCGGTGTCGGCCTGCGGGCGGTTGCGCGACTTGTCGAGGGTCACGACCGTCGCGGCCGAGCCGAGGTCGTTGTAGACCATCTCGACGCCGGGATAGCGCTTCTGGAACGCCTTGAACTCAGCTGCCCAGTTCGCCCAGGTCGGGCCGGTGTCGAAGGACACCACGAGGCCTTCCTTCCTGGCGGCGTCGTACAGCGCCTGTTCGCCGGGATAGAGCTCGCCGCCGTCGAGCGCGAGCGCGGCATGGGAGGTGACGAGCGGCGCCGCAAGCGTCGCTGCGGCGGTCGAGAGCAGGAAGGCGCGTCGGTTGAGGGATCCGGTCATGACGAGGTCCTTGCAGGGGTTTACGCAGGGTTTTGCAGACCGGCCGGCAGCAGCCGGACGGCGTCGGGCGGAATCGCGACCGATGTCACCGGTTCGCGTAAGTGAGTTTCGAGCTTGATGATGCCGCCGCCGACATCGAGGTCGATGCGGCGCACCGGGCCGAGATAGCGGTCGGCGACGACGGTGCCGGTGAACTGGCCGACCACGGCCGTCGCCGGTTCGTCGACAGGCGTGACGCGCTCGGGCCGGACGAACACGGTCACCGCGTCGCCGATCGCGCGGTCGCCGGTGTCGCAGGCGAGCGGACCAAGCGCGGTGCCGACGAGGTTGGCGCCGGTCACCCGGCCGGGCCACAGGTTGGACTGGCCGACGAAGGCGGCGACGTCGGCGTTGACCGGGGTCTCGTACAGCGCGCGCGGCGGGCCGACCTGGATGAGCCGGCCGTCGCGCATGACAGCGACCTTGTCGGCGATCGACAGCGCCTCTTCCTGGTCGTGGGTGACCAGCAGGGTGGCGATGCCGGCGGCGCGCTGCACCCGCAAAATCTCGTCGCGCATCTCCATGCGTAAGCCAGCGTCGAGCGCCGACAGCGGCTCGTCGAGGAGGAGGCCACGCGGCTCGAACACCAGCGCGCGGGCCAGCGCCACGCGCTGCTGCTGGCCGCCGGACAGCGCCGCGGGAAAGTCGTCGACGCGGTTGCCCATGCCGACCCGCTGCAGCATCGCAGCCGCGCGTTCGCGCCGCTCGCCGCGCGACAGGCCGCGCACCTTGAGGGGATAGGCGACGTTCTCCCACAGCCGCATGTGCGGAAACAGCGCGTAGTTCTGGAACACGACGCCGAGGCGGCGCGCCTCGGGCAGCGTCGTGCTGACATCGTCGCCGTCGATCAGCACGCGGCCGGCGCTCGGCTGCACGAAGCCGGCGAGCAGCTTGAGCACGGTGGATTTACCGGAGCCGGAGGCGCCGATGATCGCCAGCAGCTCGCCGCGGCCGATCTCCAGCGAAATGTCGAACACGCCGGTCGAGGTGCCGGGGTAGGTGTAGCTGACGTTGTCGTAGCGCAGGCTCATGCGGCGGCCCTTCCCTTGCCGGCGCCCGCGACCTGGGCGGTGACGCTGGACGCGAGCGAGGCGATGGTCGCGAGCAGCAGCAGCACGATGGTGGCGGCGCAGGCAAAGCCCGTCGCGCCATAGAACGCCTGCAGCAGCACCACCGGATAGGTGCGCGACAGGAAACCCGAGACGAGGTTGGAGAGCTGGAATTCGCCGATCGACAGCGCCGCCACCGTCAGCGTCGATGATAGAAGGCTGGTGCCGAGCAGCGGCAGCGTGACGTCGCGAAAGCGCATCAGGAACGAGGCGCCAAGCGTCGCGGCGGCATGCTCATAGTCGTCGAGGCCGAGTTGGTCCATGTCGGCGATCAGCGCCGTCACGGTGTAGGGCAGCGTCAGCACGAGATGGCCGGCGGCGAGCAGCCAGAAGCTGCCGAGCCAGGGCAGGGCGTCGGACGAGAACACCAGGATGAAGCCGAACGCCAGCACCAGTTCGGGCACCGCGACCGGCAGGAAAGTGACGAGACGCGCGGAGATGCGCACGCCGCCGCGGGCGCCGGCCTGGATGGCGTAGGCGAGCGGCAGGCCGATGATGATGTTCAGCGCGCAGGTGAGGGCGACGACCTGCAGGCTGGTGGTGAAGGCGCGGCGGAAGCTCGGGTCGGTGGCGACCTCGACGAACCAGCGCGAGGTGAAGCCGCTCGGCAGCAGCGTGTTGCTCCAGCTCTCGCCGAACGATCCCAGTCCCAGCAGCGCGACGGGCGCCGCCAGGAAGACCAGGTAGAGGATCGTGATCAGCCGCACCCGGCGCTCCCTCGGTCGCCGCTTCGGCGCCCGACAGCGCTTAGCGGTCTTTCATGATAGATCAATGACGCGTGGAAGAAATATTACATATGGTCATCGAGAGCGAGCACCCGTGCGGCGATTCGCGCCAGGGCCGCGTCCACCGAGGGCAGCCGCGGCACCGCCTCGACCTGGGGCGCGTCCGCGAGCGCCAGCACCAGGCGCCTGAACTGCAGCCCCAGCGCCATCTCCGACAGCGTGCCGACGCCGCCGCCGACCGCGACCAGCGCAAGGCAGGCGCGGGCGATGATGGCGTTGCGCGCCGGGCCGATGCCGGTGGCGATGGGGATGGCGACATAGGGGTTGGCGGCGTCCCATTCCTCGTCGGGGAGGAGACCGACCGGCAGGCCGCCGCCGGCGGCATGGCCGCGGCAGGCGGCTTCCATCACGCCGTTCTTGCCGCCGCACAGCATCTGCAGGCCATGGCGCGCCAGCGCTTCGCCGAGTGCTTCGGCGAGGTCGCATTGCGCGGCCGTGGCCTCGCGCGGCCCGATGATCCCGATCGGCACGCGGCGCAGCCGGCCGGCCGGCGCGAACCGCTGCAGGGCCTCGACCGGCGAGACGGCTTCACTGGCCTCCGCGGGCGGCGGACTATCCGTCCAGCGCAGGGCCGCCGGGTCGAAGGTGCGGTCGCCGTTCGACAGGATCTTGGCGTTCGGGTGCCATCGCAGGGCGGTTGTCATGGTGGCTTCGTCTCTCTGTGCGCTGGTCGGAGCGGTGCCCGCCAGCTTGATGTCGGCGGAAGCCATGGATATGTAAGATATCTTCCATCGCAGGAAAAGCGGCATGGCGAGCGCGAACGGGCCGACCGACGAAATCACGCCCCGGCAGCACGAGATCGTGCGGATCGTCGGCGAGAAGGGCTTTGCCACCATCGAGATGCTGGCGCAGCACTTCGCGGTGTCGGCGCAGTCGATCCGCCGCGACATCATCCAGCTCGACCGCGGCCGCCTGCTGCAGCGCTTTCACGGCGGCGCCGGCGTGCGCGATTCCACCGTGCGCCTCGGCTATGCCGAGAAGCACGGCCGCTCGATGGAGGGCAAGGCGCGCATCGGCCTCGCCGCGGCGGCGCTGGTGCCGGACGGCGCCTCGGTGTTCCTCGATGTCGGCACCACGGTGGAGGCGGTGGCGCGGCGGCTGCGCCAGCGCACGGGGCTGCGGGTGTTCACCACCAGCCTTGCGGTGGCGATGCTGCTGGCGGGGAACGAGGGCATCGAGCTGCAGGTGTTCGGTGGCGCCTGCCGCGGGCCCGACGGCTCGCTGGTCGGCGCGGCGACCGTCGCCGCCATCAACGAGATCCACTTCGACTGCGCGTTCCTCGGCTTCTCCGGCTTCGACGACGACGGCGCGCTGATGGATTTCGATCTCGACAAGATCGCGGTGAAACGCGCGGCGCTGCGTCGTGCCGACATGGCGGTCGCCGTCGGCGACGCCACCAAGTTCAGCCGCCGTGCGGTGGCGCGGCTCGGGGCGGCTGACGATTTTGCAAGGCTCGTCACCGATGCCGCGCCGCCCGCGGCGCTGGCGGCGCAGTTCAGGAAGGCCGGGTTGTCCGTGGTGGTGGCATAGCGCCGCGTTGCATCGGCACGGCGCAGCGCTCAAGCGGCGCCGTCGCGCATCGCGCCGGGCGGGTGTCCGATCACGCGCTTGAAGGCGCGGCTGAAGGCGGCCTGCGAGCCGTAGCCCAGGCGATGGGCGGCGACATCGATCGACATGCGGTCGCGGCCGATCCATTGTGACGCCAGCCGCATGCGCAGCTCCGTGAGATAGCGCACCGGCGTCATGCCGGTGACCTCCAGAAACCGTTCGGCGAACACCGAGCGCGAGCTGCCCATCTCGGCGGCGAGATCGGCGACCGTCCAGTTCCTGCCGGGATCGCGATGCAGCGCGGCGATGACGCGGCCAAGGCGCGGATCGCGCAGCGCCGCCACCCAGCCACTGCTGTCGCCGCAGCCGCATTCCACCCACGCCCGGACAATGAACGCCGACACCACATCGGCGAGCCGCGCCAGGATGCCGGCAAAGCCGGCGCGCTCGCCGCAGCTCTCGCGCTCCATCGCTTCCAGCATCGGCAGGATCTCGGGGTAGCGCTCCAGCAGCGTGCCCACCAGCATGACATCGGGCATCAGGGCCACCAGCGGATGCATGCTGCCGAGGTCGAACGCCATGCAGCCGCTGAAAATCAGCGCGCCGCCGGCATCGGCGGCGCCGTTACCGCAGGCGTTGATGTCGCTGACGCTCGGACACAGCGGCGCGGTCTCGAACGCGGTAACGCAGCGGCCGGGCATGTCGGCTTCGGACACGAGATCGTGCGCGCCGCCGCGCGGCATCAGCACCGCATCGCCGGTGGTCATGGCGATCACCTGATCGGCGCTGCGCAGGAACACCGGACCGCGCGCGACGAAGTGGAACTGGGCCCGTCCTTCGGCCGCACCGAACCGGATCCCGAACGGCGGGGGGATCTGGATGCGGTGATACTTGAGCCCGACCAGGCGCATGCCCATGAGCAGTTCGCTCACAAGGTCCGCAGGGGTCGGCGCCCTCTCCATATCGGCGCGATTATCGGACGTATGATCAAGCATGCCGGACTTTATGGCATGGATCGTCCGGATCCGCCATCCTATTTGCTGCACCGCAAGACGTTGCCGCGAATGGAGGGGCAGATGAGTGAAGTGGTGCAGCCGGCTCAGCAGAGCCGCACGGGCGAGACGCCGGCATGGGCTGCCGTGGTGTCGATGGCGCTCGGCGTGTTCAGCCTGGTGACGGCGGAGTTTCTGCCGGCGAGCCTGCTGACGCCGATGGCGGCGGACCTGCGCATCAGCGAGGGCGTCGCCGGCCAGGCCGTAACCGTCACCGCAGTGGTGGCCCTGGTGACGAGCCTGCTGATCTCGGCGGCGACGCGCCGGGTCGACCGCCGGCACGTGCTGCTGGCGTTTTCGGTGCTGCTGATCGTCTCGAACCTGCTGGTCGCCTTCGCGCCGGGGCTGACCTTCCTGCTGCTCGGCCGCGTTCTGCTCGGGATCGCGCTCGGCGGTTTCTGGACGATGTCGGCGGCGGTGGCCATGCGGCTCGTGCCGGAGCCGCTGGTGCCGCGGGCGCTGTCGATGATCTTCACCGGCGTGTCCGCCGCGACCATCCTCGCGGCCCCGGTCGGCAGCTATCTCGGCGAGATCATCGGCTGGCGCAATGTGTTCCTGATCACCCTGGTGCTGGGCGTGGTGACGCTGGTCGTCCAGCTCGCGACGTTGCCGAGCATGGCGCCGAGCGGCCTGACGCGCCTGCGCACGCTGGTCGATGTGCTGATGCGCCCCGGCATCGGTCTCGGCATGCTCGCCGCGATGCTGGTCTTCACCGGACACTTCGCCTTCTTCACCTATATCCGCCCGTTCCTGGAGACGGTGACCGGCGCCGGCATCGGCGCGGTCTCGGCTATCCTGCTCGGGTTCGGCATCGCCAACTTCCTGGGCACGTGGCTCGCGGGCCCGATGCTGGAGCGCAGCCTGCGGCTGACCCTGATTGCGATGCCGCTGCTGATGGGCGTTCTCGGCATCAGTCTCGTTGCCCTGGCCAGTCCGGCCGCGGACGCGGTGATGGTGGCGCTGTGGGGGCTGGCGTTCGGCGCGGTTCCGGTGGCGTGGTCGACCTGGCTGACGCGCACGGTCCCCGATCAGGCTGAGAGCGCCGGCGGACTTCTGGTGGCGGCCGTGCAGCTCGCGATCGCGATCGGCGCCGCCGCGGGCGGCATGCTCTACGACTTCAGCGGTACCAGCGGCGTGTTCAGCGCGAGCAGCCTCGTTCTGCTCGTGGCCGGACTGATCATCGTGATCGGGGTGCGCTCCCGGCCGGCCGCTGTGACGGTGTAGGGCGAGCGCGAACGCAGCCCCGTTGCGGCGATCGCGTCCACGCTCGGAGCACGCCACATCCACCGCGTCATTGCCGGGCTTGATGTTCAGTCCGGGGACATGGCCGACACCCGTTCGGAGACATCACCGACACTTTTTGAGCCCGTCAAGTCGATGGTGGCGACCTGATGGGCAGCGAAGAACACGCCGTATTGCCCGTCAGCCGCGATCG